>DASYUA010000046.1:0-2112 GCA_036001665.1 Tepidisphaeraceae bacterium
CCCAAAAATTTCCTCGTCACTCCCGTCTTCTCATCACTCACCTTCCCCACCTCCATCGTAAACCCCGTATCAAACATCTCCGGCAGCACCACCAGCGACCCCCTCTCCGGCCGCGCCCCCTCCAACAACCTCCTCACTTTCGCATGATTCGCCCCCTTGTCCTCCCACGCGATATCCACCTGCACGCCATAAATTTTCATCAAAAACCTCCCACAATCTTCTTAATCCCCGCCACAAACCTCCCCATCCCCTCCGCCACCGTCTCCTTCGAAAGCGCTGCATACGCAATTCTCAAATAACACCCCTCCTCCACCCCAAACGTCGTCCCCGGCATCACCGCCACCCCGTGCTCCTTGATCAGCCGCTCCACCACTGTCATCGCATTCAAATCCGTGCCCACCTTCATGAAATAATAAAACGCCCCACCCGCCGGCGCAACCGTGCAAAATCGGCCAACCCCTTTCAGCTCCTCCGCCACCAAATTCCTCACCTCCCCCACCGCCTTCAACTTCTCCCGACAATACCCCGCTCCCTCCCTCATCGCCCCCACCGCCGCAAACTGCGAAATCACCGGCGGGCAAATCAAAATCGTATCCTGAATCTTCCGCACCGCCTCAAACAACTGCTCCGGTATCACCATGTACCCAATCCGCCAGCTCGCAAACCCATAGCTCTTGCTCAGCGAAAACAGCGAAATCGTGTGCGGCCAAGCCCCCCCATCCGACGCCGGCGAATAGTGCTTCGCCCCATCCCACACAAAATACTCATACGCCTCATCGTGAATGTGGTAAATCCCACTATCCCGGCACAAATCATTGATCTGCCGCAACACCGGCTCCGGATAAACCGCCCCCGTCGGATTGTTCGGCGAGATCGTCACCACCGCCCGCGTCCGCCGCGTGATCGCATTGGCTATCGCCCCCACTCGCGGCCGAAACCGCTCATCCGTCTCCACCACCACACTCCTGCACCCCGCAATCCCCACCGCCATCTCATGATTGAAGTAATACGGCGAAAGCAGAATGATCTCCTCCCCGGGACTGCTCACCGCCAATATCGCATTCACAAACCCCATGTTCCCCCCCGCCGTCACCACCACTCTCTGCGAATCCCCCACCCGAATCCCATTCTCCCCCGCCAGCTTCTTCTCAATCACCTCCACCAGCTCACCATTTCCCTGCACCGCCTTGTACTTATGATTCTCCCCATCCGCCGCAAACCGCCCCACCGCCTCCATCGCCCCTCTCGGCGGCCCATAGTTCACCACCCCCTGCCCCAGCGAAATCGTCCCCGGCCGCGCGCGAATCCACTCCGCCACCACCGGTATCACCGGCGACTGCACCGCCTTCATCCGCTCGCTCTGCTCCACCACCGCGTCATACTCCTTCCCGTCCCAACCATCAAGCATTATCCTCACCACACCCCATGAACATCTCCCTCGACTACACCCTCACCTACGATGAATGGGCCCAGGCTTTCCACGCCAGCAACCGTTCCATGCGCCAACGCCGCCCCCCAATTCTCGTCCTAATCATCACCGCCGCGCTGCTCGCCGCGCTTTTGATACTCCTTACCATCCGCCACATACACTGGCTCCCGTCTCGCTTCTTCTTCCTCACCCCAGTCCTTCTCATTGGCGTGCTCTTCTGGTTCATGCTTCAGCGAAAGCTCGGTGACCTCGCCAAAACCGAATGGGACTCCAATCCGACGCTTCGCGGCCGCTGCACCATCACACTCAACGATTCGGCCCTCACCATCACTCAGGAATTCCGTCAGGCGACCTGGCAATGGCCGGCATTCGTCAAATTCGACGAATCGAAAAACCTGCTCCTGCTGTACATCTCGCAGCGCAGCTTTCTGCCAATTCCCAAACGCGCATTCGCCAGCTCGGAACTCGATACTTTCCTTCAATTCCTGATGAAAACCATGCCCCCGGCCAACCCTGCCTCGGCCGGCTTCAGCGTGATTCCCAAACCCCTCCCCCCTACTCCCATCCACGTCCAACCCCTCGAATCCCGTGACTTCATGTAACGGGTGACATGGGCAGCGTAATCGATGCCCGTGCTCCGCTTTTTCTGAATTCTGAATTCTTTTATTTCGCCCCCGCCTCCA
>DASYUA010000047.1:0-5037 GCA_036001665.1 Tepidisphaeraceae bacterium
CATCGGAGATCAAGCTGGGGAAGTTGAAGAGCGGCACACGGTTTATTGGGACGATTGAGCCGTGGCATGGGAATCAGGTGGTGGTGTATACACAGGAGAAGGGGAGCGAGCAGTGGACGAGGAAGGTGTTGGATAGTCAGTTGCTGTGGGGGCATGCGATCTGGTGCGCGGATTTGGATGGGGATGGGGATGAGGAATTGATCGCGGGGGTGAGGGATCCGTTGCCGGGGAAGGCGAAGAGCGGGGTGAGGATTTATAAGGCCTCTGACAGCCTTGGCGCGGCGTGGGAGAAGATGGAAGTGGATCCTGGCGGGGTGGCGGTGGAGGATCTGACGGCGGGGGATTTGGATGGGGATGGGAAGATTGATTTGATTGCTGTGGGGCGGGCGACGGGGAATGTGCGGATTTATTGGAATGAGACGGGGAAGTAGTTGAACGTCGAACATTCAACATTGAACATCGAACGTCGAAGTGGGTTCAACTTTCAACTTTCAACTTTCAACGTCCAGAGAAGAAAGTCAGGGGGCGGTGGTGTCGAAGTTGATGCCTTGGGCGAGGGGGAGGTCTTTGGAGTAGTTGATGGTGTTGGTGGAGCGGCGCATGTAGTTTTTCCAGGCGTCGGAGCCGGATTCTCGGCCGCCGCCGGTGGATTTTTCGCCGCCGAAGGCGCCGCCGATTTCTGCGCCGGAGGTGCCGATGTTGACGTTGGCGATGCCGCAGTCGCTTCCTTGCGGGGAGAGGAAGATTTCCGCTTCGCGGATGTCGTTGGTGAAGATGGCGCTGGAGAGGCCCTGGGGGACGTCGTTGTGGATGGCGATGGCTTCGTCGAGGGTGTTGTAGGGGATGATGTAGAGGATGGGGGCGAAGGTTTCGTCTCTCACGATTGGCGCGGTGGCGGGGATGTCGATGAGGGCGGGGCGGACGTAATACGAGTGTTGAGTACTGAGTGCTGAGTGCTGAGGCGGAACGACGGGGTCGCCGCCGGTGATTAGGCGGCCGCCCTGGAGTTGGGCGGTGTGGAGGGCGTGGCCCATGTTGGTGAAGGCGGATTGGTCGATGAGGGGGCCGACCAATGTGGCGGGGTCGCGGGGATCGCCGATGGGGAGATTCTGATAGACGGTTTTGAGGCGGTCGATGATTTTGGGTTTGATGGAATTGTGAACGATGAGGCGGCGGAGGGTGGTGCAGCGCTGGCCGGCGGTGCCAGCGGCGGCGAAGGTGATGGCGCGGGTGGCGAGGTCGAGGTCGGCGGTGGGGGTGAGGATCATGGCGTTGTTGCCGCCGAGTTCGAGGAGGGATCGGCCGAGGCGGGCGGCGACGGTTTGGGCGACGGATTGGCCCATTTTGGTGGAGCCGGTGGCGCTGATGAGAGGGAGGAGGGGGGAGGCGGCGAGGCGTTGGCCGACGTCGGCGGCGCCGATGACGAGGTTGGAGATGGCGCTCGGGTAGTCGGGAAATTCTTTGAGGGTTTCCTGGAGGATGTTTTGGCAGGCGATGGCGGTGAGGGGAGTTTTTTCGGAGGGTTTCCAGAGGAGGGTGTCGCCGCAGACCAGGGCGAGCATGGCGTTCCAGGCCCAGACGGCCACGGGGAAGTTGAAGGCGGTGATGATGCCGACCGGCCCTAATGGGTGCCATTGTTCCATCATGCGGTGAAGGGGGCGTTCGGAGGCGATGGTGAGGCCGTAGAGTTGGCGGGAGAGGCCGACGGCGAAGTCGCAGATGTCGATCATTTCCTGGACTTCGCCGAGGGATTCCTGTTTTATTTTTCCGACTTCGAGGGTGATGAGATCGGCGAGGTCTGATTTGCGTTCGCGGAGTTTTTGGCCGACGCGGCGGACGAATTCGCCGCGCTGGGGAGCGGGGATGAGACGCCATTGGAGGAAGGCGTCATGGGCGGATTGGGCGGCGCGGTCGACGTCGGCGGGGGTGGCGGAATTGATAGTGGCGAGGGTGGAGCCGTCGATGGGGGAGCGGATGGTGAGGGGAGTGCCGGAGGTTTTGATGGGGGTTGGGCCGAGGAATGCGCCGGGGGGGTCGTTGGGGATGCGGAGGGAGGGGGGGATGGTCATTGCAAGTCATTTTAGGACAAGTTGGGCGGGGGTCGAGGGAATCGGGGCGAAGGATGGTGGGCGGTGCCCCGCTATGGGACTTGACAGGGCTTCCTGGGGATCGTATATTTTGAGTAGTCAAAATAATATAGTTGATCAGTCAAAATAACGATAAGAGTATAGGTGACTTATGCGGGCGTTTGTGATGATCGCGGTATTTGAGTCGGTATTGGCGGCGCTGCTCTTTGGGTGTGCGGGGCGCGTGGATCTGCCGTGGTTTTGGGCGCTGCTGGGGATTCATACGGTGGTGATGGCGGTGAACGTTTGGGTGATGGATCCGGAATTGCGGAAGGAGCGGATGACTTTTAAGCGGCCAGCGGGGGCGGATCGGTCGATTCGAGCGTTTCTCTTGCCGTTTTTGTTGGCGCATCTGGCGGTGGCGGGGTTAGATGCACGGTTTGGGTGGACCGGGCCGGTTGCGCTGTGGATTCATGTGGTGGGGATGATTGGTTATGTGGCGGGAGTGGGGCTGAGCGTGTGGGCGATGGCGGTGAACAAATTTTTCGCGCCGGTGGTGCGATTGAGCAGTGAGCGCGGGCATCATGTGATCAATACCGGGCCGTATCGGTTTGTGCGACATCCGGGGTATCTGGGATTCGCCTTCGCACTTTTCTCGGAGGCGTTCATGCTGGGGTCGTATTGGGCGCTTTTGCCGATGGTGGGGGGATTGCTGGTGATCATGAAGCGGACGCTGGTGGAGGATCGGTTTCTGCATGAGAAGCTGGCGGGATACAGCGAGTATGCGCGCGGTGTGCGATGGCGGCTGGCGCGGGGGGTGTGGTAGGCTGGTGAGCATGCAGGGCGATTCAGGTGATGGCGGGAGCGTGAAGAGGCCGCCCAGGAGGTGGGGGAGGTGGATTGGGTTTGCGCTGTTGGGGTTGATTGCGCTGGTGATTGTGGGGCATGCGTTTTGGGGGTGGTGGGAGGAGAAGAAATTAGGGGAGGAAATTGCGGAGTTGAGGAGGAAGGGGGAGCCGATGTTGGCGGAGGATTTCAAAGGAAATGTTGTCGCGGAGGGAGAGAATGGGGCGGATTTGTTGAAGGAGGCGGCGGCGTCGATTGATCCGACGTCGGAGGTGTGGGTGGCATTTGATCGGCTGGAATTGGAGCTGCGTTTGACGGAAGCGGAGCTGAAGGTGGTGGAGGGGTTCGTGGAAGAGAATGGGGAGGCACTGAGGCTGGTTTCTCAGACGAGGGAGAAGAAGGTTGATTGGGGTTTGGCCATTAAGAGTCCTTTGCTGCTGGTGCGGCATCCGGAAAGTGACGAGCTGAAGCGCGTTGCGGAACTGGTGGGGGCGGCGAGTCTGCTGGCAGATCAGAAGGGGAAGCATGCGGAAGCGGTGCAGCACGTTGAAGATCTGCTGATGATATCGCGGATGTTTGGAGAGATGCCGGGGTATGTCCCGTTTCTTATGGGAATTGGGGTGACAGCGATGGGGGCGGAGCGAGTTATTCAGATCGCGCCGGATTTGAAGATTGGGACTGACGGGGCATCGGAGCAGCAGGTGAAGAATCTGATTGCGCAGTTGCTCGATGAGCGGGCGCTGCGGGAGAGTCAGTGGAGGGCGTTGCGGTGGGAGAGGGCAGCGCGGGTTGATGCAGCGCGGGAGATGATATTTGTGGGTGGTGGGAAGGAAAGTGTGATTGGGTATGTGGCGAGGCCGATTGTGCTGGGGGATGGACGGCTGATGTTGCGGCACATGCAAGACTTCATGGGGGCAGCGGCGGGGTCGGACGATTGGCCGAGTTTTCAGAAGGCGTCGGCGAAGTCGATGGAGATGGCCCGGCAGGTGCGGGGAAGCAAGCTGCACCTATTGGCGTCGATCCTGATGTTTTCAGATGAGGGGATCATCGATTACGGATATCGGGGATTGACGGATTTGCGGTTGGCAGCGGTCGCGCTGGCGGTGCGGTGGTATGCAGTGGAGCATTCAGGCGCGCTGCCGAAGGGCCTGGATGAGCTGGTGCCGAAATATTTGCCGGGGGTGCCGAAGGATCCGTTTGCGGGAAAGGGGATGGCGCTTCGATACGCATTTGATGAGAAGCGGCCGGTGGTTTATAGCGTGGGGAAGGACGGGAAGGACGATGGGGGAAGCGAGAAGCTGTTGCGGAGAGGGATTGCTCAGCACGCGCGATGGGTGCAGGAGGATGTGGTGGCGCATTTGAAAAGACAGGAGAGGAAAACTGGGGCAGAGGTGGAAACGGAGAAGCAATGAAGATCGGCACAAATGCGGGTGTCCGGCACAGCCGGACCCACGGGATTTTGGTGGCGATTGTCGGTTTGGTGATGGGAGCGGGGCCGCTGCCGAAGGAGGAGATTAAGGCGATTGTGGAGCGGGAGTATCCTTCGCTGGAGAAGATTTATTTGGGGGTGCACTTGGCGCCGGAACTTTCGCTCTTGGAGGAGAAGACGGCGGCGCGGGTGGCCGAGGAGTGGAGGAGGGCGGGGTATGAGGTGACGGAAAAGGTCGGGGGATTTGGAGTGGTAGGGGTTTTGAAGAATGGGGAGGGGAAGACATTGATGATCCGCACCGATCTGGATGCGCTGCCGGTGAAGGAGGAGACGGGGGCGCAGTATGCGAGCAGTGTGGTTAACAAGGATGCGACGGGGCAGGTGGTGCCGGTGATGCATGCGTGCGGGCATGATGTGCACATCACGACGATGATCGGGGTGGCGCGGACGATGGCGGAACTCAAGGGCAAGTGGAAGGGGACGCTGGTGTTGATCGGGCAGCCGGCGGAGGAGGTGGGGAAGGGGGCGAAGGCGATGATCGCGGATGGGTTGTTTAAGAGGTTTCCTCGGCCGGATTATGGGCTGGCGCTGCATGTGGATGCGGAGTTGGAGGTGGGGATGGTGGGGTATATCTCCGGGTACGCGATGGCGAACGTGGATTCGATTGATGTGCTGATTCGCGGGGTGGGGGGGCAT
>DASYUA010000048.1:0-3159 GCA_036001665.1 Tepidisphaeraceae bacterium
AGATGATGAAATACCTTTTTGTTTTGTTCGTGGTGGTGGGGATGGCGCGGGCGGAGTTGCCGGTGGGGTCGTCGCCGGCAGCGCTGAAGTTTGAGCATTTTCCGACGCCGGTACACGCGTTTGTGTTTCGGAATTGGAACCTGGTGGAGACGGGGCGGCTGGCGAAGATATTGAAGACGACGCCGGAGAAGATTCGGGAGATGGCGGGGGAGATGGGGTTGCCGGCGGAGGAGGTGGTGCCGGAGATTTATCGTTCGCGGCTGTATTTGAGTCTGATTCGGCGGAACTGGCATTTGTTGCCGTATGAGCAGCTTTTGGAGCTGCTGGAGATGACCCCGCAGCAGTTGGAGTACACGCTGCGGGAGGATGATTTTCTGTGGGTGAAGCTGGGGATGCTCAAGCCGAAATGTGAGCGGCTGGTTTGGAAGGAGCCGAGTGCGGCGACGCGGAAAAGATGTGGGGAGATTCGGGAATTGATCAGGAAGGAGTTTGGGGCGGCGATGGGAGGGCCGGTGGAGAAGCGGTTTGCGTTTTTGGAGGAGTTTCAGAAGCCGGTGGCGGGTCCGGTGGCTCATCGCGCGGCCGCGGATGCGCCGTTGCGGCTGATTTATTCGTACTTTGCGGTGTATGGCGATCCGCTTTCGGACCCGACGCTCGATCCATATCCGGATGGATTGCTGGCGAGGCTGGCGGAGATGGGAGTGAATGGAGTCTGGCTGCACGCGGTGTTGCGGCAGTTGGCGCCTGATCCGGCGTTTGCGGAATTTGGGGAGGGGAGCGAAAAGCGGCTGGCGGAGCTGAGGAAATTGGTGGAGCGGGCGCGGCGGTTTGGGATTGGGGTCTATTTGTATATAAATGAGCCGCGGGCGATGCCGGCGGCGTTTTTCAAGGATCGGGCGGAGATGGCGGGGGTGCGCGAGGGGGAATATGTGGCGATGTGCACATCCAACCCGTTGGTGCGGAGGTGGATGGAGGATGCGCTGGCGCACGTTTTTTCATCGGCGCCGAATCTGGGGGGCGTGTTCACGATTTCCGCGTCGGAGAATCTGACCAATTGTGCTTCGCATGGGCAGCATCGGACGTGTCCGCATTGCAAGGGGCGGTCGGCTGCGGCGATCATCGCGGAGGTGAATGCGACGATTGAGGCGGGGGTGCATCGGGGGAATGCGGAGGCGCGGGTGCTGGTTTGGGATTGGGGGTGGAATGATGGGGATGCGGCGGAAATTATTCGATCACTTCCGAAATCCGTGTGGCTGATGTCGGTTTCAGAGTGGTCGATACCGATCACGCGCGGGGGCGTGAGTACGGCGGTGGGGGAGTATTCGATTTCGACGGTTGGGCCAGGGCCGCGGGCGATGGGGCATTGGAAGATGGCGCGGGAGGCGGGGTTGAAGACCGTCGCGAAGATTCAGGCGAATAATTCGTGGGAATTGTCGGCCGTGCCAGCGCTGCCAGTGCTGGATCTGGTGGGGGAGCATGCGGAAAAGCTGGGGGAGGCGAAGATTGATGGGATGATGTTGAGCTGGACTCTTGGAGGGTATCCGTCGGCGAATTTGGATTTGCTGCGGCGGTTTGATGCGATGCCGCGGCCGACGAAGGAGGATGTGATGGGGTCGCTGGCGCGGGATCGGTTTGGAGAAGGGGCGGAGCATGCGCGGAAAGCGTGGAAGGGATTTAGCGAGGCGTTTGCGGAATATCCGTTTGATGGGAATGTGATTTACAACGCGCCGGTGCAGCTTGGGCCGGCGAATCTGTTGTTTTCGAAGCCGACCGGATACGCGGCGACGATGGTGGGGATTCCGTATGACGATGTGAAGCGGTGGAGTGGGCCGTATCCGCCGGAAGTTCTGGCGGGGCAATATGAGAAAGTGGCGGGGGGGTTCAAGGGCGCGCTGGAGGATTTGGCGCTGGGAGTGGAGAAAACGCCGGGAGAGAAGATGGCCGTGGCGCAGGGGGAATTGGGGGTGGCGCGGGCGGCGCGGATTCATTTTCAGAGTGTGGCGAATCAGGTGAGGTTTGTTTTGGCGCGGGATTCGGGGGCGGGGGCGGAGCAGGTGGCGAAGATGAGGAAACTGATGAGGGATGAAGCGGAATTGGCGAAGGAATTGTTTGTACTGACGCGGGAGGATTCCCGAATCGGGTTTGAGGCGTCGAATCAGTATTACTATCTGCCGCAGGATTTGATGGAGAAGGTGATCAATTGTGATTACATCGCGAGGCATCTGCAGTGATTGGGCGAGGGAAGGACACGGGCATCGGAGTACCGCTGCCCATGCCACCCCGAATGGGTGAAGGAGATCAGTGGGCGGTTTGTAAATAGGAGATTAGATCCGCCAGCTCCTGCTTGCTCATGGCCTGTTCGAAGCCCATGGGCATGAGAGAATGGTTGGTGCAGGTGAGGGATTTGAGATTTTGGCGAAGGATCGTCTGGTCTTTGCCATCGAGGCCTTTCATGGTAATCCCGCCGCCGGTTTCGGCGGTGATGATGCCGAAGATTTCGTCGTTGTTGTTCAGTTTGGCGGTGTAGCTGAGATAGCGCGGCTCGACCTGGCGATCGGGATCGAGGATTGAGGTTAAAAGGGCTTCGCCGGACCAGTTGGTGACGGAGACGAGGCCGGGGCCGATTTCGGCGCCGATGCTTTCCATGTGATGACAGGTGGCGCAGTGGGTGGCGAACACTTTTGCGCCGCGGGCGCGGTCGCCGGTCAGGGAGAGGACGGAGCGATTGGCATCGATGACGTCCTGGCGGTTGGTTTCGGCGGATTGGAGGAGTTTTTTGGCGAGGTTTTTCACCTGGGGAGAGGAATGTTTGGCCAATCGCTCGCGGCGCTGAACATCCAGGTCGGTGGGGGCGACTTTTCCGGCTTCTATCGCGCGCAGGAGGTCCATCGCTGATGATTCGCGCGCCAACAGCAGATCGGCCACGGTGGTTCGCACTGTTGGGGAATAGGAGGGCCACTGCTGGAGCAGGATTGCAGAGACGCGAGCGCCGCCGATTCGGCCGGAGGATTTGACGGCGGCGGATTGCACTTCGGCGGGTGTTTGCGGGGTCAGCAGGGATGACAGGACGCTGAGCTCTTCATCCAGACGATCCATGCGCCGGCCGAGCAGACTGGCGGCGGCGGCGCGAAGGTCGGTGGATTGTGTGGGGTCAATCGC
>DASYUA010000049.1:0-17922 GCA_036001665.1 Tepidisphaeraceae bacterium
GAGCTGAAAATTTCGAACCAAATACTTCAGCGCATGCATCCAAGTCCACTCATGAAGATTAGTCCTGCGCATCGATGCTACGAACATACGGTCGTAATGATAGAACATGAACCAAAGCAGGTTGCGCATTTGAGCCCCGACAGAACGGTTTGTCCAAGAATAAACTCCATCCTTTTTAACGGTGATCGCTTTAGAAGCAGCTATATCGCAACAGAAGTCAAAGAACTGCTGACGCGGATTATCCGTCACCTTACCAAAGCCCTCCCAAGCGTCCCACAATTCTGGAAAGAGCTCACGCCGCCAAAGAGGTCCCGCGTCCAATTTACTACCAGGAAGTCTCTCGAGTGGAACGTCGGTGGGGAGCAGAAAAGAGGTTTTATAATTGTCAGCAACTCCAAGAAAATGCGCGAATCCAATCGAAAAGCCGTTCCCAACGACAAGCGTCGCGTGTTCCATTAGTCCATTTTACGCTTGGTTAACCAAGCGAGGAAAAGGGGATAAGTCCAATTTTCGAATAATTGGACTTATCCCCTTTTCTCGTGCCTTTTCTCGTGCCTTTTCTCGTGCCCTGATGAACAAACCGCGCGACGAGCTACGAAGAACCCTAAAAAACAGGTTAAAAAAGGTTAACTTAATGGCATTGAGGTCACCGCTATTTCCTACGCTGATCGCGCAACGCTGCCCGTCTTCCGGTGCACGATATTTCTCCCCCCGCTGGCGATCGCACGATCCTCATGAATCATCTTCCTGAGCACCGGATCAATCTTGCGAGTCGATGGCTTGATTCCCGGCGGCAGCGCCGGTCTCACCTTCTTTTTGTTGGTCTTACCAGCCATCTCATTTTCCTTTCTTCCGCTCCGTCAACATTGCAACACGCTTGGCCGCGAGTTCCATCGGCCTGTATTCTACTCCTTCATGAGGTATAGGTGCGCTGGAAACTTCCACAAACCCGCGCGTCTTGCCCATACCTCACAATTCAGCACTGGAGTGGGGGGGGTTGATATTTCCCTAACATTGCCTTATATTTCCTATGGGAAGATTCGGCGGCGGAGGCGCCGCAAATAGGCTCAGAAAAAAGGGGGTTTTATGCTGGCGGAAGAGGTTGAGCGGGCGATTGTTGATGCGTGGGTGAGGGTTCGAAACGAAATCCTTTCTGATCCGGACGAACTCCGTCGGCGGCTGGCCCGGCGGCGGAGCAAGAGCCTGACGCGCCCGCCGCGGGCCTGGTGCATTGCCATCCGCGCCTCCGATCGCCGCATCACCCCGGCCCATTGGGTGATCACGCCCGAGCACGCGATGGACCTGGACCATCCCGCGCATCCGTATGAACCCATCGAGCACGAGGTGACCATTCAGACCCACGCGCTGCGGCGCTGTTGTCGGCCGGTGAGGATTGCCCGGCCGTCGGAGGATTTCAAGGATGTGGCCAAACGCCTGGGGGTGAGTCCCGATGCGTTGTGGTATGCGCGGTCGCGCGTGAAGTTCGATGAGCACTCGTACAAGGGGCTGGGAGGGAAACGGGGCAGGGCGATTCCGCTGATTTACAGAAGCGAGTTGCTTGATCCGGGGTCGGCAAGTTTCCATCGGCCGCCGCATGCGATTTGGGGGTCGATGTGGGAATGGCTGGTCGAGGAGGTTCCGCAGGATTTTGAGCAGGCGGTGATGCGCAGGCCGTATTTTGAAAGGCCGACAGGCAAGAGTGCCTGTCCCACCGGAGAGGTCTACAAAGATGAGATGCTATTTCGGGGGTGGCGGTGGGTGTGTCCGGGGTGCAAAAAGGAGGTGAAGACAATCTATTATCCGATTCCGGTGCGGACGATGTTTGATCGCTGGTTTACCGATCCGGTGATTCAGAAGAGGCTGAGCGATGCGGATTTGCCGCACGCGCCGCCGGCGGTTTTTGCGTGTCACCAATGTCACGACATTCAATATTTCTCGTCGGTGAGGCGGGCGGCGTGGAATGAATTGATCGGATATCTGACGGCCGGTTTGCTGTATGGGCAGGAGGTGGCGCGGCCGGGCGGATTTGTGCCGGAGCGGCGAAAGACGCTAACGCGGCAACTGAATCGGGCTGCGCCGGTGCGGCGCAAGGTGCTGGCGCGGCTGAGCAATGGGTGGTCGAATGCGCAGATTGCCCGCGATCTGGAAATCTCCATTTACTCGGTGTACCAGCATGTTTATCAGATTTGCAGGGAGGAGGAGGTGGCCGACAGGCACGCGTTGGCGGAGAAGCTGAGATTTGCGGTGTCGCCGCCGCTGAATCAATGGGAGCGTGCGGCAGCGCGGCGGTTTTTGGTCAGGGAGATGCTGATGAGAGATTGTTCGTATCAGGAAATGTGCGAGAAGTTGGGGGTGGGTCGGCCTGTGGTGCATGATGACGTTAAAGCGACGTACCGGCTTTATGGGGTGAAGGGAAAGGGGCGGGCGATGCGGCGGGCGCTGGCGGAGAAGCTGGGGATGGTGTTTGTGAGCAAGGCGGAGGAGATTCGAAGGAAGGTGGCGGAGCTGAGGGAGATGGGGTTGAGCGGGAAGGAGGTGGCGAGGGAAATGGGGATGAGCGAGGTGGCGGTGGCGGCGCATGGGCAGAAGTTGAAGAGGGCGGCGAAGAATGCGGCGGTGGCAGCGCAAATACAAAATTGAGCCACAGATGGGGCACAGATTCACACAGATAAGAAGGGCGGCAGATCAACGCAGATAAAGACAAGATCTTTTTTCTGATCTGCGTTCATCTGCGCAATCTGCGGCCGCTCTTCTGTATTCTCTGCGTCTCTGCGTCTCCGCGGTTCAATTCGAGTTCAAGTTTTCGCCGGCGGCTGAAGGATGCGGATGTGCACCTCCTTCAACTGCTTGTCATCCACCGGCGACGGCGAGCCGCACATCAAATCCGCTCCGCTCTGCGTTTTCGGAAACGCAATCACATCCCGAATATTCGTCGTGCCGCGCAGAATCATGATCAGCCGGTCCAGCCCCAGCGCGATGCCACCGTGCGGCGGCGCGCCATATTGCAACGCATCCAGCAGGAAGCCAAATTTCTGCTTCTGCGCCTCGGGCTCGATCCCCAGCAGCGAAAAAACCTTCTGCTGAACATCCATCCGGTGAATACGAATCGATCCGCCGCCGATCTCGCTGCCGTTGACGACAATGTCATACGCCTTGCTCTTGACCGACTCCACCACCTCGCGCTCCCGGCTCTGGAGCTTGGCCATGTCCTCATCCAGCGGCGATGTGAACGGATGATGCGTGCTCACAAACCGCTTCTCATCCTCATCCCACTCAAACAGCGGAAAATTCACCACCCACAGCCACGCGAACTCCGTCCTCGGCTTCATCTGCATGTCCCTGGCCATTTTCAGCCGCAATTCGCCCAGCACCTTGTGTACGATCTTCGGCCGATCCGCCGCGAAACAGAGCAGATCGCCTTCCTTGGCGCCCGTGGCCGCGATCAATTTCGCCGCGATGGGCGCGATAAATTTGGCCACGCCCGTGTCGAAGCCGCCCGCCGTCACTTTCGTCACCGCCAGCCCCTTCGCCCCAAATCCCTTGGCCCACTCCGCCAGCGCATCGGTGTCCTTGCGCGTCAATTTCGATCCACCCGGCACGCAAATCGCCTTTACCATGGGCGCGTTTTTGAAGACACCAAAATCGGTGCTGTGCGCCATCTCGGTGATGTCCGCCAGCGGCATTCCGAACCGCAAATCAGGCCGGTCCGACCCATACTTGTTCATCGCCTCGTCGTATTCCATGTGTGGAAGCGGGTTGGGAATCTCCTGGCCCAAAATCTCCTTCCACATCCGCCGCAGCAGCCCTTCCATGATGGCAATGATGTTCTCGCGGTCGATGAACGCCATCTCCACGTCAAGCTGCGTGAATTCCGCCTGCCGGTCGGCCCGCGGGTCCTCATCGCGGAAACACCGCACGATCTGCATGTACTTGTCGCACCCCGCCACCATCAAGAGCTGTTTGAAAAGCTGCGGCGACTGCGGCAGCGCATAAAAGTGGCCCGGGAAGAATCGCGAGGGCACCAGAAAATCCCGCGCGCCTTCCGGAGTCGATTTGGTGAGGAACGGCGTCTCAATTTCCCAGAATCCAAGATCGCCCAGATAGTCGCGCATCATCTTGGTCACCCGTGCCCGCACCCGCAACGTCTCCTGCATCTCATGCCGTCGCAGGTCGAGGTAACGATGCGCCAGCCGCTTTTCCTCGCTGACCGTCTCATGTTCATCCGGCGTAAACGGCGGCGTCGGCGACTGGCTGAGCACTTCCATCGACCGCACCCGCACTTCAATCTCACCCGTGGCCAATTTCGGATTGCTCAATCCCTGGCCGCGCATCTCCACTTCTCCGGCCACGCTGATCACCCACTCGCTGCGCAGCTTGCGCGCTTCATCATGCACCGCCTGCCCGCAGGAGTCGGGGTCGAACACGAGTTGAGTCAGCCCATCGCGGTCGCGAAGGTCAATAAATACCAGTCCCCCGTGATCACGATAGGAGTGGACCCATCCGGCCAGTTTCACATTGCGCGGCACATCGCTGGCGCGAATCTGGCCGCAGGTGTGGGTACGGTAGCGCGTCTCAATTGCTTCCATGGTTGATTCCGTCACTGAATTATTGACTTAAGATCGAGAAAACACGGACCGCCGGGGTGGGCGCGGCGCCGGAATCGGCTTACCGCGCCTTCATATTGGCGTCCGTATTATCAATGCGACGGGCGAACATAGGGCTGGGAACTATATCGGCAAGGGAGGGGGATGTCTATTGAATGACGCCTCAGAATGCAGGGCGCGTCAAAAGTCTTCCCTCGCGGGCGTATGGTGGCGTTCAATCGGGCAGAAAGAGCCGGCGGAAGTCGCGTCGTCCGTGGACTACTCGCACGACGGTCAGCGTCCGCTCGTCAAAACGGTAGCCGATGACATAGGAGTAAACAGATCAGAAACGATAGCGGAGGTCGGTCACGTTCTTGCGAAAATGTCCTTTCCCCGGCATTTGAACCAGGCCGCGGATAGCGTCATCAAGACGATCGGCCACTTTGTTGGCCGCGGCCAAGTTATCTCGTGCGATGTATCGCCAGATTTCGAGCAGGTCGTCGCGGGCCTGTGGTTGGATGAGAAGCCGTCTCATCCGGCTTTCTTCTTGCGCTTCCGCAGCTCGCGCAGCTCAGTCAGAACCTGCTCACCATCCAGTGGCTTGCCGCTTTGCTCACCTTTGGCCATCAGTGCATTGAGCTCGCTGGCTGCAAAATCGCCCAGTTGTTCCTGCTGCTCAAGGGATGCCAGGGCAGCCATAAGCACGTCTTCGGCCGAGCGGTAACCACCCCGTTTCATGCGTTTCTCAATCAGCTTCTGTGTTTTGGCGCTGATGGTCATTCTGCACCACCTGAAATTCTAGCATAAAGCGTGCCGTCTTACTGTACTTCCCACCTCGGCTTCCCCATCCATTCCCTTAACACCTTCTCCGCCGGCTTCGCCTCCGGCGTATATCCCCGATCCTCCGCTCCCCCCGGCCCCGGCGGCCATTCCCAGATCATGAATCCCCCGAACTGCGGCGTCCCATGCCACGACCGGAAAAATCCCTCATACAACTTCCGCTGAAGCTCCATGTCAATCGGCACATCCGGCTGCGTGTAATCCCATGGTTCATGTGCCGCGTTCTGCTGACTGCACCAGCCAACCTCCAGGAAGACCAGCGGCTTGCCAATCTCCTTTTGAAAGTTGAGCAGATTCGCCTTGATGTCGGCCCAGCGGCGCTGAATCTCCTCGATGCTCACCCGATGGTTGTCGCCCAGCTTGTAATAGCTGTTCATCGAAATCAGGTCGAGCTGGTCCCAGAACGGAACATCCTTGTAATGGTCCCAGTTGGCCGAATAAGTGATCATTCCCTTAAACGTCTTGCGCACCTCGTCGATGGTCTGCCGCCATTCCTCCAGTTTCGTCTCGGTGCTGACCAGTTCCGAGCCCACCACCAGCACATCCACCTTGTGCTTCTCGGCGATCCACGAATAGTGATAGAGCACCCCGCGATAGCTCTGCCACCAGTCGGTCCAGTCTTCGGGTTTAATCGTGCCACGCCATTCCATGCCGCGCGGATTGTCCAGCAACACGATCGGCATGAGCACAACGCGAAGCTTCTTCTCTTTAGCGTAGTCAATAAGCCGGCCAAGCTGCTCCGGCGTGGGCGTGAATCGCATGTCCAGGTAGATGCGGCTGGAGCTGCCATTCTCCATGCGCGAGTCGATGACGAAGAGCACGGTATCCGCGCCGATATCGACGATCTCGTCGATCGACCTCTGATACTCACTATCCATGAAATCGACGCGCTGAAGCTGCATCGCCACCCCCCGAAACGGCAGCCCGGCCACGCGCATCGGCCGAGCACCAATGTGCGGGCCGCGGCTGCCGCGTTGCTGAATGTCCGTTTTACTTTCGGGCGGAGCGAAATAGATGCAGCTGACGGAAATGGCCAGATACACAAGCAGACTTGCGAAAAGACCGCCGCGACCGATCATTTTGATCCTCATCTTTCGTGCGGAATGATAAAGCAATGATGTTAGGCAGGGAAGGCAGATCCCGCCGGGGTTGGAACGGCTACACCGCCCGATCCGCCACAAATTCCGCCATCGCATCGAGTAGCCGCTTCGCAGCACTCTCGGAAAGATCAGTCAGCGCCGCCCGCGACCGGGAAACGTGCTCGCGGGCACAGTCGCGCGCGTATGTGATCGAATCACTTTCCAAAAGAAGCTTCCTCACCCCCTCGATCCGGTCGGGCGCCTGATTTTGCAAAATCGCCCGCATCCGCTCACGCTGTGGAGCCGGCGCGGTTCGCAGGAAATGAATAATCGGCAGCGTGAGCTTTCCCTTTTCCAGATCGAGCCCAAGAGTTTTCCCAACCGTCCCCGGATCACCGACGATATCCAGGATGTCATCCTGAATCTGAAACGCCGTCCCCAGCGACAGCCCATAAAGCTCCAGTTGGCTCATCCGCACTTCGCTCGCTCCGGCATATTTCGCTCCCAGCAGGCAACAGGTCGCACAAAGGCTGGCGGTCTTGCGGCTGATGATCTGGAAGTAAGTCTCCTCATCCAGATCGAGGTTGTTGCGGTGATGAATCTGGAGCAATTCACCCTCGCAAACCTGATTCGTGGTCCGGCCAATGATCCGCGATGCAAACTGCGAGTCCAGGCTCGAGCAAAGGTGAAAACTGTGAGAGATAAGATAATCCCCCAGCAAAACCGCCGCCTCATTGCCCCGCAGATGATTGATCGTCGCCCCCTTCCGCCGCAGCTCCGCCTCATCCAGCACATCGTCGTGCACCAGCGTCGCCATGTGCACCATCTCGACCACCGTCGCCAGCACACTGTGCGCATCGGTCAATTCCCCGCACGCTTTCCCGGCCAACAGCGCCAGCGTCGGCCGCAGCATCTTCCCCCGGAAGCGCGAAACATGACGCACCAGGTTGTTCACGCAGACGAGATCGGTCCCCAGTTCTTCGTTAAAAAGCTGTTCGACGGCCGCCAGTTCCTTCTTGATGCTTTCGTTCACGAGCGCCAGTGTCATTGCGGCTCCGGTCCTTGGGGCGTTGGGTCGGCGGATTATAGAAAGGGGGGTCGGAGCGTGCGAATCGTGATCGGAAGTTTCGAAAATATTGAAAGCGAGGACGCAGAGCGTAGGGTTCGCTCCGCGAACCGGTTCGCGAAGCGAACCCTACGATGCCGATAATGATCCACCGCCGACTCTCGCGTAGAATGTGATGTCGATGGACCTGGTTTATCTCGACAACAACGCCACCACGCCGCTCGCACCCGGAGTGCTCGAGGCGATGATGCCCTACCTCACCGAGTGGTACGGCAATCCCTCCTCCGTGCATCGCTTTGGCCAAAAAAGCCGCCACGCCGTGGATGAAGCCCGCTCGCAGGTCGCCGCCCTCATCGGCTGCGCTGACAGCGAGCTCAGTTTCACCGGCGGCGGAACCGAAGCCATCAATTCCGCCGTCCGCGGCCTCCTCGCCGCCCGCCCGGGAAAAAACAAAATCATCACCACCGTCGTCGAACATTCGGCCACCCGCGAGCTGTGCCGCGAATTGGCAAAAGGGGGCGCCCAAGTCGTCGAAATCGGCGTGGATCAATCCGGCACGCTGGACCTCGATGCCCTCCGCGGCGCATTCGATGACAACACCGGCCTCGTGACCATCATGTGGGCCAACAACGAAACCGGCGTCATCTTTCCCGTCGCCGAAATCGCCAAAATCTGCCGCGACAAGCGCGTCCCCTTTCATTGCGATGGCACGCAGGCCGTCGGGAAAATCCCCGTCAATGTAAAAGAGATCGGCATTGATGCCATGAGCATGGCCGCCCACAAGTTCCACGGCCCCAAAGGAGTGGGGGGGCTCTACCTCCGTCGCGGCGTCCGCTTCCGCCCCCTGGTCATCGGCGGCCCCCAGGAAAATTCCAAGCGCGGAGGAACCGAAAACGTCCCCGGCATCGTCGGCGCCGGCAAGGCCGCCGTCCTCGCCAAGGAATCTCTCCCCGAAATGGCCACCAACGTCGCCGCCAAACGCGATCGGCTCGAGCGAACCCTCCTCGAAAAAATCGACGAGACCTACGTCAACGGCCGCACCGACCTGCGCGTCCCCAACACCACCAACATCGGCTTCGCCCGCCTCGAGGCCGAGGCCATCCTGCTCCTCCTCAGCGAACAAAACATCTGCGCCTCCGCCGGCGCAGCATGCAGCAGCGGCAGCCTCGAAGCCTCCCCCGTCCTCAAAGGAATGGCCATCGACGACCGCATCGCCCACGGCGCAATCCGCTTCAGCCTTTCCAAATTCACCACCGACGCCGAAATCGACCGCGCCCTGGCCGTCCTGCCGGGAATCATCAATCGGCTCCGCGCTGTTTTACCAGTGGGGACATAACTCGCATTTCCCCTCGCCCCTGTACTCAGGGGAAAGGGCAGGGTGAGGGGCCGTTCGACGTTGGGCATTCGACATGCACGGCCTGAACATCGAACATCCAACACTGAAAATTGAACATCGAAGTAGCGCATCAGCGGTGCTTGGACAGCAACAAAACGTTCAACGTCCAACTTTCAACTTCCAACGTCCAAAGAGAACTGTCCTCATCCATCTGGACATTTTCCCCCTTTCCCTGCACCATTCCCCTTCCCATGCCGGGCTTCCTCGCTGATCCCAGACAACAGGCCGTCGTTTTGCTCTTCGCGGGGGGCCTGGGACTCCTCCTCTCGGTCACCTTCGCCGTCCGCTCCATCGGCTTCGAACAGGATGGCACCCCCGGCCGCCGCATCTTCGCCCACTGGCTCCCCATCGTCGCCGCCGTGCTCCTCGCCACCTGCATCGGCTACGGCGAAATGGCCGTCGCCATAATCTTCGGCACCAGCGTCGCCATCCTCTCCGTCGTCACCGGCTTCGTCGTCATGGCCGGCCCGCTGCTGGAAGTTCCCAATCAACCCCGCCGCCTCTGGCCATTTCTCCCCGTCCTCGCCACCCTCGTCTTCGTTCTCGGCCTGCGCGGCACGCTGGGTCTCTTCGAAATCGTCGCCCTCATCATCCAGGGCCTCTTGATCCTCCTCCTCTGGACCAGCTCCAAACAATCTTCACCCCAACCTCCGCCACCGACGACTCCAACCGGCCCCCTGCAAATCCTCGGCCTCCTCGCCGCCATGGCCCTCGCCGCCGTCGCCGCCTGGGCCGCCACCCGCGGCGCACAAGCCCTCAGCCAGCGCGACCTCCGCTATCCCAGCCCCGTCATCGCCGCCACCCTTCTGAGCATCGCCCTCGCCCTCCCCATGATCAGCACCGGCGTCGTCACCGCTTCCGAAGGCCGCCCCGCCCTCGCGCTCTCCGCGCAAGTCGGCATCGTCCTGCTCAACTTCACCGTCCTCCTCCCCGCCACCATTCTCCTCCGCATTTTTCTAAAACTCATCACCACCGTCCCCACCACCTCTCCAACCACCTCCATCGCCATCCCCCCCTTCCTCTATCCCCGCCTCTCCTGGCGAATCGACGCCGTCGCCCTCCTGATCCTCTCGCTGATTCTCGTCCCCATCGCCGAAGGCAAATTCCGCCTCGATCGCCGCCTGGGCGGCTGGCTGATCTTCGCCTACTGCGTCTATCTCATGACCGTCCTCCTCGTCGGCGCAAACCTCGTCTGATTTCTTCTACTGACTACTGCCTACTGGCTACTGACTACTCTCTTGCTATTATCCGGCCATGTCTTCGCCGATCCCTAACTACGCGATCGAGAAAAAGTCTCCCGAGACCGAGCTCGTTGACATCATGGCCGGCGCTGCCCGCTGGGAAATCAAAGTCCACGATCACGGCCTCGTCGCTCTCACCGATGTCATGCCCCGCCTTGTCCCCGCCGGAAAAACCGCCGACTTCGCCATCGTCCAGGCCGCCCGCGTCTCCTACGGCGCAGGCACCAAGCAAGTGAACGAAGACCGCGGCCTGATCCGCTACCTCGCCCGACACCGCCACACCACCCCCTTCGAAATGGTCGAATTCAAATTCCACCACGTCATGCCGATTTTCGTCGCCCGCCAGTGGATTCGCCATCGCACGGCCAATGTGAATGAGTATTCCGCCCGATATTCAGTGGTGAAGGACCGTTTTTATCACCCCGGCGCTGAGAGTATCCGCAAGCAAAGCGCTACCAACCGCCAGGGTGGAACCGAACCGATGGACCCGCTCACCGCCCAGGAATTCTGCGACTACCTCGACCAGGTCGAGAAGAGCTACGAGCGCTATGAGAACTTCATCGAGCGCGGCGTCGCCCGCGAGATTGCCCGCATCGCCCTCCCCGCCAGCGTCTACACCGAGTGGTACTGGAAGTGCGACCTGCACAACATCTTTCACTTCCTCTCCCTCCGCATGGATGATCACGCCCAGCAGGAAATCCGCGACTACGCCAACGCCATGTTCGCCCTCATCCAGCCCATCGTCCCCATCGCCGCCGAGGCCTTCATCGATTACAACTTCCAATCCGTCCATCTCACCCGCCTCGAAGTCGAGGCCATCAAAACCGCCAAATCCCTCGCCTCCGAAAACAAGCGCGAAACCGCCGAGTGGGAAGAAAAGAAAAAGAAGCTGGGACTCTGATGCCAATCAGCAAAGACGACAACAACGGCCGATCCAACCGGGGCAAACCTCTCGCCCGCGGCAACGGAACCAAAATCCCCGACACCAAGCCCCCCTACGACGGGCAGGACAGTTGGCGCATCTTCCGCATCATGGCCGAGTTCGTCGAAGGCTTCGAAACCATGTCCCGCGTCGGCCAGGCCGTCACCATCTTCGGCTCCGCCCGCACCAGGCCCTCCGACCCTTACTACAAAGCCGCCGAAGCCACCGCGGCTCTTCTGGCCAGGGAAGGCTTCGGCATCATCACCGGCGGCGGCCCCGGCATCATGGAGGCCGCCAACAAGGGCGCATTCGAAGCCGGCGGCGTCTCCGTCGGCTGCAACATCACTCTCCCCCAGGAACAGGAAGCCAATAGATATCAAACCATCACGCTCGACTTTCACTACTTCTACGCCCGCAAAGTCATGTTCGTGAAATACGCCTCCGCCTTCATCTGCTTCCCCGGCGGCTACGGCACCCTCGACGAATTCTTCGAGATCACCACCCTCATCCAAACTCTGAAGACCGAAGCCTTCCCCGTCATCCTCTTTGGCGCCTCCTATTGGTCCGGCCTCGTCGATTGGCTCCGTAAATCACTCATCCCCCATTTCATCGATCCCGAGGACATCGACATCTTCAAGATCGTCGACACTCCCGAGGATGCCGTGAAGCTCGTCCGCAAAGGCGTCAAAAAACACTGGTGGGCCCCTCTCGATGAAGGCATCCTCATCGCCGACGCCAAATACGGCGACAAAGGCCCCCTCGAATCCCGCAAAGCCGGCAAAACCGGCGAAGGCACCCGCTACGGCACCCGCCCCCGCCACCCCAACAAAAAACACGCCAAACCCGCCCCCAAAGCCGAGCAGTGATTCGTTTGCTCCTCTCATTGAACGTTGGACGTTGGACGTTGAGCGTTGGACGTTCGATGTTCGATGTTGGATGTTCGACATTGAACCTTCCGATTTGAACACCTCCCCTCCGCGAACTACACTCAGCGTTCTCGACCGCTTTCAGGAGTGCATACTATGAACCGTCCCCGCTCCCCCATCGTCACCGAGGGCTTCAACCGCGCCCCCCAGCGCGCCTTCTTCAAATCCATGGGCCTGACCGACGAAGACATCGCCAAGCCCTGGGTTGGCGTCGCCAGCACCTGGAACGAAGCCACACCGTGTAATCTAACTCTCGACCGCCAGGCCAAAGCCGTCAAAGCCGGCGTCAAAGAAGCCGGCGGCACCCCCCGCGAATTCGTCACCATCGCCGTCTCCGATGGCATCGCCATGGGCCACGAAGGCATGAAAGCCTCCCTCGTCTCCCGCGAAATCATCGCCGATTCCGTCGAGCTCATGATGCACGCGCATGGCTATGACGCCTTGGTTGGATTAGCCGGCTGCGACAAATCCCTCCCCGGCATGATGATGGCCATGGCCCGCCTGAATCTCCCCAGTATCTTCCTCTACGGTGGCACCATCATGCCCGGCAACTTCAAGGGCAAAAAAGTCACCATCCAGGATGTCTACGAAGCCGTCGGCGCCCACGCCGCCGGAAAAATGTCCGATGCCGACCTCTACGAAATGGAATGCAACGCCTGCCCCTCCGCCGGCTCCTGCGGCGGCCAATTCACCGCCAACACCATGGCCACCGTCGCCGAAGCCATCGGCCTCGCCCTCCCCATGTCCGGCTCTCCTCCCGCCATCGATCTCGAGCGCGATAAATTCGCCGTCCAGTGCGGCCATCAGGTGATGAAGCTCCTCGAGATGAACCTCAAACCCCGCGACATCCTCACCCCCAAAGCCTTCGAAAACGCCATCGCCGCCGTCGCCGCCACCGGCGGCTCAACGAATGCCGCCCTCCACCTCCCCGCCCTCGCCCACGAATGCGGCCTGAAACTCTCCCTCGACGAAATCGACCGCGTCGCCCGCAAAACTCCCATCATCGCCGACCTCAAACCCTTCGGCCGATTTACCGCCCTCGAAGTCTTCGAAGCCGGCGGCATCCCCGCCATATTAAAGGTCCTCCTCGACGCCAACCTCCTCCACGGCGACTGCATCACCGTCACCGGCAAAACCCTCAAGGAAAATCTCCAGGGCGTCACTCTCAAACCCGACCAGCAAGTCATCCTCCCCCTCAGCAAAGCCCTCGACAAATCCGGCGGCCTCCACATCCTCCGCGGCAACCTCGCCCCCGAAGGCGGCGTCATCAAAACCGCCGGCGTCAAAAAACTCTCCCACCGCGGCCCCGCCAAATGCTTCAACTCCGAGGAAGACTGCATGGCCGCCGTCACCGCCCGCCAGATCCAAAAAGGCGACTCCGTGATCATCCGCTACGAAGGCCCCCGCGGCGGCCCCGGCATGCGCGAAATGCTCGGCGTCACCGCCGCCATCGTCGGCCAGGGCCTCGGCTATGACGTCTGCCTCCTCACCGACGGCCGATTCAGCGGCGCAACCAGAGGTTTAATGGTCGGCCACATCGGCCCCGAAGCCTACAACGGCGGCCCCATCGCCCTCCTCCGCGACGGCGACATGATCTCCATCGACGCCGAAAAAGGCACCATCAACGTCGAGCTCAGCGAAGGCGATCTAGCCAAGCGACGTGCGGAATGGAAACAACCCGCGCCCCGCTACCCTCGCGGCGTCCTTGCCAAATACGCCAAACTCGTCGGCCCAGCCTGCTTCGGCGCAGTCACGCATTAACGTAGCACGGGCGTCTCGCCCGTGTTCCCCAACACGTACCACGGGCGTCTCGCCCGTGTCCTCTCTCAGAACGTGGCATGGGCGCCCCGCCCATGTCTTCTATTCCGGGTGGCATGGGTAGCGTACCCGATGCCCGTGCTGATCAGAGGTAGGTCCGGCTCCGCCGGACATTCAAAAGACGTCCGGCACAACCGGACTTACTTGCGCACTTTTTCCCACTGCTTTTCCAGCCTCTTCACCGAAACCGGCATCGACGTCTTCAACTCCTGCGCAAACAGCGACACGCGCAGTTCCTCAATCATCCACCGATAAATCTCCAGCTCCGGATCATGAACATGCATCTCCCGATGCCGCTTCACCCTCTCCAAATATCCCTGCCAAAGCGGCCCAATCTCCGCCAACTTCTCCGCATCCCTCCCCGGCTTCCCCAGCCTCACCTCAATCGCCTTCAAAAACCTCGGATAGTGAATCAACCACTCATCCGGCGTCGTTGTCATAAAATGCGCCGGCATCAAATGCCCCAACTGCTCTTTCACATCCTTCACCATCGCCCCCGCCGGCAATCTTCCCAGCACCACCGCCACCCTCTGATACGCCCCCAAAACCCTCCCCGCCAACTCCGCCACCTCCCTTCCCACCTCCAGCAACCGATGCCGCCTCCCAGCGGTTTTGCGAAGCTCATACTCCATCGCCGTCCTTACATTCGCATCAAACAAAAACGCCTGATTGATCGTCTCCCCCACCAGATCATCCTTCAACTGCTGGCACGGCCCCAGCGTCGCATAGTGCAAGCACATCTGCTCAATATCCGGCAGATTGTTCGCCAGATATTTAATCTCATCCCTCAACTCCACCGTCAGCAGCCGCCGCAACCCCGCGATGTGCGAAACCCGCGCCTCCTCCGCCGAATCAAACAGCCGCAAAGAAACCTTCCCCTCCTTCTCCGCCAGCGCTGGATACGCCGTCAATTTCATCCCATGCCGCGATACCTCCACCGTCGCCGGCAAATCCCCAAAATCCCATGCCACCACCTCCTCGCGCGTGTACTTTGGGTGCACAATCTCCGAAAACGTCGATCGCACCTGCACACCGAGTTGCCTCCGCAGCGCATCCAGATCCCTCCCCATCGCAATCTGCTTCCCCCCGCCGTCTACAATCCGAAAATTCATGTGCAGATGATCCAGCAGCGATGCCGGATCAAACGCATCGCGCGGCACTGAAATCCCCTTCTGCTTCCCCAGAAAAATCCCCAGCGCATCCAACAACGACCCATCCCCACCCTTCAACACCGCCAACGCCCCCTCCGCAAAATCCGGCGCGGGCACAAAATTCACCCTTAAATCCTTCGGCAATGACTTGATCAACGCCGTCAACTTCTCCCGCAGCAACCCCGGCACCAGCCACTCAAACCGCTCCGCCGGAATCTGGTTCAAAATCGGCAGCGGAATCGTCGCCGTCACCCCATCCGCCGGATGTCCCGGCTCCAGGTGATATTCCAGCCCAATCCGTTGCGTCCCCATCACCATCGCATCCGGAAACATCTCCGCCGTCACAGCGCTGGCCGAATGCGCCATCAAATCCCGACGATTCATGAACAGGATCTTCGAATCGTGCCGCTCAACCTGTTTCCTCCATCTCTCAAAAAGCGGCCCGTTATAAATCCCCGCCGGAATCCGCGCATCATAAAAGTCATACCTCGCCTGCGGGCTCACCAGCACGTCCCGCTGCCTGCTCTTGGCCTCCAGCTTCTCAATCTCATCAATCAGCCGCGCATTGTGCCGAAAAAACCCCGCATTCGCGGCCGCCGGATACTCGCCCTGCACCAGCGCGTGCGTGATAAAAATCTCCCGCGAAATCTTCGGATCGATCGGCCCATAATGCACCGACCGCTGCGGAATCAGCACCAGCCCATAAAGCGAAACCTTCTCATATGCCACCACGTGCGCGGTGTGCTCGTTCCAGTGCGGCTCAAAATACGTCCGCTTCAGTAAATGCTCCCCCAGCCTCTCCACCCACTCCGGCTGAATCCGCGCCACCGTCCGCGCATACACCCTGGTCGTCTCCACAATTTCCCCCGCCATCACCCATGGCGGCTCCATCTTGAACAGCGCCGACCCCGGAAAAATATGAAACCTCGTCCCCCTCGCCCCGCTGTACTCGTGCGGCTCATTCTTCGGCTCCCGATGTCCAATATTCGACAGCAACCCACTCAGCACAGCGCGGTGAATCGCCTCATATCGATTTCGGCCTTCCCGGTTGGGCTGTGTGCGTGGCATCGTGGCCATTTAAAGGCCAATACGCTTCAGGAACAAGAAAAGAGCGATCTTACAACCCGAAAAAGTGAACGGATCATGACAATGCGAATAAGCGGTTAAGCGAACACTACGGTTTCGCTAAGTCATTGATATAACATGATATATACGAATATGGATTGCCGTCTTTCGTACGGATAATGAAAATTTTCCCGCCTTACAAGCGTTCCAGAAGTATATAGTTGTAATTGATTTGTAATCCTGTCAGTGGGGTACCCGATTGCAAATTGCCAGTCGCCCATAAGTTGAGAGATGGCCTGAAGATGCCCACAAACGATTGCATGCCCGCCGAGTTCGAGAAGCAATCGGCGATACTTTTGGGTTGCAATGAACTTCTTCCCTATCACCCCCGCGTCTTGGTCGAACTCTGCGCGGCCCTGATCGACAAAATCGCCCTCATCGGCATCGTCGAGAGCGAGGAACAGCGCAAACTCCTCATCACCCTCCTCTGTGACTGGGGCCTGCCCGCCCATCTCCTCCATTTCATCTCCCTCCCCGTCAAGGGCATGTGGGTCCGCGATTACGGCCCCGGCTTCGTCCGCCGCAGAGATGGCTCCATCACCATCCTCGACGCCGAATATCTCGAAGCCGATCGTCCCGAGGATGACAAAGCCCCCAGCGAGCTGGCCTCCCTTCTGCGCCTCCCCGTTTCCCAGGTCCCCCTCGTCTGCGAAGGTGGCAACATCCTCAGCAACGGCCACGGCGTCTGCCTCACCACCACCACCCTCGCCGCCCGCAACGCCTCCCGCGGCTACAGCATGGGCGCCATCAACGAGATCCTCTCCAAATATTACGGCTTCCGCCAAATCTGTGTCCTCAAGCCCCTCCTCTCCGAGCACACCGGCCACATCGACATGTTCGCCACCTTCGTCGCTCCCAACGTCGTCGTCGTGGGCGAATACGACCCCAAAGTCGATCCCGTCAACGCCGACATCCTCAACGAGAACGCGCGAATGCTCTCCAACTCGCGCACCTCCTTCGGCCCGCTCCGCGTCGTCCGCATCCCCATGCCCTCCAACCATGGCGGCCTCTGGAAAACCTTCACCAACGTCATCTACGCCAATGGCACGCTCATCATGCCCACCTACGGCGCGGCCGAGGCGGAGTCCGAAAAAGTCGCCATGGAAACCTTCGCCCGCCTCCTCCCCGGCTGGGAAGTCGTCGGCATCGACGCCACCTCCGTCATCAAACAGCGCGGCTCTCTCCGCTGCGTCTCCATCAACATCCCCTGGCTCGAACACGTCTTCCCCGCCCCCTCCGAATACAAGCCCACCCGCTCCCTCAAAGAATCCGTCGTCGCCGCCTGATCTCCTCCTCTGATCTGCGCAAATCAGCGTTCATCTGCGTCATCTGCGGCTACTCTTATTTTCCTCACCCCGCGCTCGCCCAATTCACCTCCGCCCCCTTCGCCGCCCCTCTGAATCCAATCGCCAGATAAATCAAAATCCCCAGCGAAATCGGCACATACAACCACGGCAAAATCTCTCCCACTCCCAAAAATTGAAACCCCAGATACAGCCCCCAAAACGGAAACGCCTGCACAAACTTCAATAGCGGAATCAGCAGCAGCCAACCCATCGCCTTCGCCAGCTTATGGCTCCCCAGCCGATGCGCCAGCTTCCGCAAATAGAGCAACGTCGCCGCCGCCCCGATCAACAGCACAATCTCCATCCCCCCCAAAAACCATCCCCATCTCAGCAGCGCTGACCTTCCCAACGCTGCATATCCGAGGATGAACAACCCCACCAATCCCCCCAACACCCCCGACCCCAGCAAAAACCACCGATACCCCTTCA
>DASYUA010000050.1:0-1870 GCA_036001665.1 Tepidisphaeraceae bacterium
CATGGGCAGGGAAAAGATTGCCGACGGAGGCGGAGTGGGAATACGCAGCGCGCGGGGGATTGGCGGGGAAGAAATATGCGTGGGGAGATGAGCTGATGCCTGAGGGGAAGTACATGGCGAATTACTGGCAGGGGAGTTTTCCGGAGCGGGATGAGGGGAAGGATGGGTTTGCGGGGGTTGCGCCGGTGGGGCAATTTCCGGCCAATGGGTATGGGCTTTTTGACATGACGGGGAATGTGTGGGAATGGTGCGCGGATAATTATGCGGACTTTTATTACGCGAGCAGTCCACGGGAGAATCCGCGCGGGCCAAGTTTTTCGGGGGAGCAGGTGATGCGTGGCGGGTCGTGGATGTGTGCGGGGAATTTTTGCACGAATTATCGGGTGAGCGGGAGGAGTCATGCGACGGCGGATTCGGGGTTGAATAATCTGGGGTTTCGGTGTGCGAAGGATGCGAAGGGAGAATGAGAGTACGAGTGCAACTGGCGGGCTTGCGAACTGCTGAGGGGATTTATGAGTGACGATTCGAATGAGCAGCGAGGCCCGGTGGTGGAATATCAGATGCCGGAGAAGCGCAGGCCCTCTCATCTCGTTGCTACGCTCGCGTTTGTTTTGTCGATGGTTTGCATTGCGGCGCTTGTCCTGGACACGCGAGGCGTTTGGGAGGCGGAGCGTCTTTTTTTTGTCGTCGTTGTCGGAGGCATCGGGGCATTGCTTGCCGGTATCGTGGGCCTTCGCCTGACGGCCAGGCAAGACAGAGCTGGCAAAGCGCAGGCGTGGTTTGGGGCGATCTTTGGTGGAGCGGTACTTGGTTTGTTGGCCTGGGGTGTGATTCAGGACGTTCGTTTTGGCAATGTCAAGGAAAGAGAAGAGCGTGTGCGGTGCCAGAGCCGTGTCAGACAGGTCGGACAGGGTTTGTTGCTGTATGCAAGCGATCATGGAGGTCAATTTCCGCCGCGTTTTGATCAGTTGATTTCCGAGGAGGACATAAGCCCGGAAGAATTCATATGTCCGAGCACCAACGATCAGAGAGCGGTGGGGGCGACGCTCCAGCAGAAGCTGGCGGATTTCAGGACGCCGGGGCATTGTTCTTACATTTATCTGGGCGCGGGGATGACAACAGCTACCGTTACAAAGGATTTTGTGTTGGCGTATGAGCCACTGGAGCATCATGAGAATCGCGGGGCGCACTTTATTTTTGGTGATTGCAGGGCGGAGTGGCGGGATGGGAAAGAAGCGCGGAAGATGATCGAGCAGCTTAAAGGCGGAGTGAATCCGCCAAAGCCGTGATGGGTTTATGGCTAGCGAAATTCCCCGCGCATATCGCGATGTTCGGCTGCTTTTTGCGACGCGGATTATTCGGATGGCGGGGTATGGGGCGCTGGCGGTGATATTGGGGGTGTATCTGGCGCAGCTGGGGTTCAGCGAGAAACAGATTGGGTTGCTGCTGACGTTGACGCTCGTTGGCGATACGGTGATTTCGTTGTGGTTGACGGTGGTGGCGGATCGGGTGGGGAGAAGAAAAGTGCTGATGATGGGGGCGGGGTTGATGGTGTTGGCCGGGGTTGTGTTTGTGCTGTCGAGGAACTGGGTGGTGCTGCTGGTGGCGGCGACGGTTGGGGTGATCAGTCCGAGCGGGAAGGAAGTTGGGCCGTTTTTGTCGATTGAGCAGGCGGCGCTGTCGCACATTGTTTCGGGGGAGAGAAGGACGACTTTTTTTGCGTGGTACAACCTGGTGGGGTCGATGGCGGCGGCGATTGGAGCGCTCGCCGGAGGAGTTTTGGTGGATGGGTTGAGGAGGATGGGGATGGGGCCGCTGGGGAGTTTTAAGATCGTGCTGGGGGGATATGCCGTGAGTGGAGTGGTGCTGG
>DASYUA010000051.1:0-38361 GCA_036001665.1 Tepidisphaeraceae bacterium
AAGAGCGCGGCCGAGCGCAATGATGCTCTACAAAACAGCGAGAAGAAGCAGCAGGAGGCGTCCGACAATCTCCAGAAGGCCCTGGAAAAGATGGGCAACCTGGGGACGTTTGAGCAGCTCTTGCAGCGGGTGCGGGATGCGCTGGCGCAGCAGCAGGCGCTCTCCAAGCAGCTTCAGCAGGCCGGCCGCGAGACCATCGGCAAGAAGCCGGAGGAATTGACGGCGGAGCAGAAGAAGAAGCTGGAACAGATAGCCGCCGAGCAGAAGAAAGCCGCTGAGAAGACGCAGAAGCTGACCGAGGACCTCAATAAGGCGGCCAATCAGACGCAAAAGAGCGATCCCGCCTCGGCCAAGGCGATGGAACAGGCCGCCAAGCAGGCGCAGCAGCAGCAGGTTTCGCCCAATCAGCAGCAGGCCGCGCAGCAGGCGCAGCAGAATCAGCAGGCGCAGGCGCAGCAGAAGCAGAAGCAGGCGGAATTGGGCCTGCAAATGATGCTGGACACGCTGCGCGAGGCCGAGCGGCGCAAGCTGGAGCAGCTCGCGAAGGAACTGACGAAGTTGCAGGAATTGATCGCCAACCTGATCCGGCGTCAGGCGGGGCACAATGTCGATAACCTGGCCATCCAGGGGACCGAGCCGGCGACGAAGCTGATTACCGATGATTTGCTGGCCAAGGCCGAGCGGCTACGAGACAAGATGCCGCCCAAGCCGGATGTGGGTTCGCTGGGGAATTTCCAGATCACCACTGAAAAGAACACCCGCGATGTTTCCAAGAGCGCGGAAGAACTGCCCAAGGGCGGCGCCGATATCGCGGCCACGCTGACCAAGGCGGCCGGTTTCATGGAGCGGGCCATCGTCAACATCAAGGAGACGAAGCTGCCCGAGGCGTTTGATCCTTCGCAGGTGAAGGCGCTGACTTCGCTTGAGGAAGCGAAATGGAAGACCGATGCGATTCTGGCCGAGATCAACAAGCAGATGGAGGATGCGAACAAGGAAACGATCCGGGCGGCCTATGAGAAGATCAAGGCCGAGCAGGAGCTGATCAACACCGAGACGGTGAAGATTGATGGATCGCCGCGGCTGCCGGATGGAACGTTCCGGCGTGAAGTGGCCGTGAATCTCGGCAAATTGCCGGGGCAGCAGGGTGGATTGGCGGACCGGACGCAGAAGTTGGAAGAGGATTTGTCCGCGCTGGGCGGCGTGGTTTATGTATGGGCCAACAAGGACATCGTTCAGTCGATGAACGAGGTGAAGGATGACCTGGCCAAGCCGACCACGGCCAAGCCGACGCAGGCCGAGGAGAAGCGGATCGTCGAACAGCTTGACGCGATGATTCGCAATCTGGCGATCAAGCCCAAGCAGAATGACTTCAATCGCCCGCCCGGCGGCGGCGGCGGCGGTGGGGCGGCCAAGCCGGGCTTGCCTTCGGAGGCCGAGCTGCGGCTGCTGAAAGAATTGCAGATGGCGGTCAATAAATCGACCAAGACGATCAATGACGAGCCCAAGCCGGACAAGCCCAAGCTGGTCGGGCTGGGCAATCGGCAGGGTGAATTGCGGAACCTGCTCGATCAGCTCATTCAGAAGTCATCGCAGGGGCAGATCAAGCTCGATCCCGAGCCCGATCCCAAGGACAAGCTGCCGGAAGAGGCTTCGACAGCGCAGATCGAAAATCAGGAACTGGATGAATGGTTGCGCGGCGCCAAGACCAGCGACGATCAGTTGACGGATGATGTGAAGATGGTCGGCCAGCGGATGGGCCGATCGCGGCAGAGATTGGCGCTGGATCACGATCCGGGCAAGACGACGCAGGCGATCCAGGACCGGATTTTGAACAATCTGGACAACCTGATTCAGTTGGCGCGGCAGCAGCAGGCGCAGGCGATGGCCAAGCCCGGCCAAAAGCCGCAGCCGGGCCAGGGGCAGAAGCCCAAGCCCGATTCCGGCGCCCAGGCCGCCAATCAAGGCAAAAAGCCGGGGCAGCCCAATCCCAATCGCGGGCAGAATCCCGCGCAGACGGAGCGCCAGGGCGGCAGCGGCGATAACACGGCCGACACGACCAGGGACATCATGGAAAAGGCCGCCGAATGGGGCGGTCTGACCCAGCGCGAGCGCGATGCGATCATCCAGGGGACGCACGAGAAGATCATTCAGAAGTACAAGAAGCTGACGGATGACTATTACGAGATGATCAGCAAGAAGGGATCGGAGCAGAGGTAGGAATTTGCGATTTTTGATTTGCGATATGTGATTGAAAGAAGGTTGAAATGAGCGGTTGCAGAAAATCTATGCTTGTGTTTCTGTCCGCCGCACTCGCGATGCCGGCACTGGCGCAGGAGAAGCCCGCGGCCAAGAAAGAGGCGGAGGAGAAGATGGCCGCGCGGGCCAACCAGGTGCGCGGGGATGAAATCACGCCACAGCAGCAGGCTGCGGTCGAGCGGGGGCTCTCTTATCTGGCCTCGAAGCAGGCGCGCAACGGGAGCTTTGGCGGCGGTTATGGATCGGCCGCGGGACACGCGGGGATCACCGCTTTGGGCGGCCTGGCATTCATGTCGGCCGGGAATCTGCCGGGCCGGGGGAAGTATGGCGACAACGTGCAGAAGGCGCTGGATTTTGTGATCGCCAACACCCAGGAATCGGGCCTGATCGCCTCCGACAACTCGCACGGTTCAATGTATGGGCACGGATTTGCCACGCTGTTCCTGGGCGAAGTGTATGGCATGACGCAGGATGAGGATGTCAAGGAGAAGTTGCAGAAGGCGGTGCGGCTGATTCAGAAGACGCAAAATCGCGAAGGGGGCTGGCGATATACGCCCGCGCCGATCGATGCGGATATTTCGGTGACGATCTGCGAGATCATGGGCCTGCGGGCGGCTCGCGACGCGGGGCTCAAGGTTGAAAAAGAGACGGTGGACATGGCCATCAAATATGTCCGCCGCTGCCAGAATCCGGATGGGGGGTTTTCGTATGTCGCGGGGCAGGGCGCCGGGTCGGGATTTGCCAGGTCGGCGGCCGGCGTGGCCTCGCTTTATTATGCGGGCGTGTTTGAGGGGAACGATCTCAAGCGCGGCCTGGACTATCTGAAGCAATTTTCCGGCGGCCGGCCGATGGTCGGCGACGGGGGCATGGAGGGGATGTACTTCTACGGAAATTATTACGCGGCGCAGGCGATGTTCCTGGCCGGTGGAGAATATTGGGCCGGTTATTACCCGCACATTCGCGACACGCTGATCGCGCGGCAAAACAAGGCCGATGGTTCCTGGAACGGCGAGGCCGGACAGGACTATGCAACGGCGATGGCCCTGATCATCCTTCAGATGCCCAATCGATACCTGCCGGTGTTCCATGGGAAGGGGCCGGGGGGATGATGCGGAATTTACGATTTGCGATTTGCGATTTGCGATTGTGGATTGGGATCATCGTCTTCACTGCACCGATGGTTCTGGCCGAGGCGGGGTGGATGCTGACGACGGCGGATTTTCGCCAGCAGGCGGTGGTTCTTCATTCAATTGATGCCAAAGGCGTGATGGCCGGCCCGGCGGGGACGGACGTCGCTTCGCTGGTTCCCTTCGATCAGTTCCTTCAGCTCGAACGATCCCTGCGCTCGCGGGTGGGGACGGGGAGGTTCATCCTTCACCTGGCCGGCGGCACGAGAATTCTGGGTGAGCCGACGGGATACCAGGATGAGCAGGTGGTCTGGAACAGCCCGGTGGTGGGAGAGCTGAAGGTGTCGCTCAAGGAGGCGCGGGCGCTGGTGCGCAACGGAAAATCGCCGGACAACGTCGACCAGGAGCGCACCGAGGACCTGGTGCAGATGTCCAACGGGGATACGGCCAAAGGGATTGTCACTGACATTTCCGCCCGCAGCGTGAAGATCAACTCGGGCGGCAGTGATCTGGAGCTGGGGCTGGACAATATCGACTGGATTTATTTCGCGGCCGCCGGAAAGGCAAAGCAGCAGGGAGATCGGTCGTTTCGCGTGCGGCTGCTGGATGGTTCGGTGCTGGCTGCGACGGCCGTGGAATTTGGGGGCGATACGCTGGCAATCACTCTGGGGAAAAGCGATCAGCGCAAGGTGCCGATCGCGTCGGTCGATGGGATCGAGCAGATCAACGGGCCGGTGAGCTGGCTGTCATCGCGAGTTGCCGAGCAGGTGGTGCAGATTCCCTATTACGGCTCGAGCGCCTGGCCGACGCGGATGGATTTGACGGTGGGGGGGCGGCCGATCCAGTTTGGCAACCAGGTTTTCGCGCGGGGGATCGGGGTGCATTCGTATTCGCGGATCGATTACGCGCTGGATGGGGGATACGAGGCGTTTCGCACGCAGTATGCGATCGCGGCCGATGAGCGGCGGCAATACGCGGATGTGACGGTGCGGATCAAGGTGGATGGGAAAGTGGTGCATGAGAAGGAGAATCTGCGGGCCGACGTGCTGGCGCCGATGGTGATCATCGACCTGCCGAAGGTGGCGAAGATGTTGACGCTGGAGGTGGATTACGGAGCGGCGAATGATACGCAGGACCGGTTCAACTGGATTGAGCCGGCGTTGCTGAGAAAGAAGCCTCCGCCGCCCTCGCAGGTTGTGCCAGCCACAAAACCAACCACGCGCCCGGCCACACAACAGACAACCCGCCCAAGCACAGCTCCCGTTGTCCGGTAGGTCGGGCACTCCTGCCCGACATGAGCGCCAGGCAGGCGCAAAAAAGAAGACCGGTGCTCGCCGTAACACCGGTCTCCTAAATCAGGCTGCCCGGGCATATTGCCCGGAGACCCACAGCCTCACACCTGTTATCGGCCGGGATGTCTTTAGGGATTAATTAAATTCTTCCGGAAATGCCGGGGGCGTCCGATAACTTTTCGGCGCGGGCGGCTAACGCGGCGAAGCGGGCCGCTATACAATCCCCCGCCAATGAGTGAGCAAAGTAAAATCGCCAAGCTGGGCCTGGAGAACGGGGCGGTGTTCACCGGCCGGTTTTTCGGGGCGTCGGGAACGTCCGAGGGTGAGGTCGTTTTCAACACGTCGATGACGGGGTATCAGGAGATCCTCACCGATCCGTCTTACAAGGGGCAGATGGTCACCATGACCTATCCGCTGATCGGGAATTATGGGATCAACCGGCAGGATGTGGAGAGCAAAAGGCCGCACGTGGCTGGGTTCATCATCAAGGAACTGGCGCCGATCTACTCGAATTATCGCGCGGACATGGGGCTGGATGATTACCTCAAGCAGCAAGGGATCATTGGCCTGGAGGGGATCGACACGCGGGCGCTGACGCGGATGCTGCGGATCAGCGGGGCGATGCGGGGGATTCTTTCGACGGAAATTCTGGATGATGCCAGGCTGGTCGATCGCGCGAAGCACGCGGCGGCGATGGTGGGGGCGGATTGGGTGAAGGCGGTGAAGCCGCAAAAGTCATACAACTGGGATGAAGACCAGGGGGATTGGCGGTTGGGAAAAGTCGAGCGCGGCGATGGGCTGCACGTGGTGGCGCTGGATTGCGGGGCCAAGCACAACATCCTGCGGAACCTCAGTGAGCGGGGCGTGAAGGTGACGGTGCTGCCGCCGGACGTGAGCGCTGAGGAAATCATGAAGCACCGGCCGGATGGGTTGTTCGTTTCCAACGGGCCGGGAGATCCCGCCGCGCTGGATTACGCGGTGCGGCCGCTGGTGGGAGTCCTGGGGAAGGTGCCTATCTTTGGAATCTGCCTGGGGCATCAGTTGCTGGGAAGGGCGATTGGGGCGGAGACGTTCAAGCTGAAATTCGGCCATCGCGGGGGAAACCAGCCGGTGAAAAACCTGGATACCGGCCGGGTGGAGATCACCAGCCAGAATCATGGGTTTGCGGTGGAGCGCAAGTCGCTGGAGGCGAAGGGGGGAGTTGTCACGCACCTGAATCTCAACGACAACACGGTGGAGGGATTCCGCCATCGCGATCTGCCGGTTTTCAGCGTGCAGTATCACCCTGAGGCCAGCCCGGGGCCACACGATGCGGCGTATCTGTTTGATGCGTTCATCGACATGATGAAGACGGGCAAGCCGCCGACGGGCAAGAGATTGGCGGAGCTTCAGGCGATGCGGGAGAAGTGATCAATTCAGCGATCGCTGGAACCAGATCACGATAACCAGATACCAGATGGCGAAGGTGAGGATGGCACAGGCTCCGGTGCAGAGGCCAAGCAGGCCGGGAGCCGCCGAACGGGTCACGCCCGAAAGAATCGCCACGACGATGACGCCGACAATCGTCGAAGGAAGTCCGATCATCACGATCAGACAGTGCGTGGCCAGCGTATCGTTGGGTATCCGCTGCGCGAGAATGCGCAGATAAAGCAGGAGCAGGAAGAACTGGGGGATCGCGGCGAAAAGCGCAAAGCCGCCAAGGGCCAGCATGGGGTTTTCCAGCAGATTTGCGGCAGCCAGCGAGAGCCCTCCGACCGCGGCCAATGTGGAAGTGATGCGGAGCGACAAGCGCAGCATGGCCTGAGCGGTTGATTCCATCGCATCCGGCTCTGACGCCGTCAGAAACCAGGCCCCAAGCAGATTGCAAATGGAACCGCCCATGCCCAACAGCACCATAGTGGTCTCCCCGGCAAAGCGGTCCGAGACAGTGGAAAGAAGATCCAGGGCGATCGCCAATACCAGCATGTTTGAGCCGGCGCGAAGCTTCTTCACCCATTCCGGATCACTGTCGGAGAGATACCGGAATTCGCCGGCCGTGCCTGGACGGGCGTGGCCCAGGGCCCTGGGCTTCGGCTTCTTCTTTTTCTTGACCGCGGGCGGCGCAGCCACCGCGGCTTCGGCGGGCTCTTCGCTGTCTTCCTCGGCCTCAGCTTCAAGATCGATCGGCTCCTCATCGACGGCCTGCGCCGGCCCCAGGGAATATTCCAGTTGGAATCCGCCGATGTTGATTTGGTCCCCCGGCTGGAGCTCCTGCTCGGTGGCGCGCTGGCGGTTGACGAAGAGGCCGTTGGTGCTCTTGTTGTCCACGATCTTCCAGCGCGACGGGCCGAAATCGACGCGCACCAGCTTGCAATGAAAGCGGGAAACGAGATTGGCTTCGAGCTGGATGTGCTTGTCGGGAAGCTTGCCGATCTTGATATCGCTGACGCCGCCGAGCAGAATACATTCACCAACGCGCGCTGGACCGGCGGCGATGATGAGACGGGCGTCAAAATCGCCGGCGCCGGCTCCTTCGCCGAGCTGTTCAGCGCAGACAAGCCGGACGATGCGGGCGCAGGTCGGGCATTGATAGACGGTGTTGGCCGCGTCTTCAACGACGACAAATTCGCCCCCGCATTGGCATTTGGCCGTGATCATTTTCTGCCCTGCCCTCTTCGACGTGTGGGCGGGCGGATTCTGCCATTAAAATATGCAGATGGCAATGGAATTCGATCAGGCCGGCCGGTGCGGGCCTCCGGAGCGCCTCCAGCCGCATTCCGGGCAGCCGGAGCGGAAGTCGAAATCCAGCTCGTATCCGCAGGAAATACAGCAGCCGCGGCGCATGCGGAGCAGCTCGACGGCGAAGCGGCGCGGCTTGGTCAGGAGCCAATAGGCGAGGGAGGCGAAAAGCGCGTAGAAGAGGCTATTGAAGAGCAGCCCGGTCCAGATCGGCCGCATCGGCAGTACGGGGGAGAGCGAGGAAGTTCGAGAAACGGTGACAATGCGCGGTAAGGCGCCGCCGCGCAGTGAGGTGCCCTCAGGGATCGCGGGGGCACGTGCCTTCGCGCGGGCGTGCGGTGAGCGCTCCGTCCATAGAGCCAGCATCGGCCAGCCGCGCGCTTCAAAGATCCGCTCTTCCAACCGGCCGGTTCCGCCGATTGGTTTTGCGTCCGGTATCAGTGCCGGGCACCAATCCGGCATCAACTGGCTGGGGAATGGGGCGGAGCTGGCGGAGATCATGTTGCTGGCGTAGCTGCTGCTCTCCTCCACATCGCTCGCCCAGAGAGTATTACCTTGCTGATCTGTCAGGCCAACGGCATCGATCTCGTTCCAACCGGGAACCTTTGGAGAGTCGAGGTGAATTTTGATGCGGCTGGTTTTGAAAGACGTGTCGATGTGAATCTTCGAGATGCCGGAGTTCGAATTGACCGACGTGGGATCTTTGCCTCGCCAAACCTCGACTTCCGCGCCATCCTCCTGGAACAGGGTGATGCGCGAGACCGCTCCGGGAATGTAATTCTCATGAATCTCAACCTGCCGCGGGATGATCGCCTGCGGGTAGTCGAGGATCAGCCATTCCTGCTGGCCATCAGCCGTCGCCGGACACCAGGCGTTTGTCGAATCGCCGTTCATCGGCGTATCGGGTGGGCCCAGGACCTGCCAGGCGGACCAGGATTGCGCCTCGCGCAGTGATTGGAGGCGCAGCGAGCCGGTGGTGCTCCAGAGGTTGACCGTCCAGGCCCGGCCGCGCTGTGGGGCGGCGACGGTGATGATGGTGGCGCTGGCCGGATCGCCCCAGAGGCCCAGAGCCCAGGCGATCAACACCGAAATCACCGCCCCCAGGAGAAGGAAGAACAGTGCGCCCCAGAGAAGTCGCAGCGCGCGGCGCAATCTTGGTGGCCGCGCGATGAATTCGTCGCTCTCGGTGGTAGCGGCCGGTTTATGAAGGATGGTGGTCATGGAGAGAGCGCCGCCAACCACATTCCGGGCAGCCAGCGCGGAAATCAAATCCCAGTTGATAGCCGCACGCCAGGCAACAGCCGCGACGCATGCGCGCCAGCTCCACAATGAATCTGCGCGGCAGGGCGAGGGTGAGATAAACCAGGCGGAAAAGAACGGCCAGGCAGATGGTGTTGATGATGAAACCGCGCCAGATCGGGCGCAGCGGGAGCAATGGTGCGAGCGTCGAGGAGGATGTGCGCGTGGAGCGGATGCCCAGGCCGGTATAGTTCAGAACGGATTGCGGATTGGCGGCGGTGGCCGCATTTGCTTCACGCTCGCCCCACAGGGCCAGCATGGGCCAGCCGCGGGCTTCGATCATGCGCTGTTCGCTGGTGGCCCTGTGCTCGATGATGTCGCGGCCGGGCCTGATGAGGGGGCACCAATCGGGCAGGAAGGATTCCGGGCCCGGTGTTCCTGCGGGGCTGGGTGAGGAGCCATAGGAGCTGCTGGCCGACGCGTTGACGGGCCAGAGGGTGTTTCCGGCATCGTCGTGCAAGCCGACGGTGTCAATTTCGTTCCAACCCTGGACGCTTGGGGAATCGAGATAGATCTTCACGCGCGAAGTTTTGAATTTTGCGGAGACGGGAATTTTAGAGACGCCGCGGGATGATCCAACTCGTGTGGGATCGCTCCCCTCCCAAATGGTGATTTCCTGCCCGTCCTCGTCAAAGACTGAGACACGTTCGAGCGCGCCGGGGTTGTAGGTTTCGTGGACATCGATTTCGATGGGTGTGACCGGTGTCTCGTAGTCGAGGATGAGCCATTCCGTTTGCGAGTCGGTGGTGGATGAGGCCCAGGCGGTGACGATGTCGCCGGCGCCGGGCGTGTCGGGCGGGCCGATTACCTGAAGGATCGACCAGTTGGGGACATTGCGGATGGAGTGAAGCCGCATCGAGCCGAAGCCGCTCCACCCCTGTACAGTCCAGTTGCGCGGGCCGTCGACGCCCTGGCCGGTCAGCGAAGGGTCATCCGCCAGCTCGGTTTGGAACGCCAGAAGCCAGGAGATGGCGATGGTGGAAAGCGCGCCCAAAAGAAGAAGGAAGAAGGCGAGAAGAATGCGGTCACGGAGGGGTTTTCGCCGTCGGGAGGGTGCTGGCGCCGGTGCCGGGGCGGGTTTGAAGGTGCGGGCGGTGGCGTCCATGACCAGTTAGACTCCACATGAATGGGGTAGTTCCATCATACTCGATCTTGAGCGGCCGGGGCGTATACTACTCCGCCCTTGAGGGGGTGATTTCCAGAAGGATGTGCGATGGCATTGCAAGTTGGGGTTGTCGGGCTTCCATTGGTCGGCAAGACCACCATTTTTAACGCGCTGACCGCCGCCGGGGCCGAGGCGACGGCCTATTCCAAGGCCACGACCAAGCCCAACGTCGGCATCGCCAAGGTGCCCGATGAGCGGCTGAAAACAATCGAGAAATTCATCCCCACCGAGCGGATTCTTCCGGCGACGATTCAGGTGGTGGATGTGGCGGGCCTGGCCAAGGGGGCATCGACGGGACAGGGGCTGGGGAATAAATTCCTGGCGCACATCCGCGACATGGATGCGATCCTGCACGTAGTGCGAGCGTTTGAGTCTGATGAGGTCGCGCACAGCGAGGGGGTGATCGATCCTGTGCGCGACATCGATACCGTCGAGACCGAACTGGTGCTGGCCGACTTGGAACAGGTCTCCACCTCGCTCGATAAGGCGACGCGGGCCGCGCGCAGTGGCGAAAAGGAAGCGATGGCGCGGGCGGAAGTGCTGGAGAAGGCCTTTAAGGTGCTCAACGACGGCCGGCCGGTGCGTGAGCTGGAACTGAACACCGAGCAGAAGAAGCTGATCAGGAGCATGGGGCTGATCACAGCCAAGAAGACGCTTTTTGTGGCGAATGTGGGTGAGGGCGAGACGGCCGAGAGCGAGCGGATCAAAAAAATGAAGGAGCGGGCGGCGGCCGAGGGCGCGCCCGTGGTGGTTTTATCCGGCAAATTGGAAGCGGAGATCGCCGAGCTTTCAGAGGCGGATCGGGGCGACATGCTGGCGGGAATGGGGCTGAAGGAACCGGCCCTGGCGGTGCTGGCGCGCGAGGCGTATCGCATGCTGGGGCTGCACAGTTTTCTCACGGCCGGGCCGAAGGAGATTCGGGCGTGGACGGTTCCCATCGGGGCCACCGCGCCGCAGGCGGCGGGAGCGATTCATACCGATTTTGAGAGGGGCTTCATTCGGGCGAATATTTATACGCTGGCCGATCTACAGCAATATAAAACCGAGCCGGCCATCAAGGCGGCGGGAAAGATGCGTCTGGAAGGCAAGGATTACGTGATGAAGGATGGGGATATCACGCACTTTCTGTTTAATGTGTAATATAATTGATGTTGTGCTGTAGGGTCCGCTTTAGCGGACGGTGAAGAGAGATCGTCCGCTAAAGCGGACCCTGCGAAATAGACGACCCCATAGCTCAATTGGAAGAGCAGCGGCCTTCTAAGCCGCAGGTTGCAGGTTCGAGCCCTGCTGGGGTTATTTCACTCGGACAAATCAGCCACGGTCGCGTGCGCCGCAGGCGGTGTTTCCACCGGCCGGGGGCGGCCGCCGTGAGCATCAGGGTCCATCCCATGCTCGATCATGGCCATGCGCTCACGGTGAATGATCAGCAGCTTCACGATTTTGGTCAGGCTGATGGTGATCATGGGAATCCCCACAACAGCGAAGAAGAAAAGAAACGTGTGATCGCTGAGGATGGTTTTCAGCCAGTCCATAATCTCTCCATGAGTCGGCCCAGGAGCATTGTCGCAACGAGAACGCAAATATTCCATGAATTTCGCACTTGATCGGGTCATTGCCGCCGTTGCGGGGCGCCGGCGGCGCGACTAGTCTTCCCCCATGCGAATTCGATTCTGCGGGGCCGACCGAACCGTCACCGGCTCCTGTCATCTGATCGAGGTCAACGGCCTGCGGCTTTTTCTGGACATGGGAATGTACCAGGGAGCGCGCGAGGAGGCCCGCCGCATCAATCAGTGGCTTCCGGCCAAGGCCAAATCGGCCGACGCGCTGATTCTCTCGCACGGACATCTGGATCACTGTGGCAAAATCCCGGTGCTCACGCGGGCCGGATTTTCCGCCCCCATCTATTGCACGCCCGCCACTGCGGAAGTGGCGCGGATTGTCCTGGAGGATTCGGCCAAGATTCAAGAGGAAGATGCCGGCTATCTCAACCAGCGATCGGTTTCCCCTGGGGAGGCGCCGATTCGGCCGCTTTATGTGGCCAGCGATGTGCCGGTGGTGCTGCGGCAGATGCGCAAAGTGCCATATCAGCAGCGGACGGATTTGGGACGCGGAGTATCGTTCACATTTTTCGACGCGGGACACATCCTGGGTTCGGCCTACATTCTGCTCGAGTGGGAGAACAACAATCCAGCGGAGGCGGGCCAGAAGCGAAAGCTGCTCTTCACCGCCGATGTGGGCCGCTACAACACGCCGATTATTCGCGATCCGCAGACCGTGCCGGGGCCGGTGGATTATGTCATCACCGAGAGCACCTATGGCGGGCGGGTGCATGCGCCGATCAGCGAGGTTGGGCCGCAGTTGCTGGACGCGGTGAAGTTTGCCATCGCCCATCGCAGCCGAATTCTCGTGCCCGCATTTGCCGTTGGCCGGACGCAGACGATCCTCTGGTATTTGCAGCGGTTTATGCAGTCGGGGGACATCCCAGCAATTCCCGTTTACGTTGACAGCCCGATGGGCGTCGAGGTGAGCGAGGTCACGCGGCGATTTCGCGACAATTATGATGAGCAGACGCAGGCAGCAATCGGCGAAAACGACCTGTTTGGCAGCTCGCGCGTGGTGTTTGCCAGGTCGGTGCAGGAGAGCAAGAAGATCAACAGCGACAATGGCCCGTGCGTGATCATCGCGTCGAGCCCGACGTGCGAATTTGGCCGGATTTTGCATCACCTGAGCCTCAGCATCGAGCGGCCCAATGATCTGGCGCTGTTCACCGGCTGGACCCCGCTGAACACGCTGGGCCGGCGGCTGCAAAATGGCGAGAAGCGCGTGAGGATTTATGACCGCTGGTATGACGTGCGCTGCCAGGTGCGCAGCATTGATGGGCTCAGCGCCCATGCCGATTCCCAGGAGCTTCTCAAGTTTCTCTCGCCGACGCTCCACAAGGAGACGCAGTTCTACATCGTTCACGGCGAGCCGGATCAGGCGGAGGTGTTTGCGGAGCGGTTGGTCCAAAATGGCGCGGGAAGGGCGATGGTGCCGGCGATGGAAACATCGATGCTGGCCGAATCGGTCGCCAGCGCGAAGGAAGTTGTGCCCTCATCGCGAACGGCGGCGACCGATGAATGAAACTCAGGATGACCAGGGGCCCGCAAGCGGCTTGGCCGGCGCGGCGATCGAATGAAATCCGGCGAATCGGGCGGCATCCCGGCCGCGAATCGACATCAGGGGAATCACTCCGCGATCCTGAATTTTTGATGCAGCGCGATCGGTCAGAAACGCCTCCGCGCTCGGTTTGACCTGCTTTTCACCCTCTTTCTGATAGTTGTGGATCGGCAGGCCGGAGAGTTCCAGGAACCCGCTGGGCTCCATGTCCCAGCCATTTTCGCGGAAGGCGTCGGCCAGCGCATAGGCGCAGCCGAAGGCCGGATTTCCCCAGACGTATTGCTCGTGGGCGAAGTTGGGGGTGAATTCTTCGAAGCCGGGAAGATCGGTGGGCTCGGTGTCGGAGCCATAAGGGAGGCGCAGCATCAGGCGGGGGAAGGCGAGGGCAACGTGCTCGCACTGGGGGAGTTTGCGAAGTTTTTGCCAGGTGTCACTGGTCGTGTCCTGCCATTCTGCTGCGTCGGGGGATTCTCCCAATGATGAACAGCCGAACACCTGCGGCGAAGCAGCACCCAGGAACGCAGCGTCGGCCTCCGAAGCCAGCGTCGCCAGCCGCGCCAACAGTTCCACATCCTCCTGCGAATCGTTGAAGGTGTAATTGCCGATGATCAGCGCCCACGGCTCTGCGCCCGGTGTGTGGATCGTCTGCTCGATGATCAGTTTATTGAGCCCACTTCCAGGATCTCTCAAATCCGCCAGCACCTCCGGCCTGGAGATGTCCAGCAAAAACAATTGCAGCTCCTCGCCCAATTCCAGTCGCGAGACCAGGAAATGCAGGCTGCGCCAGGCCGCTTCGAGCGCCTGAAAATCCTTCTGATTAAGAATCGCCCGCATCTGGATGGCCATCGCCTCATCGAGAATCCGCCGAAGCTCGGCCTGCTCCGGCGGGGCGTCCGGGACGACGTGTCCGCGCACCGCATCCTCCATGATCGAGGAAACATCGACCTTCTTCGCGCCGGGCTGGGAAATGTTGCTGGCAGGCGCGCCAAGGAGTCGCTCGAAGAGTTCATCCTGTGAGCCACCCGATCCGGCCGGCGCGGCCGAAGTTGGGGCGGCCGGAGCTGAAGATTGCCCGAGCAGCGCTCTCACCTGCGCCGCCGCCGCCTCAAATGTGGATGGACTGGCCAGCATCTGCTTCATGCGCTTGAGCATCTGAAAAATCGGCGAGCGCTCGGCCAGGCGGTCGGGATGAAAATCGTCGAGACTCTTGAACGCCAGCGGCATTTTCGTGTCCTGGGCATCGCCGATGCGAAGCTGGAGCTGCACGCCAAGCTTGCTCATCGCCGCATCGAAATTATCGGTATCGATGGCGATGGGCCGCCGCGAACCAAGCGCCGAGCCGGTCTGCGAAATTCCCCGGTTCTCCCGGCCGCTAAAATCGCCCAGGACCAGCATGCGAAATGGCGTCTCCGGGTCGGGCCGCTCCGGACGCGGGCCACCCTGCCCCTTCGGGCGCGAGCCGCCGGAGGTCAATTCAAAGTCCATGCCGCCGGAATGATCTTTGGCCATCGCTTCCTCCATTGCCCGCACGCACCTGGTAGGTCGGGCACTCTTGCCCGACATTCCATTTAATCGATCTTCACTTCGCGCCCCGATTCCGCCGAACGATAAACGCCGTCGAGAATCTTCTGCACCGCCAATCCGGCCTCGCCCGGCGCTTCCAGCGGCTTGTTGTGAAGCACGCCATCCACAAAGTTTCGCAGCTTGAGGCGGAACAGGCTCGTGAAATCCGTATCTTTCGACAAAAAAGCCGGCGTCGAATTGATCATCGTGCCCGCGCGGTCACTGAAGATGGCGGGGGGGTCCCATGTCGCTCCCCCCTTGTCGCCCACCAGCGTGAAATTCCACAGGTCCTTCTCGACGTGCGCTGCAAACGACGCTTCGATGTGCATGATCGCGCCGTTCTCAAAGCGGACCTGCCCGATGGCCAGGTCTTCGACGTTGTAAGTCTTGTGGTCCCAATTCGGCCACATCGAGACGACGCTGGAGGGCTTGTTGCCCATGTAAGTCCAGGTATTTCCCGAGGCCGCCACCGGCTTGGGCGAGCCCATCACATAGTGCGCCATTTCGATCACGTGTACGCCGATGTCGATCATCGGCCCGCCCCCTTGCAGCTCTTTTCGGCCGAAAACGCCCCAGTTGGGGATGCCGCGGCGTCGCAGCGCCTGGCACTTCATGAACATGACGTTGCCGAATTGCCCTTCGTCGCGGGCACGGGTGATGAACTGCGTGGCCGGGTGAAAACGAAACTGAAATCCGCAGACGAGCTTCTTTCCGGCTTTCTTCGCGGCCTCGATCATCTTCCCGCATTCCCTGGGATTCATCGCCATCGGTTTTTCGGTGATGACGTGCGCGCCGGCGTTGGAGGCATCGATCGAAGCGGGGGCATGCTGGCCATTGGGCGTGCAGATGGAGACGGCATCGGGCTTCACTTCCTTGAGCATCTTCTTCCAGTCGGGGAAGAGGCTCTTGACGCCGTATTTGTCCTCCATGACCTTCAGCCGCTCCGGCCGGCTGTCCACGCCCGCGACAACCTCGACATCCGGAAATTCCTTGAGCACGTCGAGCTGGATTTCACTGATGCCGCCGCAGCCGATCATGGCGACCGTGAGTTTTTTGCCCTTGTAGGCGGTTTTTTCCTTCTCCGCGAAGGATTGAGTGGAGACGGTCTTCTCAGCCATTTGCTAATTCCTCGTTTTGACCTGGTGGATCAACGAGGGCCGATTGTCGAGGCGCGGACGGCAAATTTCAACGGCCGCTCTTCTTCCCTCTCCCGATGGTCCGGGAGAGGGTCCGGGTGAGGGCTCTTTCCAATTCAGTGAGATCGCCGGATGCGATTGACACGCATCGGGTGCATGCAGCGCCGCCGCGGCTGCTTTGGAGTCCGGGGCCAAAAAATGATCGGATGCAGGGCAAAGCGAAACATTGGATGGAAATGAGGCGTCGGGTTGTTCAGCGCATCGAGCACGACTTTGCGGAAGATCGGTCCCTGCATGGTGGCTCCTGGGTAAGTCAGGAGGCAATGTATCGCGTTGGCGCAGGGTGAAAATTGCCCTAAACAGGTCAAAGGCGTAGGTCCGGCTTTGCCCGACATTTCAGCGTTGTTCCCACTCAAACTGAATGTCGTAACCCCACTCGTCGAAATACAGATTTCGTCCATCCAGCTCCACCTCGCCGCGCTGAAAATCGGCCGGCTCCGAGCGGAGCGATTGCTTGGCCGGCACCAGCGGCGATCCGTAATCAAGGTTGACGACCAGGCGATAGGAATCCTGATGCCCAAAATAAAACTCACGGACATCGGCCCGATCCGACTTTTGCAAGCCATACGAAGGATCGGCCGGCAACCAGCCCCACGGCTCGACATAAAACTCCGTCCAGTCGTGCATGTTCCAGCCCGAGGGCTTGGTCTCCCAGCCCGATTGCCATCGGGCCGGAATACCGGCCGCGCGGCACATGGTGATAAAGAGAATGCTTTGAATCCCGCAGTCGCCTTTTTGCGACGAAAGAGCCTTGGTTGAGAAGCTGGGGATCAGGCAATATTCCTCTTCAGCGCAATAGCGAATTTTGGAATCCACGTGGTGGAAAATTTTGCGGGCCCTGGCCAGCGGATTGGTTTCATCGCCGACAACCTTCGCCACGGCCTGTTTCAACTCCGGCGTAAAGAGAATGTGCGGTGCTCGCTCGGCAAGCCAGGCCTTATCAAAATCAGCCGGCAATGGCCGCGCATCCTCATCGGTAAGGGTGGGATAATACGCGTGAGAAACATATTCGAACGTGATCTCAAAAGTATTTGATTTGGCCGGATCGTCGAGGCGTTTTTCGAAATAAGCAGTCCGCTGCGCATTGGCCAGAATCCGCCCATCCTTCACGCCATTGGCAGTGATCCGCGGATCGGCCGGCGCGGCGCTGATCAGCTTCACCTCGCTCTGCTGGCGGCATTCCTGCGGAAATGGCAGCCACACCCGCAGCAACGATCCCTTCTTCGCCCTCGCCGGGTTCGCCGGGACTGTCACCTTGTATTGAATCCGATGGCGAACCGGCGTCACCTCGGCCCGCCCCGTCCGCTGCGCCTCCTCAATCACTTTGGCCAGATGATCGGTCAAAACAAACTTCTGTCCGGTAGAAGCTTCCTGACCACACCGCTGCTTCGCCTCATCGCAAAACCGCAACAGATTGGAAGGCTCGCGGCGGAAATAAGCGACTTGGCCATCGATCATCCGATGCTGAAGCTGCCCCGCCTCGCGCCAGCGCTCCAGATCATTGGCCGTCACATCGGGAATCCTCCCCTTCACCTTTTCCAGCAGTTGCTGGGGCGTCAGCCCATACTCCTGACGCATGCGCCGCAGAACTTCCTTCATCTCCTCCCGCGCTCGCTGAACCTCCAGGTCATCCGAGCGCTCATCCAGCTTCGCCACCAGTTCCTTCGATGGAAATCCACCCCCTATGCAGATGCGTTTAATCTCCGCGAGCGTCGGATCATCGCTCGTCCAGGCAATCGTTGCTCCGCTGGGAGCGGCCGTTTGTGCACGCGCAACAGTTGAGGATGGAATCATCAGGGCGGCGATTATAAGCGTAATCCGAAGCAACATTACATTTGCCGGGTGGGAAGCGATCAAGGCAGTGGAACCGCCCTGATTTCGTACATCCGCGTGGTCTTCAGCTCGCGCTTGAAATCCCCGCCGTTCACGCCCATGCTGTAGGTGCTGACCACCGTACCATACGCCACGACGTGATTGAGCGACGAATCCACCGGCAGCAGCCACGAAAATGTCGACTCCATCGTCACATTGCGAATCGAAATCGGCGCGTTGGCCTCATCGGCCGCCTTCATTTTGGCCCGCTGCACCTTCGTCTCTCCGGTGATGTTCAGGCACTGAACTCCATTGGCCTTTTCCCGCCCGTTGAGCTTCAGCGATCCACTGATCGCATCCGGCTTCACCTGATAATCGTGCCGCTTCAAATCCTCCGCCATCGCGCCCGCATTCACCGACCAGGTGTCCCCAATCTTCTGCCGGCCCTTCGGCCCATACAGCTCATCCGCCAGCGCTGCATCGGGCGCTGGCAAATCGGCCACCAAATCCAGCGCCTCAATCTGCTCATCGGTCAGCTTGCCGTCGGCGGCCGCATAAACCGTGCGCTTCCCATCCGGCCCGATGGCCGCGGTGAAGATTTTTCCCTTCGGCAACACCTCCTCATCCTTCTCGCCGGCCGCCTTCACGCATTTTTCGACCACATAAGTCACCTTCAAATCCCGCCCCTTCTCATCCACCTCCACAATTTCCGCCACCGCCTTCAACTCGATGGCGACAACCTGCTCCGGGTCACGCGTCGCCCGCCCGTCAGCCGTCGTCACCACCTCGCGCTTCACCGCGCTGGTGATCGCCACATCAAACTTCATCCCCGCCTTGTCCGGACGATGAATGCGAATTTCGTAATCCGTCTCCGCCGCCTGCGCCAGGCCGCAGAGCGAAAATATCAATGACAGGTGCCACAAGCGAAATCGCATGGATTTAATCTCCTGCCCGCATCTTACCGCCCCGGCCGGTCCAGTTTCAGTTGAATCCGCTCGATCCCGTGAAGAATATCCTTGGCCGAGCGAAACGCCGGATTCGCCGGATCGGCCGGCCGCAGAATCTCCCGGGTCAGCTTCTCCAACTGCCGCGCATCATCGCTCTTGGGATCATAAACAATCAAATCCGTCAGATCCGGGTTCTGATGCGGCGAATTAAACTGCACCGCCAGGTAAAAAAAGTCGATCGCCTTGTCCACCTTCTGCAATCCGCGGCTGATGACCTGCGATGTCACCGCTCCGGAAATCGTCATCTTCTCCAGCATCACCTGGATATGACTCGTCCGCATCAGCTCCTCAAACAGCGACTCCAGCAGCGGATTTTCGGCCAGATTTTCATCATCCCGCACCGATGAACCAAAATCGACAAACCCCACCCCCTCCTCCGTGATCACCATGTTGTCCAGCCGCAGATCAAGGTGAATCACGTGCGCCACGTCATGCATCACCCGCAGCAGATCCGCGCTCTGTCGTGCGAATTCCATCTGCGAAAGCGGTTGCCCGCCATTTTGCAGCCAGCGCAGATAGAGCTTGCGGACGAACCCCCGTTTGTCCTTTTCCAGGTTGATCACCCGCGGCACGCGGCGGTTGTACGGCGCCGGCAGGTCCCGCTCCAGAATCTTCAAAATCGCCGCCTCGCGCGTCAGGAACGTCGGGAAAATCTTCTCCGTGAACTTTCGCGCCCGCTTTTCAATCACATCCTGCGTCATCTCCGGCCATCTTCGCTTCAGCCGGTGTACCACCGCCTCAAACGCCGGCACTTCCTTGAGCACCACCAGCCGATCCTGCGGCGAGGGATGCCGCACCAGTTGCACGTGATAAGTAAACCGGTCCGTATCCTCCCCGGGCGCAATCAGGTCCACCTTGCGCGCGATGAAATATCTCAGCTTGCGAAACAGCGGCAACCCAAGTCGCAGCGATCCCAGCGGCCTCTCCAACGCGAATCCGTGTGATGAATATTGCCGGGAAACGGCCGCCGTTTCCGCCGCGCTGTGCGATACAAAAACCACCAATCCCCCCCAGCGCAGCTTCGCAAACGCCTCCTCCGGCGCATGCGGAGTATCCGATGAGACAAACAAAAAATCGGCCAATCCGCTTCGCGATGCCTGCCCGTTGAAGTATCGCGCAAACTCCGGATCGTGCCGCAATACGCGGTCGATGACGGGCTGGGCAAGTTTTGCCGGCGGCGCGTGCGGCGCAGGAGGAGGCCCGGCGCCACCTGGCATTACTGCACCCTGCTCTGGCATCGCAGTTCTAATCGAAGTCACAGCACCTTCTTGAATTCCTCCACCGTCAGGCCGGCATCACGAATGATGATTCCCATGGTGATCCCATTGATCGGGTTATTACGTGGAATGACAACAACCGTCTCCCCATTGCTCATGATGATGTGCTTTCCTTGCCGCTTGATTCGATACCCCAGGCGTTCGAATGCACGGATGGCCTGTTGATAATTCACGCCAGCGAGCTTCGGCATCTGCGCTAGTCGACTTCGACAACGCGTTCTACCTCATCCTCTGCGAGCAGGGAATCACGCACGGATAAATACTCCTCAATTGCACTCTTGATGTTCTCAATAGCCTCTGCCTCGGTTGCACCTTGCGACGCACAACCGGGCAATGCCGGGCACCACACCGCGTATCCTTCTTCACTGTGCTTGAGGATTACTCTATAGGTCATGGGTCTTGTCTCAAACCACTCCTGCAATCCCCGTATCAATCTTACCGCTCACGTATTCCCGCGGATCGGTCACGTGCCCCGTCAACGCACTGGCGGCCACCGTCAGCGGCGAGGCCAGATAAACGGCCGCGTTCCTGCTCCCCATCCGCCCGGGAAAATTCCGATTCGTCGTCGAGATGCACACCTCGGTTGACTGGAGCCTTCCAAACGTATCCGCCGGCCCGCCCAAACACGCCGAGCAGCCGCTCGGACCGACCAGGCATCCCGCATCCAGCAGGATCTCCTCGATGCTCTTCTCGTTGCTGTCCTTGGGCACGCCCACCAGATTCAGCCGCTTCATGTCGGCGTGAACTTCGGTCGAGCCCGGCACCACAAACGTCGGCACCTTCACCTTGTTCCCCTTCAGGATGCTGGCCGCGAAAATCATGTCGGTGATCTTCCCGCCCGTGCACGAGCCGATATACGCCCGATCGACTTTCACGCTGCGGCAGTTGTGCGCTGAATCCTTGTTGTCCGGCGAGTGCGGCTTGGCCACCATCGGCTCCATCGTCGCCAGGTCCCACTCGTGCTCGAAAACATACTGCGCGCCCGCATCTTCCTTCACCACTTCCCAGTTCGGCAGGTTCGAGCGATTGTTCACGTAGGCCAGCGTCTTCTCATCCACATCGCAAACGCCGTTCTTCCCGCCGGCCTCGATGGCCATGTTGGTCAGCGTCATGCGGTCTTCGAGCGTCAACGATTTGATCCCGTCGCCGGTGAAATACATCGAGCGATAAGTTGCCCCATCAACGCCGATCTCGCCGATCACCGCCAGAATCAAATCTTTGGCCGTCAGATAGGCCGGAATCTCCCCGTGAAACATGAACTTCATCGTCGGCGGGACCTTCAGCCACAGCTTCCCCGTCCCCAGCACAAACCCCGCATCGGTATTTCCAATCCCCGTCGCGAATTGGCCAAACGCGCCGGCTGTACAGGTGTGCGAATCCGTCCCCAGCAACACCTCGCCCGGCCGCACGTGCCCCTCTTCCGGCAGCGCCTTATGACAAACACCCTTGTAATTGGTCTTGGTCGGGTCCTTGTACGGATTGGGCATCCCAGGCTCGTTGGTCACAAATTCCGGGTCGTAGTAATACCTCAACCCCTGCTCGCGCACGAAATCGCGAAGGATCTGCACATTGCGATGACACTTGAGGTCGGCCGTAAAAATGTAGTGATCGGGAATGATCACCACCCGATCCGGGTCCCACACTTTGGCGTTCCGCCCGAATTTCTCGTGGAAAATCCCGATGGTCCCCGGCCCGCACACATCGTGCGTCATCAGGATGTCCACGTCCACCCATATGTTCTCGCCCGGCTGCACGGCCTTCTTGCCGGCGTGCTTGGCGAGGATTTTCTCCGTCATGGTCATGCCCGGCATCGGATGCTCCTAGTACAAGGGCCGTAATCCAACAAGTATAGCACGGCCACGGGCGATTTGTATCGTCTCAGAACTGCTTATTGCCGCTGGCAATTGTCGGCTCTCCCCAGCCCCGGCAGGGACGCAAGGTGGTAGCCCCGGGCGCGAGCCCGGGGACTTGAGATGTGCGGCGAATAGCCCCGTAGGGGCGAAAGAAGTGCCGATCCGCAGTTGCAGATGCACCAGGCAAAATTGAAGTTACGATGCAGCGCGTGAAGCGGTGGACCTTTAATTTGTTTTCAATGCTCTCGCTCCTGCTCTGCATCGTTCTGGTGGTGCCATGGGTCAGAAGCTACTTTATCGAAGACATGTGGCACAGATGGGACGGGGGTTGGCAATACGTCAAGATCAGCGGGGGCGTCGTTGAATGTTATCGCGGACCAGCAACACTCCCAGGACCTCCAACCGACTCGAGTAGCGTCCGCACCTGTTGTTTGGTGTTCGTCGGAGTTGCCATCAAAGGATAATAATCCATTGTCCCAATTAGCGGGATGCGTGCCTTGCCGGAAGCTTGCGATTGCCCGTTCCCTGCGTTACAACAAGAACTTGACTTATAAGTTCGCATTGACTATGTTTTCACATGTCCACGAAAGGGGCCTCGCATGCGATCGCATCTCCATTCATCCTTCCCTCAGCTGCCCCTGCGCATCCTCCGCCTCATCCCCAATTCCTCCCGATCTGTTTCCAATCCTCCACCCCCTGTGCAGAATCTTGATTGCCATAACCCCAGTCCGCTCCTCATCCTGCGAATTTTGAGTGCTCAAAATCTGCTACAAATCGAACAATTGCAAATTTGCCCTCTACCCCAACCCTCCCCGGTGCAGCGCCCACCCCGCCACGCCCGCCCCCAGAATCAACCACGTCGAATTCACATTCCATTTCAGGATCAAAACCAGGCAAACCCCCGCCACGACTCCGGCCGCAATCCCATTGATCGCCTCCTTCCCCAGCGCGATCGATACCACCAGAATCAACGCCACCACCGCCGCATTCATCCCATCCAGCGCCCCCCGAATCCGCCTACTGCCGCGAAATCGATTCCACAGCGGCCCCAATATCGCCACCAGGCAAAACGACGGGAAAAAGATCGCCGCCGTGGCGATCATCCCGCCCGCGATCGCTCCCCTTTGCCCCGCCCACTGCTGGCCCAGGATGTACCCAATGAACGTGGCCGTCGTCAGCAGCGGCCCGGGCGTGAACTGCCCAACGGCCACCGCATCCGTCAACTGCTGGCCTGTCAGCCATTGTTTCTCATCGACCAATCCTCCCCGCAAATAACTCACCAGCACATACCCGCTCCCAAACAGCGTCGCTCCGACCTTCAGGAAGAACAGGCCCAGATGAACGAACTTCGCGGAAACACCCAACGCTGCCGCGCTGGCGGCGAATGTGGTCGGAATCGCGGCCAGCGGAATCCGATTCTCTCCCCGCCATCCTCCGTAGCGCATTGCCCCCAAAAACGCCGCCCCCGCGAGGATGATCAACTCCGCCTGCGGCGCCCGAAACCGCGGCAACATCATCACAAAACCTGCCACGACCGCCCCCATGGCGATGGCGGCCGTGAACCGATCCTTGATGCCTGTCTTGGCAAACCTCCACATCGCTGCCGCGATGATCGCGATCATGCACGCCCGAATCCCCATCAGCGGCCCCGCCACCTGTGGCAGTTGTCCATAATGCACATACAACCACCCAATCGGCAAAATGATCAACATCGCCGGCGCGATGAAACAAACCCCTGCGACAATCAATCCCTTCCACCCTGCCCGCAGCATCCCCAGATGAATCGCCAGCTCCGTCGAATTCGGCCCGGGAATGAAATTGACCGCCGCCACCAGGTCCAAAAACTGCTGCCGATCGATCCACTTCCGCCGATTCACCACCTCGTCTTCCATCAGCGCAATATGCGCTGCCGGCCCGCCGAAAGCCGTGAATCCCAGCCGCAAAAACAGCCTCGCCACTTCTCCCAGATGAGCCATCGTGGTGACTCTCGCCAACCAATGCGGTACAGTCAATCTCGGCGTCCCCCTCGGTACTGTAGGTCCGGCTGTGCCGGACGTCCGGCGCGTCCCGCAAATCTGGAGAGGTGATCAAATGGACTCACAATTAAGCACGGTCTTTGTCCTGATGTTAGCACTCGGCCTCTCAACCGCGGCCGTTGGCGCTGAAGAAAAACGCCCGCTCCGCGCTGGCATCATCGGCCTCGATACCTCTCACGTGACCGCCTTCACCAAGCTTTTCAACGACCCCAAATCCACCGGCGACATCGCCGACATCAGGATCGTCGCCGCATTCCCCGGCGGCAGCCCCGACCTCGCCTCCAGCCGCGACCGCGTCGCCGGTTTCACCAAAGACCTCTCCGCCATGGGCGTGAAAATCGTCGACACCATCCCCGCGCTCCTCGAGCAGGTCGATGTCGTGCTCCTCGAAAGCGTCGATGGCCGCCCACACCTCGAACAGGTCACGCCCGTCTTCAAAGCCGGCAAACCCGTCTTCATCGATAAGCCCCTGGCCGGATCTCTGGCCGACGCCATCGCGATTTATGAGCTGGGCAAAAAATACAACGTCCCCTGGTTTTCCAGCTCCTCCCTGCGCTTCAGCCCCGGAATCATCAGCCTGCACAACGATCCCAGGCTGGGCGAAGTGATCGGCTGCGACTCCTGGGGACCCTGTCCCCTGGAGCCAACCCACCCCGACCTCTTCTGGTACGGCGTCCACGGCGTGGAAATTCTCTACACCGTCATGGGCCCTGGCTGCGAGTCGGTCGTCCGCGTGAAGACCGAAGGGACCGACAAAGTCGTTGGCGCCTGGGCCGGCGGCCGCCTCGGCAGCTTCCGCGGCATCCGCACCGGCAAGAGCGATTATGGCGCAATGGTCTTCGGCAAGAACGCCATCGTCACCTCTGGCAAATACGAAGGCTACAAACCCCTGGCCGACCAGATCGCCCTCTTCTTCAAGACCCATAAGCCGCCGGTGGCCAACGAAGAAACCATCGAGCTCTTCGCCTTCATGGAAGCCGCCGACGAGAGCAAACGGCAGGGGGGTGCCATAGTAAAAATCGAAACGGTCATGCAAAAGGCCAAAGAAGAGGCGATGAAAAAGATCGGGAATTGAAGGAGGGGCGAATGAGGCGATTCTTCGGGCTGAGTTTCATTCTATTTGCGGCCTCTCTGGCAGCCGCCGCGCCGCCCAAAGACCTCTCGCCGCTGCTCGACCCCATCGTTTCCAAACATGATGTCCCCGGCATGGTCGCCGTCATGATCGAAGGCGACGCCATCATCTCCAGCGGCGCATCCGGCGTTCGCCGCCGCGGCGATGCCCAAAAAGTCACCCTCAACGACCGCTTCCACATCGGCTCCTGCACCAAGGCCATGACCGCCACTCTCTGCGCTGTGCTCGTCGAGGAAGGAAAACTCTCCTGGGACCGCACTCTCGCCCAGGCCTTCCCCGAGCTGAAAACCAAGATGCACGAGCAGTACCGCGCTGTCACCCTCGAACAACTTCTCACCAACCGCGCCGGCGTCCCCGGCGACATCACGAAGGATGAGGTCTGGGCAAAACTGTGGGCCTATCGCGGCCCCCCGATGGGCTCGCGCAAACTGCTCCTGGAAAACCTGGTCATCAACGCGCCCCAGGCCCCACCCGGCGATCAATTCATCTATTCCAACGCCGGCTTCTCCATCGCCGGCCACATGGCCGAGCGCGCCATGAACAAATCCTGGGAGCAACTCCTTCAGGAAAAGCTCTTCAAGCCCCTGAATATGAAATCCGCCGGCTTTGGCCCACCCGGCGCTAAAAACTCCCTCACCGAACCCCGCGGCCACGAAGCCGACGGAAAACCCGTCGAGCCCGGCTCCGCCGCCGACAACCCCGCCGGAATCGGCCCCGGCGGCATCGTCCACTGCTCCATCGGCGACTGGGCCAGGTTCGTCTCGCTTCACCTCAAGGGCGAACGCGGCCAATCCACTCTCCTCAAACCGGAAACCTTCAAAAAACTCCACACCCCCAACGGCGATTACGCCATGGGCTGGATCATCACAACGCGCCGCTGGGCCAAAGGCCCCGTCCTTACTCATTCCGGCACCAACACCATGTGGTATGCCGTCGTCTGGGCCTCCCCCGAAGACAACTTCGCCGTGCTCGTCATGTGCAATCAGGGCGGAGACAGCGCCGCCAAATCCTGCGACGCCGCCGCGTCGGCGATCATCGCCTCACGCAAATGATCGGAAAGGGAATCCGGTTTCGGGTGGCATAGGCAGGCGTACTCGCATGCCCGTGTCTTGTGAATCATCAGCGTTCCAGCGGCAACTTCACGCTCTTCCCCGTCTCCGCCGACCGATCCGCCGCAAAAATCAGCTCGTGCGTCTTCACCGCATCATTGATATCCGGCAGGCACGGCTTCCCATCCAGAATCGCCGCCACAAACGCCTCGATCTGCCCATTGAATGGATGATGCGCCACATCCCCGCTGTCCGGCAGGATCGTCGGTATCGTGCTCCACCCAGTCTGCCCCGGGAAAAGCGCCTCGCTCCAGACGCGATTGTCCCGGATAGTCCCCTTCGTCCCCACGACATCGATGTTAAACTGATACGGCATCTTGCAATCCAGAATGGAAGCCGTTTTCCCAATCGCCCCGCTGGCAAATTTGCAAATCAGCACCATGGTCGGATCGTAACCCCAGTCCTTGCTCTCCCCATGGTGCGGCGTCGAATACGCCGTCACTTCCTGTATCTGATTATCGTTCCCCGCAAACCACCGCATCGCATCCAGCGCATGACACCCGGCCGACAGCAGCGAAGACCCACCCTGCGGCTTCTTCACCGACCAGGGATACTGCGGATACCACGTCTTCATTCCGTGCCAGTAATCCACTTCGATGTAATACGGCTTTCCGATCGCTCCCTGCTCGATCAGGTTTCGCGTGTTCAGCAGCGATGGATTCCAGTGCAAACAGAACGACACAATCGTCTTCACCCCGCTTTCCTTCACCGCCTTCTGCATCTCCAGCGTGCTCTTCCAATCCAGCGCAATCGGCTTCTCAATGCAAATATGCTTCCCCGCCCGCGCTGCTTTAATCGTCAACTGCGGATGAATATCCGGCGGCGTGGTGATCGAAATCACCTCCACATCCGGCCGCCGCAGCAGCGCATCGAAATCGCTGGTGACAAACACATCCTTCACCCCCGCATATTCCGCGCACTTCCGCGCCGACTCCTCCTTGCGGCTCCCCACCGCCACCAGCCGCGTCCGCGAACAGGCCTGATACGCCCGCGCATGTTCTCCCGCCACCCACCCCGCCCCAAAAATCGCGCAGCCCAAGGTCTTGTTCGATTCAGCCATGCTATGCCCTCTGATTACATTGCCACTGCCCAGTATACTACCGCAGCCTCACTGGCGGATAAACGCGAGAGGAAGCCTCACATGGATTGCCTCATCGGCATCGACATCGGTGGAACGAACGTCAAGATCGGCATCATCCGCACCGGCGATCAGTTCGCCGTGATGAAGAAAATATCCATCCCCACCAACTCGAATGATCCCGCCGAAATTATGGTGCAGCGCATCGCCGAGGCAACCAAAGGGCTCATCGCCGAAGTGGACCAGCCCATCCTCGGCATCGGCGTCGGCTGCCCCGGACTGATCGATCCCAAGTCGGGCACGGTTAAAAAATCGCCCAATCTGCCGCATCTCCCTGGTTTTCCGCTGCGCGACACGCTCCAGACGCTGCTTGGCCTTGATGTCGAGATTCAAAACGATGCCAACGCCGCCGCCCTGGGCGAGTTTCTTTTCGGCCCCAGCAAGGGCATCAACAACCTGGTCCTGCTGACCCTCGGCACCGGCGTGGGCGGCGGCGTCGTCGCCGATGGGCATCTTCTTCAGGGCGCGGACAACGCGGCCGGCGAGCTGGGGCATGTGAAGGTCGAGTTCACCGCCGGCCATCCCTGCGCCTGCGGAAAAACCGGCTGCCTCGAAGCCTACGCCGGCGCCGCCGGCATCGCCCGCATCGCCACCGAGGCAGGGGCGGCTTCAGCCGCCGGAGGAACACGCGTCGATACTCGCGCCCTTGCCGACGCCGCCCGCGCCGGCGATCCCGCAGCGCAAAAAACTTTCTTCATCGTCGGCCAATATCTGGGCCGCGCCATCGCCAATCTCATCGACACATTCAATCCTGAAAAAATTGTCATCGGCGGCGGCGCATCGGCCACCATGGAACTGCTCCGCCCCGGCATCATTCAGGCCGTGGACCAGTTCGCTTCATTTCCCGAGACGCTTTCGCGCGTGCAGATCGGGCGCTCCGCGTTTCCCGACGACATCAACGTCATCGGCGCTGCGGCGACCTGGCTCAACGCACATCGAATCCCCGGATGACCCGGCCCGCCGGCCGGCGCATCGCACCATTTGTAGCGAATCCCCGCCCGGCAAAACCATCCCGCATTTACCGAAGAAAAATTGAAAAAATTGCCCGTTCCGCGAATTGCCGGGGGCGCTCTACGATGCGGACGAACTCAAGGGTCACAGGATTTTGCCGAACGGTTCGGCTTGTCCGGAGGAGGAGGACCCCAACGGTCAAAAAAAGGATTCGCGCACACAGCCCATTTTTCAGGAGATGTCATGAAAGCCCCGCGTCGTCCCGCCCGCTCGCCATTCACCGCGAGCCTGTTCGAACAACTGGAATCCCGCCAAATGCTGGCCGCCACCCTGACAGGTGGCGTTCTGACGGTGGATGGCTCCGCCAAAGGCGATAACATCCGCGTCCAAATCGCGGGCCCGAATATCGTCGTCCACGTCAACAAAAGCACCAGGAACTTCGTCCGCGCTGATGTGGACTCGATTCTCGTCAACGGCAGAGCCGGCAACGACAAGATCAATGTCGTCAACAAGCAACTGGGCAACGTTGTCATCCAGGGCGGCAGCGGCAATGACAACATTCTCGGCGGCGGCGCCGGTGACCTGATCACGGGCGGCGCAGGCAACGACACCATGAGAGGCCGCGGCGGGAATGACCAGATTTACGGCGATGCCGGCGACGATAAAGTCTTTGGAGACGTCGGTAACGACACCCTCGGCGGCGATGATGAAGATATGCTCTCCGACGCCGATATTAATTCGACCCTCGAGGGCAGTGACACACTCAACGGCGGGTCGGGCGATGACTGGCTGCTTAGCGGCACCGAGAGCGATCTCCACAATGACCTCAGCGGCGCTGACCAGCTTACCGGCGGCGATGGCGACGACATCACCGACATTCGTGGGCGCGACAATACCGCCAATCATTTTGAGATCGGTACTGGGGACGGCGATACCATTACCGACGAGGGAACGGACGATGACATCATCCCAATCAAGGATGTCACCGGACCCATCGACGAGAACGATCCCGACCCCTACGGCACTCACCTCCATGCCTTCCTCAAGATCTTCATCAACGGCGTCCTCCAGGAAATTCCCGATCGCGTCGGCGAGTTCAATGGCGAGCCGGTATTCCACACCCACGACGAGCCAACTCCGCCCGACGTCCGTGGCACGGAAATCCACATGCACAACAAGAAGTCCGAAGGCCAGCGCGACTTCACCCTCGAAGAATTCTTCCGCAATTGGGGCATCTCCTTCAGCAGCCAGAATATAGGCCGGTTCAGGGTCGATGCCGACCATAAATTGACCATGACAGTCCGTCCCAAAGGCGGGGCCTTAATCAACAACTTCGACTTCGAGAATTACGTCATCCAGACTGAGCATGGCGATTTCGACTCCACGCACTTCGACCAGATCGTGATCACCTACGGCCCAGCGTAGGCGGTCTTCTTGACACATGGCTGAGGGGTTCCCGACGCACCGGGGACCCCTCTTCCTTTTGCGCGGTGCAACTGGCCGAGCTCAGCCGTTTAATAATCAGTTACTCGGCCGGAATTATCATTTTTTGCGGGAATTTAACCGAGCTTCACGAAGCTGCCCGGGTCCTGCCAGTCTTTTTCCTCAAAACGCCTGGTGGGATCGACAATGACGTGCTTTTTCTCATCGAGATGAATCGCATAACGCGGCAGCGAGCGCTTGGCCGGCGCTTTGATCACTTTCCCTTCAAGACTGAACAGTGAACCGTGCTTCTCGCATTTCAATTGCCCGGCATTTTTCGAATCGACCGACACCTGATTCGATTTGTGCGTGCAGGTGCTGCTGGTGGCGTAAAGTTTTCCCTTGCTGGAGATCAGAAAGAATCCCTGGCTCTGCGCAGGCGAGTCATAGATGCCATCTTTCGCAAATGCGCTGACATCCCCCGCATCCACCGGCCCCTTGGCCGTCGCCGCCACAATATTTTCAGGGCAGGCCATGCAGAAAGCACACGCGGCCACCGCCGCTGCCACAAATTCACGTCGATTCAGATCAGACATATCTCTCCCATAGAACCGTCATCGCGCCCGTGAGCAATTAATACGGAAAACGCTCATCCACCGGCGTTATTGCCAATTGATGCAGAAACTCGCCCAGCCGCGACGCCGCGATCTCCATCAGCCGCTGCCCCTTCTCGGCCGTCGCCGCCGAAGGATCGCCGATGCCCGTGTCCTCCGTCGCCAGGTGCCACGGCCGGGTGATCGAGACCCATCCCTTGTTGATCGCATCCAGCTTCGTCTGCTTCGTGGCCCCGCTGCCGGCCGTGTCCATTTTCATGAACTGCGGGAAGAACGCCAACCCCATGCTGGTCTCCATCTCATCCGCGTGCTCGCCGCTGTTCTTGAAAATGCCCTTGAGCTGATCGGAAACCATGCGATACCAGTCGCAAAGGCAGAGGAACAATTTCGTGCGATGGTGCAGCTCGCGCATCAGCGGCTTGAGCTCGTTGCCCCCATGCCCATTGAGCAGCACCAGCTTCTTCACGCCCTGCCGTTCCAGCGAATCGACCAGATCGGCCAGGATTTTCAACAGCGTCGTAGGCGTCACGCTTAAAGCGAGAGCACCTTTGACCTGTAGATGATTGGTATTCACCCCAAACGGCACCGCCGGAAGCAGCAACACCTTCGCCCCCTTCTTATAGGCCTGCTCACACGCCCGCTGGCCGATTTCCTCGACCTGAAACGTGTCCGTCCCATAAGGCATGTGATAGTTGTGGGGCTCGGTCGCGCCAAAAGGCAGCACCGCCACCTCCCACTTGTGCTGCCGCAGAAATCCGTGGCTGGCCTGTTCAAGGATGAAATCGCTCATGACGAGCATTGTAGGGTCCACCTCAGCGAACGAGTAGTGACGCGGCCACCGCCAACGTCCGCTAAAGCGAACCCTGCGGGCAAACCGCGGCCTTCGCTACAGAAGGCAAACTCGTCCCCACCCCACGCCCTTCGCGCCCAGTAATAGTCGCTACCGCCCCTAAAGCAGGGGTTATTTCACACCGATAAAATTTCACAGCAGTGTGCTGATTCCTCGCGTTCAGGAAGTGGCACCATCGCGGAGAGAGTTTCCATGCATCGCATGCTCCTGCGCCAGCTCAACCGGTTCTTCGGCCCGGTGGATTCTGTGCCCGCACATTTGCGAAACTTCATCAACTCAGTTGACGAGGCCTACGAAGCATCCGAGGCCGAACAGAAACACCTGGTCAATGCCTACGACCAGGCCGCCAGGGATCTCGTCGAGCGCAACCGCCTCCTGGCCCAGCGAAGCAAGGAACTCGAAGCCCTCAAGCAGTGTGCCGTCGATGGCGTCATCGTCGCCGACTTTGAGGGGAGAATCGTCGATGCCAATCCGGCCGCGCAGGCCATGCTGGGCCGATCGCTCCTCGACCTTCGCGGCCAGGTCGTCTATGAAGCAATCATTCCCGATCAACATCGCGAAGGCCACAGCCAGCTCATCGCCCGCCACCTGAGCGGCCACGAGACCGGCGTCTCGCGCATCGAGACCCGCTGCCTCCGTCCCGGCACTGGCGAATTTCCTGTGGAAATGGCCATTACCGTCGTCCGCGGCGAAGGGCCCTCGCAGATCGTGGTCTGCTTTCGTGACATCAGCGGCCGCAAACAGGCCGCGCCCCAGGCCGAGGCTCCGCCTCCGCCGCCGCAGCCGACCGGCCCGTCTCCCGACGTGGTGATCCGGCTCACCGGCCAGTTGCACGAGCCGTTGCAGCAATTGATTACCAGCGTCGAGAAACTGGAAGAGACGCCCCTCAGCGGTCCGCAGCGGCACTACGTGGAAACCCTCCATGGCGCTGCCGAGACCACTGTACGGCTGCTGACGCGATTGCTCGAGCACTCCACCGCCCCACCCCCGGCCGAGGCCCAGGCCGAAGTCTCGCGCGTCGCCAAGGAATTCGAGCTGAGCAGGATCATCGAGGCCATGGTCGATACCCTCTCGCCCGAGGCAGCCAAAAAGCGGCTCGAGTTTGCCTACAGCGTCAACCCCGATGTCCCCAACGCCGTCATCGGCGACCCACAGCGCTTCGACCAGGTGCTGCACAACCTCGTCAGCAACGCCATCAAGTTCACCGACCATGGCGAGGTCAGTGTTCAGGTGACCGCCAGCGAGCAAACCGATTCCGAAGTGACCGTGCGCTGCGCTGTCAAAGACTCCGGCCGCGGCATCCCCCAGGATCAGCTCGAAAAACTCTACAAGCAGCTTTCCGATCCCTCCTCAGCGTGGAGCCAGTCCGGCCATGGGCTGGCCATCGCCCAGCAGCTCATCACCGCCATGGGCGGCACACTGGGCATGGAAAGCCAGCCGGGCCAGGGATCGACCTTCTGGTTCACCGTGCGAATGCACAAGCAGCACGTGCACAGCGCGCACGACAGCGATGGCCCGATGATCCGGGGAACCGAGGGCATGCGCGTCCTGGTGGTCGATGACAACGCCACCAACCTCGCGGTGATGAAGGAACAATTGAGCGGCTGGAAGATGTCTGTCCAGACAGCTCCCGGCGGCTCGGAGGCGCTCAAGCTCCTGCTCGATGGCGTCGTAGCCAACCGGCCGTTCGACGTCGCCGTCATCGACTATGAGATGCCCGGCATGGATGGCATCGAACTGGGCCGCACCATCCGGGCCATTCCATCGTTCCGCCGCATCCCCATGATCCTGCTGCGGCCATCCACCGCGATGGTCAACGACATGATGCTCAAGGATGGGGGATTCAGCGTTTGCATCGCCAAGCCGCTGCGCCCGGCGCAGCTTCACGACGCCATCGATCAGGCCATGTCCTCGCCCGCAGCGCCCGCCACTGGCTCCGTCACTGCTTACGAGCAGGAACAGGACCCGAAGCTCCAGGCGAAGGAGCCGCCTCCTCCAGGTCCGATGAAGCTGGATGTGGTGATCGAGAAGTGCATGGGCGATCTTTCCTACCTGGAGAGGATCCTCTACAAATTCCAGGACCAGAGCGATGAGACGGTCAAGCGCATCATCCAGTGCCTCAACGCCCGCGATAAGGAAGGCGCCATCCAGTTGATCTCCGCCCTGCGCGGGGCCGCGGAATATCTGGGCGCTGATGACCTGCGCGATCACGCGGCCCATGTCGAGGAGTTGACGCGGCTGGGTGTGTTCAACGAGACCCTCAACGCCATGGTCCAGTTGAAGGAAGAGGTCTTCCGCTGCATCGATTACATCCCCGAACTGCTGCACCAGGCGGCCAGTCGCAAAGAAGCCGCGTAGGGTGCGCTCCGCGCACCTCCCTAAAACTCCCACCCCGCGATCAATCGAATCTTCCAATCCGCCTCATCCTCCTCGTCACTGATCTGATACGCCGGCGTGACCGTCGCCCACCAGTGATCGCCCCCCTGATAGCTGATCGTCGGGCCGAGGTATGCCGTGGTCGATTCATAATTGCTCCAGTCCGGAAACTTGGACTCGACGAGCAACTCTCCCCCGACAAACCACGTCCGGGCAACAGCCTTGGTGATGCCGAAAGCATGACCGATGACGCCTTCGACTTCATTTTCTTTGTTGCTGTCAAAGACGCCTTCGATCTCGGTTTCCAGGATGAAGTTGTAGGCGAAGATCCACTTGCCGACGTCCTTCTGCACGAGCACCTTCTGCTCGAATTCCAACTCATCCTCGGCCACGGCGATCTCGCCATACAGCGCCAACCCCCACTCATCCTTGGCGGGGTTGAAGATGGTGTAGATGAATTCCAGCGCTGCCCCGTCGTATCGGGCGCCGCTGTCGGAGTTGGAATCCTCGTAGTTCCATCTCAGAAAGTAGAGGCCAAGGTCAAAGTTGTCGGCAATGCCGTACTCCAGCTCGTGGAGGAATTGGAACTCCTGGAAGCCGTGATCGGAGTCTTTGTGCGTGTTGAAGGTGATCCACTGCTCGTACTCCAGCGCCCCTTTTCCGATTGGGTAGGCATCGTAGGTAAGGGTGAATGGCCGAGGGTCGGCGGCCGCAAAGGCACCGAGGATGAGGAGTCCCGAGACGAATCCAAGCAGCTTCCCGTTCGACATATCTTCTCCTTTATGAAATTGAGACTCATTCTCAGTTAATGAGCTCGTCTGTCAAGTAGGAAAAGGTGAGAATCTTGTGAGAAACTGTTTGCTTCGCCGGGTTGATTGGTTATTATGAGCCCCGGACATATGTAGGCATGGGTGCGCATTGCGCCCGCTTGGAAGGTTGTGGGTGATGAAGAATTGGCTCATGGGAGGGTTGGTGGCACTGTCTGCCGCGGCGCTCTGGCCGTCGGCGGGTTTCGCTTCCACCATTGAATTCAACGAGCTGGGCAAGCCTTCGCTCACCAAACTGGACGGCCAATCCTTCTCCAATCTGGGCATTACCTTCGACAACGACGAAACTTATGTCGCCAGTGACAACCGTTTCACGGCCAACGGGTCGGCCGATTCCTGGGGCATCCTCACCCGCACCACAGCCGACGATAACGTCTTCTCCGTCTCCTTCGACTCCACCCATCACGCTACTTCGGTGACGTTCGACTGGGTCACGCTGTGGAGCGTGGACTTCTATGCCACCGCCTTCGATGAGAACGGCGGGACCAAGGTCTTCCAACTCCACGGCCTGAATCCTTCGATCAACTTCGGCACCAACTCGCTGGTGGCCGATTCGGGGCAGAAGTTCACCAAGCTCACCTTTCACGATGGCACGGGTTTCGTGGGCATCGGCAAGCTGTCCTATTCCACCGGCAACGAAGGCGGCGTGGCCGCCGTTCCCGCGCCGGCCGCAATCTGGGGCGGACTTGGCCTGATGGGCATGCTGCTTCTCAGTGCCGGCGTTCGGGCCCGGCGTCGGTAAACCAACTCAACTTGTCAAAGAGCTGAAGACGGCAATTGGCCGTCTTCTTTCGTTTGGTGGGGCATCACTCGCCATGCATCATGATCGGCCCGTCGGCGACGATGGCCGAATCAAGCTGGCGGGCCAGATCGGGATGGCGGAGGCGCAGTTCGTCGTGGGTGGCATAGCTGAGCAAGGTCTGGCCGGCGGCGGTGTGGACAGAATAGACAGGGCCGAATGCGCCCTTGCTGATGGTGACGGTCTGATCGCGGCTGACCAGACGGCAGATGACCGGAGGCGCGGCCTTCATTTGGGCCTGCGGCGCAACCGGCGTCGGCCGCGAGCAGCCGCCGAGCAAGAGTCCAAGGCACATCACACGAGTTGTTCTGGACATATCGGACCTCCTTTACTCCTATCATCGGTCGCCCCTTCATCTCAATCCATCTGTTTATCCAAACGCCAGTGAAAGCTGCTGCCCGATGCGGTTTGAGCCGGCCGAGGTGCGCAGCCAGTTCGTTCGCTCAAACTGTTCGGCCAGTGTCAGCCGTTGGGCGATGCGGGCATCGCGGGCGAAGAGCTTGCGGACCAGCCTGGGGCAGTTGCACTCGAGGCTGCGGTGCAGGAGCACGATGTGCTGCGGCAGCCGGCCGCGTTTCTCAGCGCGGTTGAGGATGCGGACGATGGCGTCGAAGGCCTGTTGATTGGAGAGATGTCCCGCGCCGCCCATGATGCGGTTCTTCAGGAACCACGGCCGCGAACTGTCGAGCTGCATCTGCGCGTCGTAGTTGCTTTCGATGGCGAGGATGTCCAAGTCATTGAAGTGTTGCAGCAGCGCCGGCGGCACGCGGCCGAGATCCGTCGCATAGCCGATGCGGCAGCCGAAGCCTTCGATGACAAAGCCATGTGAGCCAGCGCGGTCGTGGGCGAGGGGGATGGGATGGAGATGGAGCTTGGTGAGAGCTTCGAAGGGATGGCCGTCGAAGGTCTCGATGAGATCGGCGAATTCCCGCGCCTGTGGATGATGATCGACGCGCTCGAGCAGCTCATCGACGCGCGAGGCATGGCAGAAAACTCGGATGCGCAGGCGGAGGAGAGTGCGGAGCCAGGTGGGCGTGAAGTGGTCGTGATCGAGATGAGTGAGGCAGATGGCCGAGAGCTGGCGGACATGGATGCCCGTCCCCTCCATTCGCCGCGCGGCCGAGAGCGGGCCGAGCCCGGCGTCGATGAGAACAATGCCCGACGGCGTTCGCACCGCCGTGCAGTTGCCGCCGGAGCCGCTGGCGAGGATACAAATTTCGATGGACATCCGTGTCATTTCCGCCCCCCATTGGTTCATGATTTTTACACCGCCTGCAAGATTGCCTTGGCGCCGAGGTGGAGATAGTCGAGGACATCCTGGGGTTCGCGGCCGGATTTGGGGACTTGGGTGACGTAGAGGCTCTTGAGTTTTACGTCGGCGCCGCTGGTGGCGATGGCGACGGCGAGTTCGGCGTCGAGGCCGCCGGAGTAGTTGTCTTCGACGGTGATGATGGCGCTGCCAGAGCGGGTGGCGAGTTCGAGGATGCCCTGGGTTTGCAGGGGGAGGGAGTAGGCATCGACGACGGCGGCTTTGCGGCCAGTCTTGGCTAGCTCGTCGGCGGCCTTGAGGCACTCGTGGACCATGTAGCCGGCGGCGACGAAGAGGGTGTCCTTGCCCTCGCGCAGGATTTTGAAGCCGCCGACTTCGAAGGTGTCTTCGGGCTTGTAGAGCATCTTTGTTTCAGCGCGGAGGGTGCGCTGATAGCAGCAGCCGTCGAGATTGGCCATCATTTCGGTGATTTTGTAGCAACTGATGGCGTCGGCGGGGAAGAAGTAGCGCACGGCGGGACCGCCGTTGAAGTTTTTGACGTGGCAGAAGGATCGGAAGAAGGCGACGTCGGGCAGCGACATCTGGCTCGGCCCGTCGGCAGCGAGAGTCACGCCGGCGTGGGAGCCGGTGATCTTGAAATTGGCGCCGGAGATGATGGCCATCTCCACCTGGTCGTAGGCGCGAACCACAAATTTGGCGAAGGTGGAGCAGAAGGGGATTTTTCCGGCGGCGGCGAGTCCGGCGGCGGCGGAGATCATGTTCTGCTCGGCGATGCGGCATTCGAAGAACTGGGCGGGGAATTTTTTGGCGAACCATTCGGCGTGGGTGGAGTTTTTGACATCGGCATCGAGGCCGACGATGCGCTTGTCGGCCTCACCGAGGGCGACGAGGGCCGCGCCGTAGGCTTTGCGGGGGGCGATGGGTTTGCCAGCCTGAAGGTCCTTGTCGAGGCCGACTTTGGCGAGGCCTTCGGCGAAGGGGGCGATGCGGATCGTGCCCAGAGGCTTGGGGTCGATCACGGTCTTGGGCGGCTTGACCTTCAGCTCGCCATCCATCTTGTAATCGGCGACGCCGAGGTCTTTGGCAGTGCGATCGAGCTCGCCAAAGATTTCGGCCATCTTGTCTTTCTTGACCGGCGTGCCGTGTTTGCCCATGCCTTGTTCGCTGGCAGCGCCCCAGCCTTTCACCGTCTTGGCGACGATGGCCATCGGTCGGGGGCCGTTTTGCACGACGGGGAGCTTGCTGAGCGCGTTGGCGATTTCCAGCGGATCGTGGCCGTTGATGACGGCGACGATGTAGCCGAAATCCGCCAGCTTTTTGGCAAGCGTTTCCTCGGACTGCTGGGGCGAAACATAATCGGATTGGGCCAATTCGTTGCAGTTGAAGATGGGGATGACGTTGGTGAGGGCGTGATCGACGACGAAGTCGGCCGCCTCCCAGATCTGGCCTTCGCGCGATTCGCCATCGCCGATGATGCAGTAAATATTGCGATCGAGTTTGTCGGCTTTGGCCGCACACCCCAGGCCGGCGGCGACGGAGAGGCCCTGGCCGAGGGAGCCGGTGGCGGCGTCGAAGAAGGGGAAGCCGAGCTGAGGATGGGGGTGGCCATCGATGGGGGATTCGATGGCGCGAAGCGAGAGGGCATCGTCGCGGGTCATGGGGCGGGCTTCGTTTTTGGATTTGCCGATGACGCCGCCGATGTCAGCGTAGGCGGCGTAGATGATGGGGACGGCGTGGCCTTCGGAGAGGACGAGGCGGTCAGAGGCGTGGTTCCAGGGGTCTTTGGGGTCCCAGCGCATCTGGTGATACATGAGGACGGTGACGAGGTGGGTGAGGGAGAGGGCGGTTGAAGGATGGCCGGAGCCGGCGGCGGTGGTCATTTCGACGGAGAGTTTGCCTATGTCGATGGCTTTGCGATTGACGGCGGATTGGAAGCTCATGTGCACTCCATTGGGGGAAGCGGAACGCGGCGAGAATACAAGGGGACACGAGAAGGGACAAGGGACATGGGACAAGGGACAAGGGAGGAGGATGAAAACGTGAAAACGTAAAACGTGAAGTGAGTTAGTCATGGGGGTTGGCTCGATTGTCCGGCAGGGCCGGGCCTACGGAG
>DASYUA010000052.1:0-15891 GCA_036001665.1 Tepidisphaeraceae bacterium
TCCGATCACCGTGAAGAGCGCCGAGGCCAGATGGATCCGGTTTACGGAGCCGGCCTCGCCCAGAAGGGCGAGGAAGAGCTAAAGGAGCGACTTGCCGAGGATCGAGAAGACCGCCCCCAGAAAAAAAATGCCCAACTTTGACTGAATCCCGATTACCGCGGCTTGGCCATCTTTCGCGTCGAAGTCCATTCATCAAGATGATCGGCCGAGACCGATCCCGTGAGAAAGTCCGACCGCGAACCATCCGGGCGAACAATGACCAGCGTGGGAATCACTCGCACTCCAAACTCCTGGGCAATTTGTGAAGTTGGCCCGCCGCGGTTGGTCAGATCGATCTTGGTCAGGATGAACTGCTCCTGCAGTTTGGCCGTGACTTCCTTGCGCGAGAGCACCTTTTCCTCAAAGTCATTGCAGGCCGGGCACCAGTCCGCGGTAAACAGCACCAACTGCGGCTTTTTCTGCGCGTGCGATTGATCGACGCCCTGTTCCCAGTTGCCATTCCATGCGGCCAGCGCTGAGGAGCCACCGCGCCAACCGCGATAAGCGAAAAACGCGCCCACAACCACAATGACGATGACCATGGCCTTCAAGCCGCCGGACTTGGACTTGGGGGCGGCGTTCAGCGATGCGTAATAAGCAGAATGGTCCGCGTTATCGGCGGGCGTTGGGAAAGTGTTGCGAAGCTGAGGAATATGGGTCGTGAAGCCGGGCGCGGATGGCGTGGGCTGCGAAGGAGGCGTGTTCGGAGCGGGTCTGTTGTTTTCCATAAGATTTGATTCTAGTCGGGAAGCCGATGCCGCGGCTGGATGAGTTTTGAGTTATCGGGACCTGAGTTTGGGGACAGAAGCCAGCGGTTGTAGGATGTCGCCCAGCGGCGGATCTCCAATGACCAATGACGAAAGAGGACCGATGCGAACTGTAATGGTGATGATGGTGGTGGCGCTCATGGCATCCTGGGCCTGCGCCAAGGACCCCGAAACCCGGCCGGCCACGCGCCCCATGGATGCGCAAACCGCCGCCGCCACCCAGGCCTCGAAATTGTCCGAAAAGCTCTCAATAACCGAGCACGAGATAAAACTGGGCGACGTTCTCCTCAAATACAAAGCCACCGCCGGCTACATGACCGTAAAAGATGAGGCCGGCAAGGAAAAGGCCAATTTCTTCTTCGTGGCCTACGAGAAGACGCTCGACGGCACGGATAAATCCGAGCGCCCCATCACTTTCGTATTCAACGGCGGCCCCGGCGCGGCCGCCGTCTGGCTCCACATGGGCACCGCCGGGCCCAAACGCGTCCAGTTGATGGAAGAGGGCCAGGCCCCCGCGCCCCCCTATCGCTGGGTCGACAATCAGTACACCTGGCTCGATCTCACCGACATGGTCTTCATCGATCCCGTCGGCACCGGCTATTCCCGCCCCGCCGCCGGCGAAAAAGGAGAACAATTCTGGGGTGTTCGCGAGGATGTCTCCTCGGTGAGCGATTTCATCCGCCTGTACACCACCAAATACGAGCGCTGGCTCTCCCCCAAATTCCTGGCCGGCGAAAGCTACGGAACCACCCGCGCCGCCGGCCTCTCGCAGTACCTGGTGGACCGCTACGGAATCTCCCTCAATGGAATTGTCCTCGTCTCCACCGTCCTGAATTTTGGCACCATCTCTTTCGGCGACGGAAATGATCTCCCCTATCCCCTCTTCCTCCCCACCTACACGGCCGCCGCCTGGTATCACAAAAAACTCCCCGCCGATGTGCAGGGCATGGAACTGGAAAAGCTCCTCCGCGAGGTCGAACAGTTCGCCTCCAACGAATACACCATGGCCCTTGCCAAAGGCGGAGCCCTCACCGCCGGCGAGCGGAAATCGATTATCGACAAGTTATCCCGATACACCGGCCTCACCAGCGAATACGTCGACAAGGCCGACCTGCGGATTCGCTCCGAAAACTTCCGCAAAATGCTCCTCGCCGATTCCCGCCAGTTGATCGGCCGCTTCGACGCCCGCATCAAGGGCTACGATCCCCGCCCCATTGCCGGCTCACCCGAATACGATCCCAGCCTCCCCGAATATCTGGCCATCTACAGCGCCGCCTTCAACGACTACGTCCGCAAGTCCCTGAAATATGAAAATGATCTCCCCTACGAAGTCCTCGCCGGCCTTGGCGCATGGAATTTTGGCCGCGGTGGCAATGGATATCTGAACGTCGCCGAGGAACTGCGCTCCGCCATGATGAAAACCCCCCATCTCAAGGTCATGTTTTGCAGCGGCTACTTCGACCTCGCCACCCCCTATTTTTCCACCAATTACACCGTCGATCACATGGACCTGGGCAGGGAACTGCGCGGGAACATCTCCATCCAGCGCTACATCGGCGGCCACATGATGTATCACCATCAAAAGTCCCTTCGTGACCTCAAAGCCGACATCGCCCAATTCATGGGATCGGCTGTTCCAAAAAAATAGTAACTCCCCCGCCTTGATCTACTGGGTTGCAGCGAAGCCCGCCGCCGACGTGGTGGGCATATCTGCCTATCGAAGGAGTAGATCATGAAACGATCAATTTGTTTGACCTGTCTGGTTATTTGGGGCATGGCGGCCACGACTGCTCGAGCCAGCGATCCCATCGGCATTTATGCCCTGATCGATCGCGTCGTTCTGGAACCATCGGATAGCCAACCCCAGCGAATACAAATCTGGGGCGCATTTTCCGTCGCCATGCGCCAATTCGGCGATCAATACACCATCCCCGTCCGCGGCTACCTCTACTACTCGCTCGATGGCCAGAAGGATGCCATCGCCCGGGCCGAATGGGCCGACATGCAAAAAGTCGCTGGCACCGGCCAAATCATCGCCTTCGGCAGCAGGTACAAGCAATTCGGCGCCATCCGCCGCGGCGCTGGCCCCGTCACCGGCCGGGAAGTGGACGAAAAAGAAGTGGCCCGATTGCTCACTCAATTGGATGATCAGGACCAAAACAAGCGCGATGCCGCCACCGATGAATTGAAGCGAATCGGAACCGCCGCCGAGCCCAAATTGCGCGCTGCACTGCCTTCCGTCTCCGCCGAAGCGCGGGCCCGAATTGAAAGAGTTCTGGGCGATTTGCAGCCCGATCCCTATCCCATGGGCTTTGGCCTGGCCCGAATCCGCGCTGACCAGGGCTCCGAACACGTCAAATTGTTGCGAAAGTTCCCCGCCGCCTTTTCCCCGGCCGATGGCAGTCTGACCGATGCGGGGACGATCCGGCTCGTGGCCGGCAACGTCGCCGACGCCGCCGGCAAACCCAAATACTTATTCGATATCGAAAACGCGGCCGGCGAAAAGGAAAGCAGCCCCGCCATCGAGCAGGGCGACCGCCAAACCGAATGGTCCCCCAAAATGCAGATCAAGCCAGGCGAGAAATACACCTGGCATGTCTGGGTCGAGGATGGAAAAGCTCGCGGCCCCGTCGCCGATTCGATGTTCCGCGGGAAATAAGCCATGAGCAGCATCCAGGTCCATCTTGGCGCGAGGCATGCCTCCGATTCGAGCCCCAGGCGTGCCTCGCCCCTGCTTCATTCCAGGTGGGATCTCCTCCTCATCAGCCCGGCCTTCGTCCACGGCGCTGCGCTCCTGCTCTACCCCTCGCCAATTCTCATCGCCATCGGAATCTGGTGGAACGCAAACACCATCGCCCACAATTTCATCCACCGGCCATTCTTCTCCCCCCGCTGGATCAATCGCCTCTTCTCATTGTATTTGAGCCTCCTCCTTGGAATTCCCCAGAGTCTCTGGCGGCAACGGCATCTGGCCCATCATGCCGACCGTCCCTGGAAGCTCCAGTTGAACCGCCAATTGCTGCTCGAATCACTTGCGGTAGGGGGGCTCTGGCTCTCGCTCGCCATTTTATCCCCATACTTTTTCCTCACCGCCTACCTCCCCGGCTACTTCTGCGGCCTGATCCTCTGCTGGTTGCAGGGCAGATACGAGCACGTGCGCGGCACAACCAGCCACTACGGCCGGCTCTACAACTTCCTGTTCTTCAACGATGGCTACCACGTCGAACATCACGCCCGCCCCGGCGTCCATTGGCGCGATCTCGCCCGCTCTCCACACATGGATGACCGGGCCAGCCCCTGGCCGGCCGTCTTTCGCTGGATCGAAGGCATCCTCGGTGCATTGGAGCGACTGGTCCTCAGGTCCAACCTCTTGCAGCAGTTTGTGATCAACCGCCACGAGCAAGCCATCCGGCGCTTATCCAAAACCATGCCGCCCCCCAACCGCATCGGCGTCGTAGGCGGCGGCCTTTTCCCCCGCTCTTTAATAGTTTTGAAGCGCATCTATCCCACCGCCGAAATTCTCGCAATCGAAGGCAGCCACCCCCACATCGAAATCGCCCGCCGCTTCGTCGAACCGGATGTGCAATTTGTAAATGAGTGGTTTGACCCCCACCACCACCACGATTTTGATCTACTGGTAATTCCCCTGGCCTACCTGGGCAGCCGCGACGAAATCTATCAAAACCCCCCGACCCAACGGGTGCTCATTCACGATTGGATCTGGCGCCGCCTCGGCCCGGGCGCCATCGTCTCCATTCTCTTATTGAAACGAATCAACCTGGTAACCCGATGCCAGCCACCGCCCTCCTCATAGTCTTCCTCGTCTGCAAACTGCTGGTATTGGCCGGCCGCCACGTGGACTTCTCGCCCTGGTCCCTCCCCGCCTACATCTGGCAGGATTGCCTCGTCGTTCTCCTCTTCGCTGGAATCGAGCGCCTCATCGCCCCAAAAGCAGCATGGGCGTTGTATTCCGCCGCCGTCGCCTGGGCCGCCATCAACGTCCCCGTCGCCCGCATGATGTCCACACCCCTCACCTGGCCCATGATCCACGCCACCGGCGGCCCCCTTCTCGATTCCATTTCCCATCAAGTCACCCCCGCCAACATCCTGATGATGCTGACCATTATCACAGTCGCCGTCATCGCCCCCATTCTTTCCAAAAGAATGAGGTCGAGCGTAGTCGTCGGCTTAGTCATTACCACCTTGGCCGGCGCACTCATCGCCGATCACGTCGAAACCGCCGGCCGCCATCGAAATCCCTTCGTCGTGCTCATCACCTCCGCCTTCGCACGCGTCCAGCCCAAACCCGCAGCCGAAAACTGGCGCCAAAGTCCCTTCTCCCATCCGCATGATCCTCCCCTCCCCTACGCCGGCATCGCCACGGGCAAAAACGTCATCGTCATCATTCTCGAATCCGCCGGCGCGCAATATCTCAAACCCTATGGCGCCGCCGAAGATCCAATGCCCACCATCACCGACCTGTCCCGCCGCGCCATCCTTTTCGAAAACGCCTCCTCCGTTTATCCCGAAAGCATCAAGGGCCTCATGGCCACCCTCTGCTCCCGCTGGCCCGCCATGGATGTCGAAGCCGAACGCTACGCCAGCGTCCGCACTCCCTCCATCGCCGATGTGCTTCGAACCGCAGGCTATCGCACTGGCCTGTTCCATTCCGGCCGATTCATGTATCTCGGCATGCATGAAGTAATCTCCGGCCGCGGATTTGACACCCTCGAAGACGCCGGCGACATCGGCGGAAATCACCGGTCCAGTTTCGGCATCGATGAACCCGCCACCATCAACCGAGTCCTGACCTGGATCGATCACGAAAAAAATCGCCCCTTTCTCGCCGTCTACATGCCCATCGCCGGCCACCATCCCTACGAAACCCCCACCGCCGGGCCATTCGGCGAGACCAACGAAATCGACCGCTATCGCAACGCCCTTCACTACGCCGATTCCGCCGTCGCCGAACTCCTCGCCGGCCTTCGCTCCCGAGGACTGTCCGACGACACCCTCCTGATAATCTTCGGCGATCACGGCGAAGCCTTCGCCCAGCACGATGGCAACTTTGGCCACACCAATTTCATCTACGAGGAAAACCTCCACGTCCCCCTGATGATCATCCTCCCCAAAATGAATCACCAGCTGCGCATCACCACGCCCACCAGCCTGATCGACATCCCCGGCGCCATCGCCGACCTGATCGGCATCGCCAAACCCCCCGAGTGGCAGGGCGGCTCCGCCCTCCTCGATGAAGGAATGAGTCTATTCCTAACCGACTACTCCCTGGGCCTATTGGGACTCCGCGACGGCCCCTGGAAATTCATCTACGAGATAGAAACCGGCCGCTCCAAGTTGTTCGACCTGACCTCCGATCCGCACGAGCTCTCCGATCTAAGCCCCCGCGAGACGGCAAGGTGTCAAAAATACCAACAGCACCTCTTAAAATGGACCGCCGCCCAGCGCCACCTCATCCTCAAAGGTCGCTGACGCCTCGCCGACTCCTCCGAAATAAATCCACACACCTAACCGTTCGATTTGCGTCCCACACCAAGCGCGCCTTCGTGTCTTCGTGTTTAACTCTTCATCCCTGTGCTCGAGGCGGGATTTGCCGATTCACCACTGCCGCCGCCGCGTTCTGTCGCGCATGCTTCTTCACCGCCAGATCCACCGCCAGCTCAATCGCCGCCCGCATCGACCCCGGATTCGCCTTGTTCCGCCCCACAATGTCAAACGCCGTCCCATGGTCCGGCGACGTGCGAATGATCGGCAATCCAATCGTGCAGTTGACCGCCTGATCGAACGCCAAAAGCTTCACCGGAATCAGCCCCTGATCGTGATACATCGCCACCACCGCATCATACGCCCCCGTTTTGGCCTTCAAAAAAATCGTATCCGGCGGATACGGCCCGCTCACATCGATCCCTTGGTCCCGCGCCATCAGAATCGCCGGCTCGATGATCCGCTCCTCCTCATCCCCAAACTGTCCGTTCTCACTCGCGTGCGGATTGAGCCCGCACACCGCGATCCGCGGCTTGGCAATGTCAAACCATTCCACCAGCGTCTGGTGCATCAACTCGATCGGCTGAAACACCGCCCCGATGTTCAGCTTGTTCCAAATCGCCATCAGCGGCAAATGCACCGTCGCCAGCACCACGCGCAGCGGCCCTCCCGTAAACATCATGTTGTAGCGCCGCGACCCCGTGCGCTGCGCAAACAGCTCGGTATGCCCCGGATAATGAAATCCGGCCATCCTCCAGCTCTCCTTCGCAATCGGCGCTGTCACCACCCCATCCACAATCTTCTTCTGCGCTGCCTCAATCGCATCCAGGCAAAACCGCATCGATGATTCGCCACCCACCTTGCTCGGCGCCCTCACCGCATGCCCCAAAATCGAATACTGATCGTAATCCACCACCACCACATCGTGCGGATACGCCCGCAGCCGCCCGTTGTACTGGTCCCGCCACCAGAACACATCAAACTCGGCCAAATCCGCCGCGTAGTGCAGCATCTCGTTCATCCCATAGATGATGTACCTGGCCCGCCGTCGCAGCGATGGATCAGCCAGCGCCTTGACGATGACCTCGGCCCCAATCCCGGCCGGGTCTCCCATGGTGATCGCGATGGTCGGTCGATAATCCATTTGCGACTTCAGATCTGCGATCCGCAATTCAGCAACAACCGCGATTGCCATTCAATCGCAAATTGCAAATTGCAAATTCTCTATCCATCTTCGGCTCATTTCTGCTGCCGTTCAAGCCAACTCACAATCGTCTTGCTCAAAACGTCCGTTTCGATATTAAACGGCCAACCGATGGGCCGATTGGCCAATTCGGTCCGGGAAATCGTCGTCGGGATCAGCGCCACTTCAAAGTGATCGGCGGCGATGCCTGCGATCGTCAGTGACACACCATCAATCGCAACCGATCCCTTCGGAATAATGTATTTGGAAATGGCGGGAGAACTTTCCATCCTCAGCCGGCAATCCGGGTCAAACTGCTTATCAAGCAACTTCGCCGTCCCGTCGATGTGCCCCTGCACAAAGTGCCCATCAATCCGATCACCCACCCGCAGCGCCCGCTCCAGATGAACCCGGTCCCCCATGCGCAGCAGCCCCAGGTTCGTCCGCGACAGCGTCTCCAGCACCACATCGAATCCCAGCTTTGCATCCAATATCTCCGCCACCGTCAGGCACGCCCCATTGATCGAGATCGATTCCCCCGGCCGCACATCCTGCCACGGATTCGCTATGGTCAGCCGCTTGAAGCGCGGCCCATCCGCAATGCCGACGACCGCCACGGATTGTTCCACGATACCCGTAAACACTCACCCCATTTTAGCCGGATTTTCGCTTCGGGCGGGCTTGGCGCGTTTTCTTTCCCCTTTCCGTCCCCGCCGCCGTCCCCGTGTGCCCGAATCCCCCGGCCCCCCGGAGTGTCTCATCAAGCTCCTTCACCTCGACAATTTTCACCTCCGGCACCGGCGCAATCAGCATCTGCGCGATGCGCATCCCCCGTTCGATCGTGAACGGCGCGTGCCCCAGGTTGATCACCGGCGTCATCACTTCACCCCGATAATCCGCGTCGATCGTCCCCGGCGAGTTCGCCAGCGTAATCCCGTTTCGCGATGCCAGCCCACTCCTCGGCCGGATCTGCGCCTCATACCCCTTCGGCAGCGCCATCTGAAACCCACACGGAATCAGCGCAATCTGCCCCGGTTGCAGCGTGATCGATTGCGGCGCCGCCGCGCAGATGTCAAAACCCGCCGCGTGCTCCGTCATTTTCTTGGGAAGCGGAATATCGGCCCCGCCCGACGTGCGCGCGATGCGGACAGTGATTGCAGCTGCCATGAACGCATCCTCGCCGCCCGTGCGGACCGAGGCAAGCGCCCGCGCCTGCCGATCTGGCGCGAACGCCGGCCGGCGGATCAACCAGTGGGCCGCAGGCCATGATTGCGGCTGTGCCGGTCGTGATGGAGGGTGGCCCACAGGCCATCGCGGACGTTCGCCTTGTGAAGCTCATCCATCAGCGCCGTGAAACATTCTCGATCGTGCTTGCTCCGCTTGTCGTCGGCGAATTGGAACTGAATCCCCAGCCGCAGCTTCTCGGCGGAGATCCGCACCGTGTGCCGATGCGTGGCGGCGAAGGTCAGCCTGCCGCCCTCGCCGTGGAGCCGGATTTGGATCTGCAACGGAGCGTTGTCTTTGAGCTTTTCCAAAAACGGTTGCGACCGCGCGATGATGCTTGCGCCCTGCTGACCCAGATCCCAGATGGTCGCATTTGACACCCCAACCGCCTTTCCGCCGGGCGACATGGCGCGAATGACCGCCGCCAGGCGCAGCCGCTCCGGCACCCACTCACGCGGCTGCGAGCGATGTTCCAGCACCGACGCATCTTCGGGCTGCTGGACCAGAACCTGCCGCTGCACCAGGTTTTGCCGCCGTCGCTTCACGATCACCGACTCAAACCATATCTTCGCACCCCCGTTTTGCAGCGAAACCGTCACCGCGCCCTTGGACTTGATGAGTTTGTCGATCAGCTTGTTGTCCCCCTCGTACACGTGAACCCAGTACCCCATGGCCTCCGGGTCATAGTCTTCCGACATGAACCTGATCAACACTTCCCGCCGCTCATCATCCTCGCCGACCGCTATGACGCCGTGAACCCTGCGCTCCACCGCGCTGGCCAACAACTGCATGTTCGAAAGCTTCATTCGATCTCCGCGGCCCCGCTGCGCGAATTATCGGCCAAAGCCCGGGGCGGGATCATTCTGTTAAAATTTTGCCGCCAACTGCCGATAATTCAGCCGCCCACGCCGTTCTTCGCTCCATCGCTTCACAACCGGGGACCGATCCGCTGCCCGCCGGGCTGGCGGAGATGGTCGAGCATCTCGTGCTGCCCGCAAAAGGCGTTCAGCTCATCAACCATTGCCTTCAACGCCCGTTGCGCCGGCGCTGATGTCGGATCACCCGACGGAGTGAATTGAACCCCCAGCCGCAGCTTCTCATCCGACAACCGCGTCAGGTGCCGGTGCGTCGCAAGATACGCGTGTTCCTTCTGCGAATCCGGCGGACGGATGATCACCTTCAGCGTCGATTGCGTGTTGAGGCTGAGGCTGAATGGCTGATCCGGGCATATCAAACTCGCGCCTTCCAATCCAATGTCCCAAATCCGCACCGGAGCTTCGCTCATCGTCTCGCCCTTGGGCGAAAGGGCCTGAATTCTCGCCTGGATCCGATACCTCTCCGGCACCCATTGCCTCGGCTTCTGCCGCTGCTCCAGCACCGCAATCTTCTCCGGCCAGCGCAGCAGCAGCAGCTTGTAAATCAGATTGTGACGCCGCTTCTTCAACAGCGCCGTCTGAAAGTTGATCTTCGCCCCCTTGGTGTTGAACGAAACCCCCACCGGATCGGCCGACTTGATCAGACGATCGATGACCTTCGCGTCCCCTTCATGCACCCGCGCCCAGAATCCCACCGATTTGGAATCCGCGCGCCAGCCCGTGAACTGCACCATCAGATCGCGGCGCTCAGCCCCCTCCCCGCTCGAAATAATCGCTGGCGCCTGCTGCTCCAGGGCCTTTGCCAGCACGTCGGAAATGGCAACACTCATGGCGGCTCCCAAAGATGACTCTCTCCGGCCCGCATCGGCGATTTGGCATCGAGGGTTTATCTGGAGTGTGCATTATCGGCCCGCCGCATCATTTCCCCGCCGCCCCCAGCTCCGGCAGCTTCAGCTCCGCAAACTGCCTCCATCGCTTCTCCAAATCCTCAAGCGCTGGCGACCCGGCATGCACGTACAGCCCATAACGCAGCCGCAACGGCTTCTCCGCCTCGATCGTGCGCGCCCCATCAAACGTCAGGCTGGCCCCCATCCACCCATCCCCGCGCACATGAAACACACTGGGATGATTCGGATTCCCCGGATGATCCATCAGCGTGATCCCCTCAACCGTTTTCTCCGCAATCGGCCCCGAATAATCCACCCACTTGGCCGGTTTCCACAACACCTCCCCCTCATTCACCTTCCCATCCGAATTTCGAATCGTCCCGCCCCCATCATTCGTCCCAATCGTTTTCGCCATCCTCACCCCAATCAGCCCAAACGGAGTCTTCCCAAGCGTCACCGGCTCCTTGCACTCAAGCTGAAGGTCGATCAGCAGGAAATATTCCGAATTCTCCAGCAGTTGAACCGACGTGCGCCGTCTTTCCGTCAACAGCGTCTTCTTCGTCGTCTCATCCACCCACGCGTTGGTGGAAAGAACAAACGCCGAGCTCTCATCTTCATCCATCTTTTCGATGCGCTGATGACTGATCTTCCCCTTCCCCCGGTCATCCCAAAAACTCACCCCATTGACGCTATTGTGCGAAATCCACACCGAATTGTGATGGCTGTGCGATTCCGCATCCCGCGGATGCCCCATCCGCGTCAGCGACCGCCCCGACGGCCCAATTATCGGAAACACAAACGGCCGCCGCGCCCCTCCCCCAAAATGATACCGCGCAATTTCAATCCCCTCCCGCTGAAACGAAATCTGCTCATACGGCTGCGGTATCGTCTGCACCCGCGGCACCGGCTTGCCGTCGGCCAGTACAAATGCTGACACCACGGTCGAGACGATAAAGCTCAAAGCCACGCGCATGCCAACCCCGAGTTTACCCGCTCCCCGGCTCGAAGTGGAAATGCGGCAGGGCTTGCCTACCATGCATCGAAGGAGTCCTCGTGACACTCGCGGCTTCAGCTCCTCAAATCAAACCCACCCTTCAACCCAAAACCACCCTCCTGCGCGCCCAAAACCTCCACAAACTCCTCGGCAGCGGCGATGCCGTCAACCACATCCTCAAAGGCATCGATGTCGAAATTCATCGCGAGGAATATGTCTCCATCGTCGGAACCAGCGGCTCCGGCAAAAGCACCCTGCTCTATCTGCTCGGCGGCCTCGATCGGCCCTCCCAGCTCGACGAGGATGGCCGCCCCTTCCAACCACCCAGCCGCATATTTATCGATGGCGCTGACACATCCGAACTAAATGACGCCGACCTCGCCCGCTTCCGCAACCAAAAAGTCGGCTTCGTCTTCCAATTCCACTACCTCCTCAAGGAATTCACCGCCCAGGAAAACGTCGCCCTCCCCATGTTCAAATTGGGCCGCCTCTCCAGAAGCGCCGCCCTCGATCGCGCCGCCATGTTGCTCAAGCAACTCGGCCTCGGCGAAAAACTCAAGCGCAAGGCCAATCGCCTCTCCGGCGGCGAGCAACAGCGCGTCGCCATCGCCCGCGCCCTCGCCAACGAGCCCGCCGTCGTCCTCGCCGACGAACCCACCGGCAACCTCGACCGCGCCAACAGCGAAAAAGTCGCCGAAATCTTCCAACTCATCGCCGACGCCGGCCAAACCATCGTCATGGTCACCCACGATCAGTCCTTCGCCGCCCGCGCCCGCCGCATGATCGCCATGGATGATGGAATGATTGTCACCGACCAACTGAAGGCCTGAGTCTCGCTACAAATCCGGTGTGATACCCCGCTTATCCCAAATCTCCTCTCCTCACGTCCAAGAATCCCGCTGCCACTTCGTAGATTGCGCACCATCCTCCAAGTCGATCAACAGCCCTGCCGATATGCCTTCCGGGGATGTCCATGTCTGGCCGTGGCCACAGTGCGCTGCGGCAAATGAGTAGGAGTCGGGGACAATGGCGCGGCCAGTGACAGAACTCATCAGGGGGTGCAATCTTCTTCCGTCTCTGCCCACGGTCGCCCTGCGCCTGATGGAACTGGTCCGCCGCGATGCCCCGGTTTCCGAGATCGCCAAGGTCCTCAGCGCCGACCCGGCCATGTCATCGCGCCTGCTGCGCACCGTCAATTCCAGTTTCTATCGGCGAAGCCACACCGTCAGCACCGTCGCCCACGCCATCACCGTGCTGGGAGTCGTCTCCGTCAAAACCATCGTCCTCGGATTCTCCCTGGTGCAAAATCTCCAGAAACAGCACAGCAAGGGGTTTGATCATCTGAAATACTGGCGGCACAGCATCTATTCCGCCACCGCCGCCATGGCTTTGGCCCAGCGCCTGAAAATCCTCCAGAGGGATGAATGCTTCTTGGCCGCTCTGCTCGCCGATATTGGCATGTTGGCCCTGGATAAGGCGCTCGGGGAGGAATATGGCCAGTTGCAGGAATCGATCGCCAGCCACGCTCAACTCCCCGCCGCCGAATCCAAAACCCTGAATGTGACCCACGCCGACGCCTCGGGGATTTTGGCGTGCGACTGGAAGCTGCCCGCGCTACTGGCCACCCCGATGGCCTGCCACCACAATCCCACCGCCGCGCCCGACGCGTTCCAGCAAAAGCTGTCACTGGTGGTCGGTGTGGCCAGCCGCTGCGCTGATGTCTTCACCGATGAAGATGCCCGGCCGGCGATCACGGAACTCCGGCAGATCTGCCTTGCAGAATTTGGCCTCTCCCCCGCCGATTGCGATCAGCTTTTGGCCCAAATCGCCACCCAGACTCGAGAACAGGCCCCGCTCTTCGAGATACAAATGGATGCCCCCATCGATCTCCCGGCAATGCTGGCCGAGGCCAACCAGACCCTGGTCGATTTGATGCTGCGCTCCGACCAGCAGGCCAAATTGCTCGCCGAGCAAAACCAGCAATTGCTGGCCCAGGTCAGCACCGATTCCTTGACCGGACTGGCGAATCGCGACCGCTTCGAACAGCTCCTGGCGCAACAGTTTCGCAAGGGCGACATCAGGCCGGTTTCGCTCATCCTCCTCGATGTGGATGGCTTCAAACTGATCAACGACAGCTACGGCCATCAGGCCGGAGATGCCGCCCTGATGGCCATCGGCCGGGCGCTGGCGGCGGCGGCCCGCGATGGAGATCTGGCCGCGCGCATCGGCGGCGATGAGTTCGCGCTGTTGCTGTCCCGGACCGATTCGGCCCAGGCCAGGCACATCGCTGTAAATATTTGCAGCATGGTCAGCGGCAGCGCTGTGCCCGTCGGCGATCTGTCCCTGGCCGTGACCGTGAGCGCCGGCGTCGCCACCCGGGATGCCGGCTCCGCCTTTGACGATTCCGCGGCCATGGTCAAAGCCGCCGATGCCAGCCTCTATTCCGCAAAAGCCGCCGGGCGCAATTGCGTGCGCGCCTGGAAGCCGCCGACAGCGGGCAAGAGGCACGTCGCCTGATCACAGGAGGTGCCGAATGTCGCAAATGCTCGTCGAAAAAATTCGCAGTTTTGAGCTGCTCCCTTCGCCGCCCGCTTTGGCGATGCTGGTGATGGAGCTGGTCCGCGAGGATGCCCCCGTGGCCGAGATCGCCGAGCTGATCTCTCAGGACTCCGCCCTCTCCGCCAAGCTCCTCAAGACCGCCAATTCCAGCTTCTATCGCCGAAGCCACACCGTCAGCACCATCGCCCACGCCACCATCCTCCTCGGGCTCAAAACCGTCCGCACCCTGGTCCTCGGCTTTTCCCTGGTCAGCCGCCTTCAGACACGAAAAACCAAAGCCTTCGACTATCAGAAATTCTGGCGCAGGAACCTATACGCCGCCACCGCCGCCCGCGCCCTGGCCGGCAAAATGAATTTGATCCAGCGCGAGGAAGCCTTCCTCGCCGGCCTCCTCGCCGACATCGGCATGCTCGCCCTCGATGCCGTGTACGACGGCTACGCCGACATTTGCCGCGGCGCCCGAAGTCATGCCGAGCTGGCCGAAATCGAAGTGCAGTTGCTCGACATGACCCACGCCGACGCCTCCGGCCTCCTCGCCAGGCAATGGAAGCTCCCGGCCATGCTCGCCATCCCCATGGGCTCTCATCACCGCCCCGAAACCGCTACCGACTCCTTCGGCCAACAGATGGCCGAGATCGTCCGGGTCGGCGGCCTCTGCGCTGATGTATATGTCCAGGACCACAGTGCCGAAGCCCTGCTCGAAGCCCGCGAGACCTGCTTCCAGAAATTCGCATTGCCCCAGCGCGACTGCGACCTGATTTTGATCGAAGTGGCCGCCGCGGCGTTAGAGGCTGCCCCGCTTTTTGAGGTGCCCATCCACGCCCCCGCGGACCTGGTAGGCATCCAGGTCAAGGCCGCCCAGTTGGCCATCCCCCGCGCCCTCGCAACCGGTAAGTCATTACCCAACAAAGCACTTGCACCCAACAAAGCCGTCGCCTGAGTGCACTCTGCTTCTGAATTCTGAATTCTGAGTTCTGAATTCTTCCCTAAAATTGCCCTGTCCGCCCGCCTTCCGATGCTGATAATATAGCGGTAGGTCGGGCACTCCTGCCCGACATCCAATACGGTGGGCACTGCCCACCACCGTAGGTCCGGCTGTCCCGGACAATCTTGCATCGGAAAGTGGTAGGACCATGTCGCAAACCGATACAGAAACAGAAGCCGTGTCAGCAAACGCCCCGTTCCCGGCCATTCGCCGCGAACTTCCCAAGCGCCACCCGGAGACCATGGAAGTGATTGAACCCGCCGTCAACCCGCCCCTCGCCACCGCGACCCTCACCAAGGTCTCCATCGTCATCCCCGTCTACAACGAGGAAGCCACCGTCCAGGCCCTGGTCTCCCTCGTCGTCAACGCCCCCATCCCCGGCGGCCTGCGCCGCGAGATCATCTGCGTCAACGACTGCTCCAAAGACGCCACCGCCCAAAAACTCGACCAGCTCCCCGCCCTCTTCCCCGAGGCCGATTTCCGCATCATTCACAAACCCGTCAACGAAGGCAAAGGCGCTGCCCTGCGCGACGGCTTCAAGCACGCCAGCGGCGACGTCGTCATCATCCAGGATGCCGACCTCGAATACGACCCCGCCGATTATCCCCGGCTCCTCACCCCCATCCTCCAAAACCGCGCCGACGTCGTCTTCGGCTCCCGCTTCATGGGCGGCGAACCCCACCGCGTCCTCTATTTCTGGCACACCCTCGGCAACCGCGTCCTCACCACCCTCAGCAACATGTTCACCAACCTCAACCTCACCGACATGGAAGTCTGCTACAAAGTCTTCCGCAAGAGTGTCCTGGATCGCATCAAAATCAAGTGCAACCGCTTCGGCTTCGAACCCGAAATCACCGCCAAAATCGCCAAACTCCG
>DASYUA010000053.1:0-14974 GCA_036001665.1 Tepidisphaeraceae bacterium
CTCAGACCAACAAGGTCCTGCGCCGCGAGCGGTTCACGAAGAAGGAGGAATTTGACAAGGCCAGCGGCACGAAATGGCTGGCCGAGCTGGGAGGCATACGAGTGGACAAGGACCAGAAGAAGGTAGTGAAGGTGTTATTGAAGCAACCGCCGGCGCCTAAGAAACCGGCCGAAGGGGAGGAGCATGATTAGACATCACACGGGCACGATCACCGCGTTACGCGGCCGTGGGATGCCACTGGGGATCGGGGAGCGAAATCGTCACCCGCGGCGCGCCCTGCGGCTCCGACGTCATCGCCGATTCGAGCATCAAAACCAGGTCCGCCGGGTTGTGCGACAACTGAATCTGCGCGCAGCGGCAGAGCTGCGCCAGCCGATTGGCCAGCAGGCCGCAGCGCGGCGAGGGATGGGTGTCCGCAATTGGCCACTCGCGGCGCAGCGATTCCTGGGCCTGCGGGATGGAGAGGTCTGTGAATGCTGGCGAGCTTCTCCTGCCCGGCTCGATCATAAGCACCGCATGGCACAGCGCGCTCTTCTCGCCGCATCCGTCAAACTCGTGCGTGAGATCGAGCCATTTAATCTGCGAGCCGGTGCCGCGCCTTCGCAGGGTCAGCGATTTGGCCTTCTCAACCAGGCCGGGCATGTGCAGCATCTCAACCGTCCCCTCGCGCTCGCGCAGGGCCGTCCACCGCTGTCCGATAATTCGCCAGCCGCACTTGATGAGTCGGCCCAGTTCCGGCTCGAGGCTGAAAGGCGAGAGCAGCAGAATTCCCCAGCCGCCGCGCACGATCGAGGCGGCCGGCACGAGGTGCAGCTTTCGCGGCCGCAGGATTTGCGCCATCGGCCAGAGAATCGCCCCCTCGGCCAGGTGAAACGAATCGAGCGTGCAATTGGGCAGCACCCAGCTTCGCCACTGGGCCCGCAACAGATTCATCTCGGCGATGCCCCAGCGCTCGTCGACGATCCAGAAGCGCTCGCCATCCTGATAAAGCTCCAGCCACGGATCGGACGTCGCCAGCCGCCGCGCCCGCGTCGAGAGATGCCGCAGCACCTCACCCTCTTCGAACGGTCGGATGATCCCACTGGCCATCGAGGCATTGGCCGGCAATTCCGGCCTGATAAACGAGCGAAAGATTCGCTCAACCTGCGGTATCAGTCGCTCCACAGCGCACGAAACCTGAATGGCCGCGCCATGAAGGGAAAATTTTCTGTTCCAGAAATTCATTGGCCCACCTCGCAAACAAACCAGCGGACTTTGGGTCCCGGGGATATCTGTCTTATCGGGAAGCGGAGGGAAAACTCTGTAGGCGTGAAAGGAGAACGGCAACTACTTGCGAAGGTCGCTCTCACCGATGAGCGTGAACCCCTTCTTAATGAAAAGTTGCGCTGCCAGCGTGGGATCATCGACGTAAAGCGCCACCGCCGGGCTGCCGGGGCTGATAAGCAGGGGATAGACGTAGTGGATATTGATCTCGGCCGCCAGAAGAGCCGCGCAGATCAGCGTCAGCGGATACTGCGTGCGCTTGGGCAGTTGAACCACCAGTAGGTCCTGCTCGGTGAAGGAGAAGCCGTCTTTGTTCAACACTTCCTTGGCCATGTCGGGATCGGAGCAGATTAATCGGACGAGCGCCGTGTCGGCCGAATTCTGGATGGAAAGGGCGACAATCCGGCCTTCCGCTTCTTCGTAGCTGCGCACGAGGGTCTGGAGACGGCCGACGCGATTCTCCATGAAGACGGTGAACTGCCTCACCCGCGTGGGCTCGAACCCTGCCCCTTCCTGGGTCTGGGGTGGTAGGACTTCTTCCATTTTCCCCACCTTACCCCAACCGGGCGGACATTCCTATAGAAGATCGCACCCGCCCCTCCGAGTCTGACCCACCCCGCCTCTGGCAACCGTTCCCCACCCGTGTACATTTTTTGAATGGCAATCCTCAGCGAAGCCGAGCGGAACCTGGCGCAGGCGTTTTCGAAGCTGACCTACTGCAACCCATTCCTCCGGGAGCGGATCGAATTCGAGCGGGATATTCTGGGGAAGGATTTTGTCGAGTCCGAATTTGTCTGGAGCGCCCGGGCGCACCTGGAAGGTGAGCGGCCGAATATTGCAGCGCTGAGCGCCAAGGCGGAAGAGCTGGCGGAGGCGATGCGGTCGCGGCTGGAGGGGGGGCAAAAGCTCTCCGGCGGAGAGGCGGAGGCGTATCAGGATTTGGTGTTCTACATCCTCTATCAGCGCACGCGGCACAAACTCAACGATCTGATCGTTGCCACCTCCGCCAGCGCGCCGGCCACGGCATCGACGCGGAAGGTGGACTTCTATCGGGAATATCTGGGGCAGCTTGGGCATTTCTTTGATGTTCCGGGCTTGAAGCTCGAGCCGCGTTATGATCCGCCGCATCTGTTTGCCAGCTTCTTTCAGGTCCGGCGGGCGTTTCATTACATCTTTCGCCACATCGTCGGCGGGTCGATGCCGGCAGCGCAGCTTCGGGCGGCGGTGTGGCATTCGGTCTTCACCGGCGACATGCTGCGATACCTGCGAATTCTGTATGACCACATGGGGGATTTCACAACGCTGATTGTGGGGCCGTCGGGGACGGGGAAGGAACTGGTGGCACGGGCGATTGGGCTGTCGCGATATATTCCGTTTGATCCGAAGACTCAATCGTTCGCGGAGGATTTCACCGGGTCGTTTCATCCGCTGAATCTCTCAGCACTGTCGCCGACGCTGATTGAATCGGAGCTGTTCGGGCATAAGCGTGGAGCGTTCACGGGGGCGTTGCAGGACCGCGCGGGGTGGCTGGAGGTTTGCCGGCCGCTGGGGACGGTGTTCCTCGATGAAGTTGGCGAGATCGATGCGGCGATTCAGGTGAAGCTGTTGCGCGTGCTCCAGACGCGCACGTTCCAGCGGCTGGGCGATACGACAACGCGGCGGTTCACCGGCAAGATCATCGCCGCAACCAACCGCGACCTGACGCAGCAGATGCAGCGGGGGCAAATTCGGGAGGATTTCTATTACCGGATTTGCTCGGACATTATCACGACGCCCGCGCTGGCGGAGATTCTGCGGCAGTCGCCCGATGAGCTGCACAACATGGTGCTGTTCATCGCCCAGCGCGTGACCGATCCGAGGAGGTTCGAGGACCTTTCATCTCCTGATCCAGCGCGGCGAACGGTGGTCAATGACGAAGCGGAGCGTCTGGCGGAGGAGGTGGAGTTCTGGATCAGCCACAACATGGGGCGCGAGTATCCGTGGCCGGGCAATTTCCGGGAGCTGGAGCAGTGTGTGCGGAATATCCTGATTCGCCATGAGTATCGGCCGGCGTTGCTGGCGGAGAAGGGGGCGCGGCAGTCGCTGGCCGAGGCTGTGTGCGCGGGGACGTTGACGGCCGACCAGTTGCTGTGCCGCTATTGCACGCTGGTACATTCGCAGACGCACAACTATGAGGAGACAGCGCGGAGGCTGGGGCTGGATCGGCGGACGATCAAGGCGAAGGTGAACCCAGAGCTGCTGGAGGAGTTGGGCAGGAAGTGAGCGCAGCTTATTGCGGGAAAACGCTGGTGCCGTTGGCGGTGGTGGCCCAGATTCTGCCGGTGCCCGCGCCGGCGGCGTAGTCATAGATGAAGCCGGCGCTGCTGGCGGCCGGTCCGGTGCCATCGCCATCGACGACGGAGGCGAGGTTGTTGAAGCCGTTCTTGGGGGCTCGGGGGAGGTAGGGGCCGACGGTTTTGGTGTTGTAGGTGGTGGCGGTGGTGAGGGGGTTCCAGTTGGTGATCAGGTCGGGGAGTGCGCCGCCGTGCTGGACCTTGTACATTTCGATCTGCGAGCGGAGTCCCTGGAGCTGGGTGCGGGCGGCCTTGTCGGCGGCCTCGCTGCGGGCGTTGGCGAACTGGGGGTAGACCAGCGCGCCCAGGATTCCCAGGATCACGACGACGATCAGTATTTCGATGAGGGTGAAAGCCCCTCGGTGGTGATTGCGGTTGCCGAGCCGTCCCATAATCAGCCTCGTTGCAAAAGCCGGCGAAAGGGCGGAGAAAACGACACCCTTCCGGTGTTCTTCGGCCATGGCAGGCATTTGGTTTAATTTTGGGGCGGGATAATACATAGGGAAAAGCACAGACAAAAAAAGGGCGCCCCCGGGTTGGGGCGCCCCTTGCGCGGGACGTTGGGAAGCAGAAAGCCGTGTGTGCGCTTGAGATTTATTTGTGCTCCACATTGATGGAGGTACGGGAGTGTCCAATTCATAAGGGATGTCGCCAAATTTGCAGTGGGGCCTTGTGGGCGCTGGAGTTATGGCGAAAAAGGCATGTGCGGCCCTTTTTAAAAATCGCGCAGGAAAATCCCCCAATTTCGCTGTTTGCCCCCGATTATTTTTCCAAAGTTACAACTGCCCAATTCAAGGGAGTGACCCAGCAGCCGTCGGAGTTGGAGCGACCGACGTACCAGTTGCGGCGGGGTTTTTTGGTGAGGATGGAGATGTTGAAGCGAAGTTGTGAGCCGGGTTGAAGGCCGGATTTGGCGGCGGTTTCGCCGAGGAGGGCGGCGGGGAGGAAGAGTTCAAGCTGGTAGGCGCCATCCTTGTTCATTGCGCCGGCGGCTTTCGCATCGGCGGGGCCTTTGTCATCGTCATGGCGCGGCCAATGAAGCTGGAATTCGCCCAACGTCCCGTCAGCGGCTTTGGCGAAGCCGAGATAGCAGCGATCGTCGGCGTCGGTCCAGTCGGTGGAGCGATTTGAAGATTCCTGTCCGATAAAGACCTCGACGGCATCGCCGGAATACCAGTTTTCTTCGAGGGGGTTCAGGCCGTCGGCGGGGATGATGGCGGCGAGGTAGATTCCTTTGTCGGTCCAGCCGGCCCAGGCGCGGGCGGTTTTGTCATTGGCCTCATGGCGATGAGCGGCTTTGACGGATAGCTCGTTGGATTTGAGGTCCCAGTCGTCGAGTTTGGCATCGATGGTGGGGGGTTTGGCCAGCGCGTGCATGGCGAATTGTGGGGTGGTGGGGACGCGCGCGGCCTGGGGTTGAGCGGCATCGCGGGGAGGGGCGGGTGCAGGCTGCGGTTTCGGTTGTGGGTGGACGGCGGCGGGCTCGGGAGGGATGAAGAGCCAGACTTCGCGGCTTTCGGCGGTCACTATTATTCCATTGGGGATTCCATCAGGGGCGAAGCAGCAGCCTTCAGCGCTGGGATGGATGAAGCGCATGGAGATGGGGTCGACTTTGCCGGCGTTGGCCGGATCGCCGTCGATTTGAAAGATGCTCAGGCCGCCGAGGCTGAGGACGGCGAGGCGTTTGCCATCGGGGGAGATGTCCGCAGCGGTGGCGGGGGAATGGACGGCGATGGAGGTGACGCGTTCGAGGGTTACATCTTTCTTTTCGCGAAGTGGAAAGCGGTAGATGGTGGCCGGGAGGCCGGTGAAGAGCTTGGAGACGATGTAGCCGTGCTCCTTGAGGATGAAGAGGCTTTCCGCGTCGAACGGGGAGTCGGGGTAGGAGATTTTCCAGGTCTTGTCGACCTTGAGCTTGGCGATCCCGCCGGCGGGGATGGTGGCGGGGTCGGGCTCGTCGACGCGGTGGACATGGACTTCTTTGTGCTTGCCACCGTTGTTGCCGATGTCGCCGATGAACAGGTGGCCATCATCATCGATGGCAATGTCTTCCCAGTCATCGTTCTTGACGTTGAGCTTGTATTCGGCCAGGAATTTGCCTTCGCGGGTGATGGCGTAGATGGAGGCGTCGTTGCCGGAGTCGCAGTGGGTCCAATAGACGCCAGGATGTCTCCGCGAGGCGACGACGCCGGAGGATTCGGAGCAGGGTTTGTAGTCGATGTGGCCGAGGAGGGTGATTCCGGTTTTCGGGGCTTCGGCGGCGAGGGAGGGGATGGCGAGGATGAGGAGGAAGATGAGGGGGCGGATTCTCATGGTATTCACAGGTGAATTATTGGGGGGAGGCGGGGAAGGGGCAATGGGTCTTTCAATTCCATCAGGATTTGCAGTTTTGCGGCGGTCGCGGCCGGAATTCGCGTTGTTGAGGCCGGGTGGCCGTGCTAGTTTGGGCTCGGCATGACCGGGGGTAAGAACTTTGTGGCGATGGTGGGCGGTGCCCACCCTCGTTTGAAGAAGTGGGTGAATGTCTTGGCTGGGACGATGAGCGAGACTGAGCCGGTGCGCGGGGAGGAGGGGGCGGCGCTATCGGAGATGCAAGTTGCAACAGAACAGGCGACGGGGAAGGAGGGGCAAGCGGAGTCGCTGCGCACGCGCATGATTCATATCGCGGCGATGGCGCTGGTCGCGTGCATTGCGGTCTGGCACGGATGGCGGCCGGGGTTTGTGCTGGCGCCGACGGATGCGCTGCGGATGGTTGCGCCGTGGGGCGAGGCGGGCAAGGATTACATTCCGCGCAACGAGGGACTGCTGGATCAGACGGTGCAGTTTGTGCCGTGGACGATCTATGCGGTGGAGCGGCTGAAGAAGGGGGAGATTCCGCTGTGGAATCCGTATTCACAACTGGGTGCGCCGTTCGTCGGCAATGGGCAGTCGGCGATTTTTTATCCGACGATGCTGTTGCACGTTCTCCTTTCGCCGACGTGGAGCTGGACGATTTCGGCAGCGCTGAAGCTGTTTGTGGCGGGGTTGGGGGTGTGGGTGCTGGTGGGGAGGTATGGATTGGCGGGCGCGCCGCGGCTGTTGAGTGCGGTGGCGTTCATGTTGTGCGGGTTCAACGTGGTTTGGCTGAATCATCCGCAGGCGAATGTGTCGGCGATGCTGCCGTGGGCGGTGCTCGTTGTGGAGATGATGATCGAGCGGGTGACATTGATGAGAGTGCTGGGAGGGGCGCTGGTGTTTGCGATGCAGTTTTTGGGGGGACATCCGGGGACGTGTATTCATCTGCTGGTGACGTGCGGGTTGGTGTGGTTGTTTCGGGTGGTGGGGGGGATGAAGCCCTCCGCTGAAGCGGATCCTACGGGAAGACACAAATGGCGTGCGCGGAGAAGTCTGGCGATGAGGTCGGGAGGGGCGATGGGGGCGGCGGTGGGGTTTGGTTTTGCGCTGGCGGCGATGCAGTGGCTGCCGTTGATGGAATATGCAGCGCACTCGGGGGCGAACGTGGTGCGGCGGGAGAGGCTGGCAGCGCAGAGGTTCATCGCGACCGATCCGCAGCATCTGATTGGGATACTGTTTCCGTATGCCAATGGGTATCCGGATGGGGTGATGCCGTTTGAGCTTCGCAAGGCGACGAAGCTGCCGAATACCAACGAGCTGGCACCGGGGTGGGTGGGGACGATTCCGCTGGTGCTGGGAGTCTTTGCGGCGCTGGCACTGTGGCGGCGGCACGCGACGGTGAAGATGTGGGGGGTGATGGGGATTGTGGCGGCGGCAATCGGGATCAATTTTCCGCTGCTGGACAACGTGGTGAGAAGGATTCCGGGATTGGGGATGGCGCAGAATGCGCGATTGCTTTTGACCACAGCGCTGGCGCTGTCGATTCTGGCCGGATTTGGGATGGAGGAATTGATGCAGCGGGTGAACGCGGGGATTGATTCCGCGCGGCTGAGAAAGGTGATGGCGAATCTGGCGTGGATAGCAGTGGCGCTGGCGGCAGCGGGGGCAGGGACGCTGCTGGCGAGCAAGGCGTTCATTCTCCAGCGCGGCTACGGCAAAGCGGAGGCGGAATATCGGAAGACGGCGGTCCACGAGCACACGCTGACAGAGGTGAAGGGGGTGGTGGATCGGGTGCATGCGGAATTGGTGAGAACGAGTTTGCGGCTGCTGATTCCGGCGACGATGCTGGGGGCGGGGGCGTATTGGATCGGACGCGCGATGCGGCAAGCCCAGGTGGGTGACGGCTCGGTGTCCGGCAGAGCCGGACCTACAAGAGAGAAGGCGGTGGGGTGGGGGATGTTGGCGCTGGCGCTGATCGACCTGCTGGTGTTCGCGATTCCGTTCAATCCGGGCGCGCCGGCGGAAACTTATTTTCCGAAGAATGTGGCGGCGATTGAGAAATTAAAATCGTTGCCGGAAGCGCGGATGGCGGGGACGTTTCGGACGATGATGCCGGAGACGGCGACGGCGTATGGGCTGGCGGATCTGCGGGGGTACGATGCGCTGGGGCCGGTGAGATATTACAAATGGTGGGAGCATCCGGGGATCGGGCAGTTGCCGAAGGATTGGTATGGGTATTTGCTTCAACTGCGTAATCCGGAGCATCCGGCGTGGGGGCTGCTGAATTTTGGGTATGTGGTGTCGGCGGTGAATCAGCCAGCGCCGAATCCGGAGAAGTTTGAGCTGGTGAGTCGAGGGGAGGATGCGGTGATATATAAGGCGAAAGAGGTGAGGCCGAGGGCGTGGGTGGCGCCGTTTGTGGAGAAGTATGATCGCGCGGATGAAGTGCTCGATCGGGTAGCGAAGATGGATTTTAATCCGGACCGGGTTGTGCTGGTCGATCGACAGATAGAGGATGAGAGCAATCGGCGCTTGGTGGAGGATCAGGAGCGGAAGATGCAGTTGATTCGCATGGGTGGGCCGGCGTTTGTGGAGTTCGTGCAACAGAAGCGGCCGGAGGTGGTGAGTGTTCTGGTAAGCGGAGGCGGCTGGTTGGTGGTGGCGGACAGTTACTTTCCGGGGTGGACGGCGACGATTATTGAGGAGAACGGGAAGGAGACGGCAGCGCCGATATGGCCGGCGTTTGGAGTGATGCGGGCGGTGCCGGTGCCGGCGAGTGAGGGGCCGGTGATTGTGGAGATGAGGTATCGGCCGAGAAGTTGGAGCGTGGGGTCGAGAGTGTCGGCGGGCGCGTGGGGATTGGTTGCGATATTGGGTCTGGGAGGATTAGTGATGCGCGGGCTGGGTTTGCGGGGCCGCTGAGACGGATTTGGGGGCGAATTTGGCGGGGTTGGCGACGAATTCCTTTTTGCACTCTTCGCTACAGAAGTGATAGGTCTTGCCGTTGTATTGGGCGGTTGGGGTTTTGTCGTCGATGTCGACTTTGACGCAGGCCAGATCGTTCTCGTGGACGCAGACCCAGCAGGTGTCCTGGTTGGCCGAGAGGTGTTGCGGTTCGGCGGTGGAGGCGCAGCCGGTGATGACGATTGAAAGAAGCGAAACAAGAACGATGAAGAGTAGTGCCCTCATGATCTCTCCATTATAGCGACTAAAGCGACCAGGATAGTGCAAGTGTGGCTTTATAGGTGGTTTCGATCTGTTCGCCGTTGAGGTCCTGAAGGATGGGGACGGAAATGGCGGTTGTCAGGGACAAATTGGGGTTGAAGCGGATGCGGAGGCCGGGGGAGAGGTAGAGGGTGGTGCCGCCGCTGTTGGGGTTGGTCCCTTCATCATCGGAATGGTCTTTGCCGAGCCAGACGCCGGTCAGCTCGCCGAAGATGGAATATTGGGGGAAGGATTTGATCGATTCAGTGAGTCGATATGCGACGGCAGCGCCGAAATCGAAGCGGTCGCCGACCTCGAAGCCATCGTGCTCGGTTCGGAACGTGTAGATGGTGCTGGCGTCGATGGTGAGCTGGGAGGTCAGGAAACGGGAATAGGCCAGGCCGAGTTGGAAGTCGTAGCTGCCGGAGCCGGGCTGGCTGGAGGGCTCGAGCTTTTCGCCGTTGCTGAGTTTTACATCATCGCGGCCGGTGGGGAGCTTGACGCCGGCGATGGCGGAGAGGTGGCCGGGGCGGCCTTTGAGGAAGCGATATTTGCCGGTGATCCAGAGATCGGTGAGGCCGTTGGGATCGGCGGTGGCGAGCTCGACGTCGATGCCATCTTCAGATTCGGCATCGACGAAGCCGCTGCCCCAGTAATAGCCGATTTGAGCGCCAAGCTGGAAGTCGTTGGTGATGCCGTAGGCGGCTTCGATGGTGGTGACAGCGCTGTTGGAGAGGGCGTCGAATTCGCCAGCGCGGCGGGCGAGGCGGGAGGCCTCGGAATTGGAGATGTCTTCGAACTGGGTGTAGTCGAGGCGGAAGGTGAACTCAGCGCCGCCCTGTTTAATGGTTTCGCCGCTGGCGGTGGAGGAGCCGCCGCCGGAGGTGCCGGGGCCATGGTTGGCGAAGGAGAGGGAGACGAAAAGAAGGATGATGAGGAGGAAACAGAGAATTGCTCGCATTGCGAGGGATTCTACCAGTGGAAGAGGACGATTTTGAAGAACATGGCGACTACGGCGACAGCGACGCCGACGATGCCGACGATGATGGACAGGATACTGGCGATGCCGCCTTTGATCTCGGGAGAGGCGGCACGGATGAAGCCGATCAGGCCGAGGGGGATGGAGAGAACGGCGAGGATGAGGCCCCACAGGGGGCGGCCGGAGCAGGAGAGGAACATCGAGCCGAGGGAGGCGAGGACGGCGAGGATGGCGCTGGTGCCTATGCGGGGAGGAGGGCGGAGGGAATATTGGTCCATAATTGCCTTGCGTTGCGGAGCGGTGAAGGACGGCGGCTGGAGCCGCCCCTACAGCCGCCCCTACAAAGAGGTCGCATAGCGAGCGTTTTTATTTAGCATATCCGCGGGGGTGGTCTTTGAACCAGTTCCAGGCGGATTGGATGATCTTCTGGGGATCTTTGTACTTGGCTTCCCAGCCGAGGGTTTGTTTGGCGCGGGTGGGATCGGCGTAGAGGGCGACGGCGTCGCCGGGGCGGCGGGGGCCGAGGATCAGCGGGACTTTTTTGCCGGTGACTTGTTCGGCGGTACGGATGATTTCCTTGACGGAGAAGCCGCGGCCGGTGCCGAGGTTGAGGAAGATCTGCTGGGCGTCCTTGAGCTTTTCCATGGCGAGGATGTGGGCATCGGCGAGGTCGTCAACGTGGATGTAGTCGCGGATGTTGGTGCCGTCGGGGGTGGGATAATCCTGGCCGAAGAGGGTGACTTTGTCGCGCACGCCGAGGATGGCCTGAAGGACGACGGGGATGAGGTGGGTTTCGGGGTTGTGGTCTTCGCCGAGGGTGCCATCCATAGCGCAGCCGGAGGCGTTGAAATAGCGGAGGGCGGTAAAGGCGAATTTCTTGTTGGCGTTGGCGTAATCGGTGAGGATTTGCTCGACCATCAGCTTGCTGCGGCCATAGGGGGAGACGGGGGCCTTCTTTTCATCCTCAGTGATGGGCATCTTCTCGACGTCGCCGTAGACGGCGCAGGTGCTGGAGAAGACGAAGCGGTTGACGCCGGCTTCCTGCATGCACTGGAGGACGTTGATCGTGGTGGCGACGTTGTTCTGGTAGTAGAGGAGCGGCTGTTCGACACTTTCGCCGACGTAGGCGTAGGCGGCGAAATGCATGACGGTGTCGATGTGAAATTCGCGGAGGGTGTTGAGGAGAGTGTCGTGGTTGTTGAGGTCGGCGAGGATGGAGGGGACTTTGAGGATTTCGGTGACGATGCGATGGCCGCGGGAGAGGTTGTCGTAGATGACGGGATGGTGGCCGGATTCTTTGAGGCGTTTGACGGTGTGGGAGCCGATGTAGCCGGCGCCGCCTGCGACGAGAACGTTCATGGAGGAAGAGATACCGCAAAAGCGCGGGGGCGAATAGGGTAAATCGCGTGGCGGGCTGGGTCAGGCGGGCCAGGATTCGTTGAGGAAGCGGCCGTTTTCGAGGATTTTGTGGTTATCGATGGAGATATGGCCGCCCTGGCGGAGGTCAACGACCATGTCCCAGTGGAGGCCGGATTGGTTGGTGTTGCCGGTTTCGGGGTAGCCAGCGCCGAGGGCGAAGTGGACGGTGCCGCCGATTTTCTCGTCGAAGAGGGTGTTGCGGGTGAATTTTTGGATCGAGTAATTGGTGCCGATGGCGCATTCGCCTAAAAAGCGGCTGCCGGGGTCCATGTCGAGCATCTTCACCAGGAAATCCTCGCCCTTGCTGGCCGAGGCATCGACGACTTTGCCGTTTTTAAACGTCAGTTTAACGTCGCAAACTTCGCGCGAGTCGTAGACGGCGGGGAAGGAGAAATTGATCTGGCCGTTGACGCTCTCGATAACCGGGCCGGTGAAAACTTCTCCGTCGGGGAAATTCTCATGGCCGTCGCAGTTGATCCAATGATGGCCGGCAACGCTCATGCGAACATCCGTGCCATTGGCCGCGACGACGCGATAGTCCTTCTTTCCATTCAGGAAATCTGCAAGCCGTTGCTGCTTTTCGCTGATGCGTTTCCAGGCCGCGACCGGATCGAGTTGATCGACCATTCCGGCCGAGAAGACGAAGTCTTCGTAGTCGCTGAGGCTCATATCCGCATCCTGGGCCGCCGCGTTGTTGGGGAACTGCGTACCACACCATTTCAGCTGCCCCGAGGCTGCACGGTTCATGAAGATATCCATGAGGGGTTTGCGCGCCCCTCGGCTGACGCGCATGGCTTCGGGATCGACTGAGGTGAGCAGACGCGTGTTCTGCTCGGCCCAGATGTTGATCGAACAGTCGATGCGCTCCTGCTCGAACCTGGCAATCGGATTTAGATAGGAAAGCTGTTCGGGAGTGGCATTTTTCAGGAAGATTTCCTGAGTGTCCTCCGCATTGATCTTCGTGAACGGATGGCCGCCGGCGGCGAGGACCTTGCGGAAGATTTCGCTGACCAGTGGGAGTGCGGCGGGAGTGGAAGTGATCCGGACAAGCTGACCTTTTCGCACGCCAACCGAGTAATTGACCAGAACATCGGCGAGTTTTTCGATGCGGGGATCGCGCATGAATGCATTGTATTGGCAGTGGATATTGCGCTGCAAACGGGCGGGCGGACTGTGGAGTGGCAGGGCGTGGCACGGAGATTACTGGCGGAGGAGGTGGACTTGTTGCGCGAGTGAATTTGTCGATTTTCGAACTGGAGGTTCGTCATGTTCCGGTTGTTGAAGCTGGCGTTTTATGTGGTGATTGGATACGCGTTGTATGAGTTGTATCTGGGATTCACCGAAGGGGGAGGTGCGATGGAAGGAAGGGGAGAGCGAGGGCAGAGCATGAGCGGCCCGGGGGAAGGGATGGAAGAGAGGTCGGAAGAGGCGAGTGGGATGTCGGCGTCGCACAAGGTGGGGCGGGGTGTTGTTAGCTGAGAGATGTCCGGCACAGTCGGACGCAACAGGATACCTGGAGACGTGAAGGCTTGAAGAAGCGATGTGCTTCTTCGAGTCTTCGCGCCTTTTTCGATTTTGGGCGGGGGTGGGTATTGTGAGGGGATGAAGCTGGAGATTCAGTACACAGAAGAGGATTTGAGGGAGGCAAACGGGTATGCATATGCACAGGGCGGCGCCAAAGCGCGCCGCTCGATTTGGGTCGGCATTGTTGGGTGGATTCTGTTTCTCATTGTGATGGCCGTTTTGTGGCTGTTGCTGAAACGCGATGCCTATGGGATACGCAATGGGCCGGAGCCGGCAAACGACCTGACGCTCGCGCTCCTGCCAAGCGCTGTGGCGGCCATTTGCTTTCTGGCATTTGTGATCGCGACGTTGCAAATGCAACTGAAAGTGGCGCGGATGCGGGCGGCGTTTGGGAAGGCGGGGTATGACAAGGTGAAGAGGAGCGGCTGGGCGGGGATCATGGTGCTGGTCGTGATGGGAGCATTGAGCTCGCCGCAGTTTGTGCCGGCCATTAAGTGGCACGGCGGCAGATATGCCACGTTGATGCTGGCGTTCGTGCCGTGGATCGTTGTTGTTTTCGTGCTGATCGTGATTCTCAAGTTATACAACCGGGCGGTCATTCGAAACACGTGGGAGCAGAAGCCGTCGCTGCGTCGGCCGCACGTGTTTGAGGTGAATGATGAGCAGTTTGTGAGCAGCGATGTGAACAGCACGAGCGCGTTTCGGTGGAGCGCATTTTTGCGGTTTCGGGAGACAGAGAATTTGTTCATCCTGGTGACGGAGGACTCGAATTTCATCATGGTTCCCAAGCGGGCGCTCGGTGATCCGGAACTGATGACCGGGTTTCGGGCGATGATTCAGACGCATATTGCCGAAGGGTATTTTCTGACGGCGCCAGCGCCGGGGTTTCCGGTTTTGATGGGACAGAGTTTGCCGCCGCCGCCGATTGGGAAATGAGAATGCAACCGCAGAGACGCAGAGACGCGGAGAAGACGAAATCAGCCACAGATGGGGCACAGATGCACACGGATGAGAATAGGACGGAAAATTCGAAGTTGGAGTATTACGGGGATATTCCGGAGAAGAGCGAGGAAGGGGTCGCGTTTGCAAGTTGGCCAGTGATAGTGGCGGTGGAATTTGTGGCGGGGGCGGTGGCGCTGGGGATGGCGGTGGGATTGATGGAGCCGGGGCCGGTGTTCCGGAGGCTGGGGGCGTGCGGAGTTTTTGTGGGCGGAGCGGTGGGGGCGGTGGTGGGATTGGTGGCGGTGGCGAAACGGCGGCTGGGATATGTGGATAAATCGCTGGCGATAACGTCGGTGGCGATGGGAGTGTTGTGCGTTGCGGCGGGGGTGGTGATCTTCACGGGGTGGAGAGTTTGATTGGCCGGGGGAGGGGGTTAAGCTTTTATGGATGAGCCCTGGAGCACCTGGTGGATTCAATTGTCCGCACTGCGGGCAGCATTACAGTTTGACGGCGGAGCAGATTCCGCAATACGCGGGACAGACCATCTCATGCACGGTTTGTAAGCGGCAGTTTACGGTGCCGACGCAGTTGACGCCGTCGGTGTCGCTGGCTCCCGCGACGGCGCAGCAGGTGGCGATGCAGCAGCCGGTGGCGGCGCAGCCAGTGGCTCATTCGCAGCAGGGGTTTGCGCCACCGATGGGATTTGGGGCGGAGGGGGCGGTGCCGATGGCGCAATATGCGGGGCCGGCGGGATATCCGCCGCCGGGATATGGGCAAGGCGGGTATGCCGGGGGGCCGATGGTGTCGCCGGCGACGAGCGGGCTGGCGATTGCGAGCTTGATCTGTGGGTTGATTTTTTTCCTTCCGATTCTGCCGGGATTGCTGGCGGTGATTTTTGGGATCATTGCATTGAAGCAGACGCGCGAGGGGCGCGCTGGGGGGCGGGGGTTGGCGGTGGCGGGGCTGGTTTGCGGGG
>DASYUA010000054.1:0-5760 GCA_036001665.1 Tepidisphaeraceae bacterium
GGCCGCGAACAATCTGTTGGCGACTTATACGCCGGAGCAGAAGCAGGCGGGGGTGTTTGAGCTGAGCGATGCGGAGCGGGTGAACTGGCATTTCATTCCCAGAACGCGCAAGGGAATCCCGTTCAAGGACCTTTCGACAGCGCAGCGGCCGCTGGCGCAGGCGCTGCTCAGCAGCGGGCTGAGCCAGCGTGGATTTGCGACGGCGGTGACGATCATGAGCCTGGAGCAGATCCTGCTGGAGCTGGAAGCGGGAAAAGGGCCGAAGCGCGACCCGGAGAATTATGCGGTTTCGATCTTCGGCAAGCCGGGATCGGAGCAGGCGTGGGGCTGGCGCGTGGAGGGGCACCATCTGTCGCTGAATTTCACGATCGTCGAGGGGAAGGCGGTGGCGGCGTCGCCGAATTTCTTTGGCAGCAATCCGGCGGAGGTGAAGGATGGGCCGCGGAAAGGATTGCGAGTGCTGGATCAGGAGGAGGATTTGGGGCGGGCATTGGCGCAATCGTTGAGTGAGGAGCAAAAGAAGACCGGGATTCTCACGGGCGATGCCCCGAAGGACATCATCACAGCCAATTCGCGGAAGGCGACGTTGCTGACGCCGGAGGGGATTGGGGCCAGGGAATTATCCGCGGCGCAGAAGCAGATGCTTCTGGGGTTGATCAGCGCGTATGCGAACCGCATGCGCGGCGACGTGGCCGAGCAGGACATGCAGAAGATTCAGGCGGCGGGATTTGAGAAGGTGCACTTCGCGTGGGCCGGCGGGATGGAACCGGGAAAGCTGCATTATTATCGCGTGCAGGGGCCGACGTTTTTGATCGAGTACGACAACACGCAGGGGAACGGCAATCACGTTCACAGCGTGTGGCGGGATATGACCAATGATTTTGGGGATGACATTCTCAAGAGGCACTATGAGGAGCATCATCAGAATTGAAACGTGAAGCTGTCGCGGCGCGCGTCGGCGGCTGAAGCCACTCCTACAGCTAAAACGTGAAACGTAATGTTCAATGCGCCGCGGCGGGGGCGGCGGCGGATTTGGCGGTAGGCGCCTTGGCGGGGGCGTGGCCCTTCTTTACGGGCTCTTCGGGGGGTTTGGTCCAGTCGCGCAGTTTCTTGATGGCGTCGGGGAGCATGTCCTGCGGTTCGCCGATCATGTTGGGGAGCCAGGCTTTTTCCCATTCGAAACAGATCCAGCCGGTGTAGCCGATGCCGAGAAGCCGTTTGAGCAGGTCCTGCACGCGGACGTTGCCCTCGCCGAGGCGGCCGAAGCTGGCGCCGAGCGGGCCGAGGGTGGCATCCTTCACCTGGACGTATTGGATGCGGTTGTTCAGGGTGGGCACGCTGATGGCGGGGACTTCGCCGATGAGGGCGGCGTTGAAAACATCCCAGCAGGCGGCGACGGCCGGGTGCGAGAGCATTTCGAGGATGATCCAAAGTTCCTTGGCGTGGCGGAAGGAGAGGAGGTTTTCGATGACGATGGTGACGTCGCGGTCGGCCGCATAATCGCCCAGGGGCGAGAGCCATTTTGCCAGCGCGGCGGCCGCCTCGTCGCGGCTTTGGCCGGGGCGGACCTGGGTGTCGGAAATCTTGACCATGGGGCAGTCGAGGAGCCGCGCGGTGTCGATGAATGTGATCAGGTCCTGCGCGGCCTGCTTATCGCGGCGGCGGTTGCCGGTGAAAGCGATGGAGCTGGAGAGGCAGGCGACCTGGATTTCGGCCTGCTTGAAGAGCTGCGAGACCTTGCGCGGGTCGGAGAGGAAAATGTTGGAGGCAGTCAGCAGACTTTCATTCAAGAACCCGCGGATTTCGACGCCGTCGTAGCCATATTCCTTGGCCCGCGCGGCGATGGTTTCGAAATCCCAGGATGGAGCGGCGAGGGTGCTGAATGCGAATTTCATTGAGGAGGTGAGATTAGAAGAAGGGTGGGGATGGGTCAAGGAGGAGCGGATATGGTGTTTTGCGGTTGAAATGGGGGAGCAGGCAATCGTATGCTGCAGTTATGGCTTCTCCAACGACTCAATATAAGTATCTGGAGCGCGATCCAAAGTCGTCGTACAGGCAATTGTCTATCAAAGGTCGGCGCATTCGCGCGCGAACGCTGTATGGGATGTTTATGAGCGCGGAGGAGCCGAGAACCGTTCAGGAAATCGCCGATGACTACAATCTGCCGGTCGAGGCGGTGGAGGAAGCCATCGCGTATTGCAGGGGCAATCCACCGGAAATAGCGGAAGATTTCCGTCGGACGGAAATGATCATGGAACTTTCGGGGATGAATGACCCGAACTATAAATTCCATCCGAGTCCGCGCCCGCTCACAGAAGAAGACCGTGCCGCGATCCGCCGGGCTTTCCCATCATGAATCTCTATATCGATGAGGACTCATCGCACTCGTTGTTGGTGAAATTTCTTCGACGCGCTGGTCACGATGTGCTGGTTCCGACTGAAGGACAATCGGTCGGAGAATCAGATACAATTCATTTGACGAAAGCAATTCGGCAGGGGCGTGTGTTGCTTACCGCCAACCACGACGATGATTTCAGGGAGCTCCATGAACTCATCAAGGAAGCTGGAGGTCATCATCCCGGACTCTTCGTGATTCGCCAGGACAACGATGCAGCACGAGATTTGACTCCACGAGGAGTCGTGGTCGCGATTGAAAAGTTTTCAAAGTCTGGTGTGCCTGTGATTGATGAGTTTGTCATTCTGAATCATTGGCGCTAACTCCTCACCGCAGCACCTCATCCAAACTCGCGAACGACTGCCTTTGGCGCTCGACCATGTCGTAGTAGAAGCCGCGCTGGGACATGAGCTGGTCGTGGGCGCCGATTTCGCGGATTTGGCCTTCATCGAGGACGACGATGCGATCGGCGTGGGTCACGGTGCTGAGGCGGTGGGCGATGACGAAGGTGGTGCGGCCTTTGAGCAGCTCGGTCATCGAGGCCTGAATGAGTTGCTCGGATTCGGTGTCGAGGTTGCTGGTAGCTTCGTCGAGGATGAGGATTTGCGGGTCGGCCAATATCGCGCGGGCGATGCTGAGTCGCTGTTTTTGGCCGCCGGAGAGGCGAAAGCCGCGCTCGCCGATCATGGTCTGGTATTTTTCGGGGAGCTGCTCGATGAAGCCGTGGGCGTTGGCCCGGCGGGCGGCATCCTCGATCATGGCATCGGTGGCGTCGCGCAGGCCGTAGGCGATGTTTTCGCGGACGGTGCCATCGAAGAGAAAAGTTTCCTGCTGAACGACGGCCAGGAGGCGGCGATAACCCTTGAGCCTCAGGCGGCGGAGATCGATTCCGTTCAGAAGAATCGAGCCAGAGGTGGGATCGTAAAAACGGGCGACCAGATCGGTGATGGTGGTTTTGCCCGCGCCGCTGGGGCCGACGAGGGCCACGGTCATGCCGCCCTTCACGGTCAGATCAAAATCCTTGATCACCGGCGTATCCGGCCGATAGGCGAAGCTGACGTGATCGAAACGAATCTCACGGACCTGATTCGGCGCATCGATCGCATCGGTCGAATCGGGCTTGTCGATCGGCATCTCCAGCACTTCAAAGACCCGCTCCAGCGCGGCCAGCGATTTTTGGGTTGAGCTGATCGATGAAATGATCTGCCAGACCGGCTGGAGGAGCAGGACGGAGTAAATCTGGAAGACGAATATGTCGCCAATCTGGGCTTTGCCGCGCAGGTAGAGATGGCCGCCGTACCAGACGATCAGCAGGCTGGTGGCAGGGATGAGCAGGCCCCAAACCACTTGCAGAATCAGCTCGAGGCGAGTGGCAAGGAGCCAGCGGCGAAGGATGGAATGGCGGCCGACGGCGTGTTGGCGCTCTTCGCGATGTTCGCGTTGAAAGGCGCGGACGATGCGGATGCCGCCGAAGGTTTCGGAGACGCCCGAATCGACGTCGGTGCGCTCCTGGTGGGCGGAGCGATAGATCGGCCGCACGCGGCGGACCCAGAGGATGCTGATGAACGCCAGTGGCGGGATGAGCAGCAGTGCGGCCGCGGCGAGGCGCGGGTTGAGATAAAAGAGCACGATCACGGTGAGGATGATGCGCACCAGAGCGACGGAGGGGCTGATGAGGGCCATTTGCATCAGGCCGCTGACGCTGTCCACATCGCTGGAGAGACGGGAGACGATACCGCCGGACTTGAGCTCGGCGAGATCGCCCAGCGAGAGTGAGAGGAGCCGCTCGAAAAGCCGCCGGCGGAGACGGACGGTGACTTTTGAATCGAGGATGTCGGTGCGATAGCTGCGCGTGGAATCGATGGCCTGTTTGAGGACCAAAAGCGAGATCAGGGCGAGGCCGAACGTTCCCAGGGCGGTCAGCTTTTGCGGCGAGGGTGAGGAAGCGAGGAGAATGCCGTCGATGATGTGCTTGATGGCCAGCGGCCAGACCATGTCGAGGGCCGCACCTGTGAGCGCCAGGAAAAACAGCAGGAGCAGGACGCCGCGATAGGGCCAGAGCCAGAGGCGGTAATTCCTGAGGTGACGGCGGCGGCGTTTTGGGTCCTTGGGGGCGGTGGTGGAGCTTGCGGCATCGCTGGCTGGCGTGGGGGCTTTGCCAGCGCGAAAGGCCAGATGTCTTTGTTTTGAAGAGAAGGGTTTCTTCACCGATTCAACTTATAGGGGCGCCGCCACGGGCAGTCCAATTTGTCGGGTTCGGCTTTGACAACGGACCCGTTCTGGTGCGACTATGTATTGCTGAGGGTGGTGGCGATCACCCTTGCTGGCCGTGGCTCATCGCTGCAAATCGTCGGAACGAGGTCCAACATTTCCCGGAGGAACGCTCATGTCCCGTCTTTCGCGTCGTCGTTTTCTGAAAAGTTCTCTGGCCGCGGCCGGTGCGGGAGTGCTCATCAACGGCACCAAGGCCACCGGGAATTTTTTTGGGGCCAATGAGACCATTCGCGTCGGCGTGGCCGGGATTAACGGCCGGGGCGGATCGCACATCGATGCATTCGGCAAAATGCAGGATGTGAAAGTGGCTTATCTGATCGATCCGGATACGCGGCTATTCAAGAGCAGGGGACAGCGAACGGAAAAAGCCGACGGTGAAGCGCCCAAGATGATCACCGATGTTCGGAGGGTGCTGGATGACAAGGATGTGGATGCGATTTCCGTCGCCACGCCCAATCACTGGCATTCGCTGATCACCATCTGGGCATGTCAGGCGGGGAAGGATGTGTACGTCGAGAAGCCGTGCAGCCACAACATTCATGAAGGGCGGATGGCGGTTGAAACAGCGCGCCGATACAAGCGGATCGTCCAACACGGCACGCAAAGCCGAAGCAGCGGCGGCTGGGAAAAGGTCATGGCGGCCATCGCCAGTGGCAAGCTCGGCAAGCTGCTGGTGGCCCGCGGGCTTTGTTATAAGCCGCGCGGCACGATCGGCTTTAAAGAGACGACAACGCCGCCGCCCGAGGTGGATTTCAACATCTGGCTGGGACCGGCGCCGCAGCAGCCCTATCACGCCAACCTGGTTCATTACAACTGGCACTGGTTCTGGGATTTTGGCAACGGCGACATCGGCAACCAGGGCGTGCATGAGATGGACAAGGCGCGCTGGGCCATTCCCGGCGGCACGCTGCCCAAGAGCGTGATCAGTTTTGGCGGCCGATTTGGTTATGAAGATCAGGGGCAAACACCCAACACGCAGGTGGCGATTTTTGATTATGGCGATACGCAGCTCATTTTTGAGGTACGCGGGCTGAAGACCGGCAAATATCACAATCAACAGGTCGGCAATGTCTATCATCTCGAAGGGGGTA
>DASYUA010000055.1:0-20642 GCA_036001665.1 Tepidisphaeraceae bacterium
ACGTCCGCAAGGAAATCAAATTCCTCAAGCTGGTCACCGACCACAACGGCCCCTGCGAAATCGGCTCGCTCTTCCTGGCCCCCGAATACCGCAAGGAGGGCAACGGCCGCTTCCTCTCCCTCGCCCGATTCCTCTTCATCGCCGAACGGCCCCGCCGCTTCGACCCCACCATCATTGCCGAGATGCGCGGCCAGGTGGACGAGCAGGGCAAATCGCCCTTCTGGGATGCCATCGGCCGCCAGTTCTTCGACACCGACTTCCCCAACGCCGACTATCTCAGCATGGTCAACAAAAAATTCATCGCCGACCTCATGCCCACCCATCCGATTTATATCCCGCTCCTCCCCAAGGAGGCCCAGGAGGCCATCGGCCAGGTGCAGGAGCAGACCAAGCCGGCCGTCAAAATCCTCGAGGAGGAGGGATTTAAATTCAGCGGCATGGTGGACATCTTTGATGCCGGCCCGATCAACAGCGCCAAGCGCGACCAGGTCCGCACCGTCAGGGAATCGGCCAAGGCCCCCATCATCGAGATCACCAACGACGCCATCGCCTCCGACATCTACATGGTCGGCACCGCCAAACCGGAGTTCCGCGCGGCCAAGGGGAATCTCGCCATCACCGACAAAGGCGTACGCATCAACAGCGCCACCGCCCTGGCCCTCAACGCCCGCGTCGGCGATCAAGTACGCTTCGCGACGCTGCGGCCCAAAAAGAAGGAGTGATGGATGGCCCAATCACTCCCTCACTACATCAACGGCGCCTGGCTCGAAGGGTCCGGCCCTTCGATGCAATCGATCAATCCGGCCACCGGCGAAGTCTCATCATCCTTTCGCACGCTCAATCCGACGGAACTCAATCATGCGGTGGGCGCTGCGTATTTCGCATTTGATGTGTGGGTCGATCTGGGTGTGGAAAAGCGGATCGGCATCCTCAACCGCTATGCGGCCGAGCTCAAAGCTCGCAAAACCGATCTGGCCCAGACCATTTCTCAGGAAACCGGAAAACCGCTGTGGGAATCGCTGGGCGAAGTCGATGCGATGATCAACAAGGTCCCCCTCTCCATCGAAGCCCACACCATGCGCCGCAGCGAGGAGTCGCGGCCGACGCCGGATGCCCAGGCGATCACCCGCTTCAAGCCTCACGGCGTGGCCGCCGTCCTCGGCCCCTTCAACATGCCGGGCCACCTGCCCAATGGGCATATCGTTCCAGCTTTACTTGCGGGAAATACGATTGTCTTCAAATCGAGCGAATACACCCCGCGGATAGCCAACAAAATGGCCGAGTGTTTCGAAGCCGGCGGCCTGCTAAAGGGAGTGATGAGCGTCATCCATGGCGCACGCGAAACCGGCTCGGCCCTCGCCACGCATCGCGACATCGACGCGATCTTCTTCACAGGCAGCGCCGCCGCCGGCATCGCCATCAACAAGGCCAACGCCCACCGCCCCGGCCTGATCCTCGCATTGGAAATGGGCGGGAACAATCCGCTGGTTATCTGGGATGTGGCGGATCTGAAGGCCGCCGCGCTGCTCACCATTCAATCCGCCTTCATCACCTCCGGCCAGCGCTGCTCCTGTGCGCGGCGGCTGATCATCCCGCAGGATGGCCAGCCATTCCTGAATCAGCTCATCGAGCTCACACGGCAAATCCGCGTCGGCCCCCACACTGACCGACCCGAGCCCTTCATGGGGCCGGTTATCTCCGACGCCGCAGCGCAGACTCTGCTCAAGGCGCAGGCCAACCTGATCAACCTCGGCGGAAAGCCGCTTCTGGAGATGAGATCCACCGGCCCGCGGCCGGCGTTCCTGACACCGGGGATCATCGATGTGACGGACGTTGTTGATCTGCCGGATGAGGAACATTTCGGCCCACTGCTTCAGGTGATTCGCGTTGCCAGCTCCGACGCCGCCATCGCCGAGGCCAACAAGACCCGGTACGGCCTCTGTGCCGGCCTGCTCTCCGACGATCGCGGGCGGTTCGATCAGTTCTACCGCCAGGTCCGCGCTGGAGTGATTCACTGGAACCGCCCCACCACCGGCGCCTCCAGCATGCTGCCCTTCGGCGGCATCGGCGAGAGCGGCAATCATCGCCCGGCCGGATATTGGTCGGCCGACTATTCCTCCTACCCCGTGGCCCTCCTCGAATCTGACAAACTGCGCCTGCCCGCTACAATGCCGCCTGGAATCGAGTTGAAATGACCCACGAAGTGAACTTCGACGGCATCGTCGGCCCGACGCACAACTACGCCGCCCTGGCCATCGGCAATCTTGCCTCGCAGGCGCACGGAATGACCGTTTCCAATCCCAAGGATGCCGCACTTCAGGGGCTGGCCAAGATGAAGTTCATGATGGACATGGGCCTGAAGCAGGGGATTCTCCCCCCGCACGAGCGGCCGCACATCCCCACGCTGCGCCGGCTGGGGTTCTCCGGAAGCGATGGCGGGATTCTCATCAAGGCGCAGCGCGAGGCGCCGATGAAGCTGCGGGCCTGCTCCAGCGCCTCGGCAATGTGGGCCGCCAATGCCGCCACGGTTTCCCCCAGTGCCGATACGGAGGATGGGCGGGTGCACTTCACGGCGGCCAACCTGGCCATGCAGCTTCATCGCTGCATCGAATCGGGCTTCACCTGGCGGCTGCTGGAGACGCTCTTTCCCGATCCCAAACATTTCGCGCACCATGAGCCGCTCCCCTGCAACATGCAGTTGAGCGATGAGGGCGCGGCCAACCACATGCGGCTTTCCGCATCGCACGGCGAGGCCGGAATTGAGGTCTTCGTGTACGGCCGCCGCGCTTTGGCGCCGGGGAAGGCGCCGGCCAAGTTCCCAGCGCGACACACGTTCGAAGCCTCGGACTCGATTGCCCGGCTGCATCAATTGAGCCCGGCCAGGACCTTCTTCCTTCAGCAAAGCCCCGCCGCCATCGACGCCGGGGCTTTCCACAATGATGTGGTGGCCGTTTCCAATGAGGATGTGCTCTTCTATCACGCCAGCGCCTATACGCAGGAGATCGGCAATTACTTCCCCAACATGCACCTGATCAAAGTGGCCGAGGAGCAGGTGCCGCTGGCGGATGCCATCCGCTCATACCTTTTCAACAGCCAACTGGTCACGCTGCCGGGGGGCGGCATGGTGCTGATCTGCCCCACCGAGTGCGAGGAGATTGCCTCGACGCGCGACTATCTCAAATCCCTTCCAACCTCAACCTCGCCGATTCACTCGTGCCATTTCATCGACGTACACCAGAGCATGAAGAACGGCGGCGGCCCGGCCTGTTTGCGGCTGCGGGTGGCGCTTACCGACAAGCAGCTTGCGGCATTACATGCCCGGGCGCTGCTGACCCCGGCGCTTTATGATCAGCTGGTGCAATGGGTGCATCGCCACTACCGCGAGAAGCTTCACCCGGATGACCTGGGTGATCCGATGCTGCTGGATGAGTCTCATGTCGCCCTGGAGGACTTGACCAACATTCTCCAGCTTGGCCCAATCTACGAGTTCCAGAGAAGGTGATGTCATGTTCGATCAGGCCCGGGATCACTACTCGCAAATCCTCGCCGACATCAGGAATGCCGGCCTGTGGAAGGAGGAGCGGGTCATCGCCTCGCCGCAGGGCGTGGAGATCAACGTCAACGGCCGGCTGGTGCTGAATTTCTGTGCGAACAACTATCTCGGACTGGCGAATCATCCAGCGGTGGTTGAGGCGGCCCGGAAGTCATTGAGCGATCGCGGGTATGGGATGTCGAGCGTGCGCTTCATCTGCGGGACACAGGATCAGCACAAGGAGTTGGAGAAGCGATTGTCGGAATTTGTGGCGATGGAGGAAACCATCCTCTACTCGAGTTGTTTTGACGCCAACGGGGGATTGTTTGAGACGATTCTGGGACAGGAAGATGCGATCATTTCCGATTCACTGAATCACGCCTCCATCATTGATGGAGTGCGGCTGAGTAAGGCGCAACGGTTGCGTTATGAACACGCGGACATGAAAGATTTGGAGGAGAAGCTGAAACAATCGCAGCAAAATCGGCTGCGATTGATCGCGACCGACGGGGTATTCAGCATGGATGGGGATATTGCGCCTCTCCCCGTAATTTGCGATCTGGCCGAGAAGTACAAGGCGATGGTGATGGTGGATGATTCTCACGCGACGGGTTTTGTCGGGAAGAGTGGGCGGGGGTCGCATGAGTTTCATAATTGCATGGGCCGCATTGATATCCTGACTTCAACGTTGGGGAAGGCGCTGGGAGGAGCGACCGGAGGGTTCACCAGCTCGCGGAAAGAAATTGTGCAGCTCCTGCGCAATCGCTCCCGGCCATATCTCTTCAGCAACACCGTTCCGCCGACGATCGTGGCCGCGAGCCTGGCGGTGCTGGACCTGATTCAGAAGAGTGATGATCTTCGGCGGCGGTTGGAGGCGAATACGCAGCGGTTCCGGAGCGCGATGCAATCGGCCGGTTTCAATATTCGGCCCGGCAGCCACCCCATCGCGCCGATCATGCTCGGCGAGGCGCGGCTGGCCACGGAGCTATCGCGGCGGCTGTTGGAAAGGGGGATCTATGTCATCGGATTCAGCTATCCAGTCGTTCCCGAAGGCAAGGCGCGAATTCGGGTGCAGCTTTCGGCCGCGCATACCGAGCAGCACATCAATCAGGCGGTCGCCGCCTTCGCATCGGCCGGGCGGGAACTGGGGATCATTCGCTGAGGAGGAGGAATGCGACGAGTTTTGCTGGTCATGATCCTGGGGCTTGTGGCCGGGTGCGGCACGCGCACGAGCGCCGGGGATCAATCGCTCATCGATCAAGCCGATTCGCTTCATCGCGCTCTCGCTCCCGCGATTGTCAGCGATGATCCGCGGCTGCGGGGATATATGCAGCAGATCGCAGCGCGGCTGCTGGCGGCAGCGCGAGAGGTGGCGCGAGAGCAGTCATTGGGAAAAGATGGCGAGAACTCAGATTGGATGTTCTCCAAGGAGGTGCAGTTTCACATCGCCCGGTCGGCGATTCCCAACGCGTTCACCACCGGCGGACATCATGTTTATGTGCTGTTGCCGGCCTTTCAGAAATGCCAGAGCGAAGATGAGCTGGCGGCGGCGATGGCACATGCTTACACGCACACGCTGCTGCGGCACATCCAGCACCACATTCACGCCGGGCCGCCGGATGCACCGGCGAATTCGATCATCCTGCGCTTCGTGGAACATCGATTCAACCTGAAACAGGAGCAGGAGGCGGATGATCTGGCGTTCACGATCCACGCACGGGCGGGATGGGACCCGGTGGCATTTGTGAACATGCTGGAGCACCTGGAGAGTGGGCCGCCGCGGATTGGGGCGATCGGGGGACGATTGGAGAGGATGCCGCCGGCAGCGCAGGAGTGGAGCAGGCCGCCGATTTCGGATGTGCGGCGATTTGGACAGCATCGCGAGCAGGCGGGAATCATTGCGTCGCAGCGACAGGTTCCACAGGCGGTCGAGCGGCTCCTGGCGGCGTTTCCCAATTGCTTGCTCGCGGACGACCTGTCTCAGCAGAAAGAGGCGCAGCGGGAATTGAGTGCGCCGATTTCCACAGACACGCCCAATACCTTTGAAAAGGGGCCGCGGGAGCGGCGTCAATAGTCGAACCCGCTCGGTAACGAAGCTCCGGGCCTTGGGGCCCACCGATTTTGCCACTGCCGGGCGGAGTCGCGTGTCATTTAAGATAAGCAAGCGATCCCGTGGGTTAGTAGCGACGTGGACCGGGGCACAAAGCCCCGGCGCCCACCCGCCCTTATCGGGCCATATCGCTGCTTGCAGGCTAAGGCCTGCACCACAAAAACATGGCAATTTTTGGCCGCCCAGAATTTCTCCCTCAGCAGCATCGCGACTCGATCCATGAGCTCGCGGGGGTGCGGGGTTTTGATGGGGAATTTGAAAAATCGTTCTTCGTCAAAGGCACGGAAGCGCGCGATGTTGCGCCCGGATCGCCGGCGGCGCTCCTGTTGGAAGTGGCGAAGATTCAGCAGCAGGTGTCGCGGGCGCGGCCTGCGCATTGGGCAGAAGTGCATGCGCTGGGCCTTGGGGAAAAGGGTCCGTTTGTGGTTGTCGATCATTATCCGCGAACGGCCGCCGATCTGATCAAGGCGGCGACGCCGCTCACGAGCCGTGCGCTGTATCGAATCATCATGTCGGCGCTGAAGGGTCTGCGCGATCTACAGCAGATTTCGGGGCGGCCGCACGGGAATCTGAAGCCATCGAATGTTCTGCTCAGTCCCGGTGATCCCGCCGATGCCCACATTGCCCTGACCGATCCCGCGCCGGCGGGGCAGGTCGCCCGCGGGGAGTCGAAGAATGATCTGTTTCAAATAGGGCAACTGATTCACGAGCTGGTGCTACACCATCCGTTCGCCGGGGCGTGGCCGGTTGCGGCGACTCGGGCGTGGACGGATTTAGGGCGGCATGGGCGGCGCTGGAGGAATTTGTGTAATCGGCTCTTGAATCCGAATCCGGAGAAGCGGCCGCGGCGGCTGGCGTCGGTTTATAAGCGGGTGTGGAGAATGCGGCCGCGAAAGCCCGTGTTGTTGCGGCCGGTGGTGCTTTTGCTCGTGCTGGCTGCAATCGGGGGCGCGGCGGTCACGCAGCGCGAGCGCATTTGGAATTGGACGAATGCGCATCTGCCGCGTCGGCCGGTCGCGATGAGTCAACCAACGGAATCAGCGACAGAGAAGCCACGGCAACTGGTGGTATTGCCGCAGGCCGCCGATGCCCCCACCACCGGGCCGACGCGGACGCTGGCGGCGGAATCGGAGTTTCTTAGTGAGTATCAGGACCGTTACGAGAAGCGTGGGTGGAGTGCGCCGGCACAATATCTGGCGAATCTGGCGGCTCGATTTGCCGCGACTGCGCCTGGCGATTCGGCGGCCCGCAAGGCGCTGGGGGACACGGAATCGATGTTGAAGAAGATTGAGGAGCGATGGGCATCGCTCGCGGGGACTTCGAATTTCATTGGGACGCGGGCACGCAATGACCCGGTGTTGTTGACGTATCCGCAGTTTTTGCGGCAGTCGGTTGCGTCGGTGATATCCCAGCCGACCAGCACGTCGCCGCTACCGGCAATTCTGGAATCGCTCGATCGCGCCGCGGCCGATCCGGCCTGGAAATCGGTGCTGGCGTTTCTGCAAAGTCCCGATGCGCAGAAACTCGATCATGGATGGCTGATTGAGTCGAGCCCGCTGCACAAGCGGTTCGGAAATAAGGCTGTGGCCAGTGCGGAGGACCTGCGAGTGTGGGTGGCGGAGGCGAAGCTGCTGGAATTTCAGAGACTGGCGGCGAGCGATGATCCGCGGCCCAGATGGAGTGCGCGACAGCAGATCAGCAGGATCCGGGGAAATGATCTGGAGAAGTTGGCGACGCTTTATAAGGATCCGGCGGAGGCGAAAGCGGCTACGGGGCCGTTTGAGCAGCGGCTCAATGAGCTGGACAAGTCGGCGGCGAATCTGCTGACGGGTGATCTGCCGTGGTCGATGAAGAATCGGCCGACGATTACGTCGTCGATTGCCGAGATTGATCAGCAGATTGCCAGGACGGCGGAGGAGCTGCGAGGGACGCTGGCAAAACGTCAGGGCACGCTTGATGACATGGCAGCGCGGGAGGCGGCGGTGGCGCGACAGAAGCAGGAGGCGCAGCAATTTGTTGGGAAACTGGAGGCGCTGCGGGTCAGCGCGATTCCGGCGGTTCAGAAGGAGTGGCAGCAGCAGTCGAAGCCGATTGTCGATGAAATTCGAGGGGATGCAACCCGCTACACCTCGGCGCTGGGCGATCGGGCGGCGGGCATTCAAAAGCGGATGGAGATCCTTGACGCGTCGTTTCGTGCATTACCCGAGAAGTTGGATCTGAAAGGCGGCGCGGCCGCGTGGAATGATCGACTCACAGGGGCGCTACAGTCGCTCGATGCGAAGCAGCAGCAGCGCTTTGTCGAGGATTTGATCGCGGGTTCCCGTCCCGTCTCAAATCGTGAGCCGTCGGTGGATGATCTTAAAGCGCGCGCCACGGAAGCGCGCAAAAGTTACGATGAGTGGTCGGGCGCCGCTGCGAAGCTGTTCGCGGACTTGAATGAGACGGATCGGTTGCTGGGCGCTGGGTATTCGCTGGATGAGCGGCCGCAGCAGGATCGGCCGTCGGCGCGGCAGCTTTTGGATGAGTGTCAGAAGCGGGATATTTTCACGTCAGAAGCCATTCAAACTGCAATCGTGCCATTGATTGCGCCGATTCGAGCTTTGGAGCGGGCGGATTGGCAGACGCTGGTGCAATTCGCGGCGGCGGATCATCGGACGGGGTTGCGGGTGACGGCCTGGCGAAATCTGGCGACGGCGAATGTTTCCTGGCCGGCGGAGCGGGAGAATCTCAAGCAGGCGGTGTCGATTTCAGAATCGCTTGCGGCGGCGGTTGAGAAGAATGCCCCTGTGGAGCGACGTGCTCCGCTGCGATCCGAAGTAAAACGCGTTACGGAGAAACTGTGGAACAGATTCATCGCGAAAGCTTCCGCGCCCGAAGACATTACGTTCGCGCTGTCGCTGAAGGAGAAGCTGGCGATTCCGCCGGAACTTCTGGATAGCCGGACGGCGTTTAACATTGCTATTTACAATGCCCGGCAGGACCTCGGGCAGACATCGGATGAGAAGACGCGCGCAGAGGCGATTGGCCGGGTCGCCACGTCGCTGCAAGCGGCGATTGATGCACTACCCGCGGGTGTTCGCGAGTCTGGTGATGTGGCGCGGCTTGCTGGCGCGTTGCGGCAGAGCAAAAGCGGGGCGCAGCGGATCGATTTCTCGACGCTTGGGCCGACGGCGGCACGCGCAGGGGAGGGCAATCGAATCAAATGGAATTTCACTTACGATAATGCGACCAATGCGGTCACTTATACCGCTCGCATCTCAAAGGAGATTACTCCGGATGAGCTTGAGGTCGTGTTTAAGCGAGTTGAGGGTGAAAATGGGGATGTATATCTCTCGACGACGGAAGTGTCGGTCGGATTATTCGCTGATGTGATCACGGCGGCGGAAAAATGGCGCGATGTGGCGCCGATGCTGTGGAGCTACGACCCGCGCGATGGTGATCCTCGGCCGGGGCCGAGGTCGTGGGAATGGCCGCGGTATGGGAAGCTGACGCAGGGGATTCGCAGGACCAATGTCTGGCTGGCGGGGAATTCCGATCATTATCCGGACACGCTGGCGACGGCGGAGAATCGGATGGTGTTGAAGGATGAGAATGGGCGGCCAGCGCGCGATCTGAATCCTTCGAAGCGGCAGCCGATGCAATATGTTTCTCCGGAGGCGGCGATCTATTTTTGCGATCTGCTGGGGTGCCGATTGCCGACGCCGGCGGAGTGGAAGGCGGCCTATCGGGTTTATGCGAAGGACAACTGGAACCTCCGCGATCGCACGTTCAAGATTCTTCAGCGCTGGACCTATGGGCCGTCGGTGGCGGATCGGTTTATGCCCGACCTGGGGATTTTTATGCCGGCGGGGGAAAAACCGACGCCGGAAATTTGGCCGGAATCGAAGCTGCTCAATCGCCCGGCGGAGAGCGATCGGGAATACAGCGATGGCGTCCTGTGGTTTCGTGACGTAGCGCCGGCCGGGATGCAGGCGTTCAATCATCTGGTGGGGAACGTCGCGGAGATGACCTTTGAGAATGGGCATCTGTTTACGATCGGAGGCTCCGCGCTTTCGCCGCCGACGCGTGCGATCGATCGGGAATGTGAGATTCCCAACTGGCGAAGCGGCAACAAGGGGTACTCCGACATTGGATTCCGCCTGGCATTTCCCGCGCCGCCCAATCCATCGCAACAGCTTCAGGCCATTCTGGAAAAGCAGCCTTATCTGACGCCTTGAAATTCCGCCCCCAATAGCCGACTATCAGGGAATTGTTAGGGGAGCGGAATGAGTGTGCGGTTCATCACAGGGCGCGCGGGCACGGGCAAATCGCTCCATTGCTTCCGGTCCATCACCAGCTCGCTAAAAGAAACGCCGCTGGGGGAGCCGATTCTGTTTTTGCTTCCACGGCAGGCGACTTTTACCGCACAGCGGCTGTTGGCGTGCGGGTCGGAGCTGAAGGGGTTCTGCCGAGTGCGAGTAGAATCGTTTGATGAGCTGGCAAACGAGCTGCTGGCCGAATGCGGAGGGGCGGCCATTCCGCAGGTGACGACATTGGGACGGCAGATGATCCTTGGGCATCTGCTGCGGAAGAATCGGCCCCGGCTGAAATATTTTTCCAAAGTGGCGACCTATCCGAGCCTGGCCGCCCGGCTGGAGACTGCGCTGACGGAACTGGATCGCTGTGGGACTGATCCCCAGACGCTCCAGGCGGCCGTTAAGAATTTCACGGATGATTCGGATTCGCCGCCGATTGATTCACAGCTTCTGTCGGCCAAGCTGCACGATCTGCAACTGCTCTATCAGGCTTATTGCGATTATCTGGGCCAGGAGCGGCTCGATCCGCGCCGGCGAATGGAGCATTTGCTGCACTGCATCGACTGCTCGGCGCGGGTGAGGAAGGCGACGGTTTACGTCGATGAATTCCTGGAATTCACGGACCTCGAGCGGCGGATGCTGGCGCGGTTGGCGAAGAAAGCGCGGCGGGTGGAGATCACGCTTCTGCTCGATCCCAAATCGCCGCTGCTTGCGGATCCAGAGAAGATGCCGGATGAGTCGAGCCTGTTTCATCGCACGGAATGGAGCTACAAGCGGCTGCGGCAGGCGCTGGCGGATGAAGGAGTGAAGGTTGAGGAGCCGACTGTCCTGACGCAGTCGAGTCTCACGAGAATCCCGTCTTTGGTGGCCATCGAGAAGTCAGTTTTCTCGAATTCAACCGGCCAGGTTGCCGACGAAAATGTCCAGCTCGCCGAAGCTCCCGATCGGCGCGCTGAAGTTGAAGCCGCCGCCCGGCACATTCGCCATTTACTCTCGACCGGTCATCGCCTGCGCGACATTGCCCTGCTGGTTCGGCGCATCGAAGATTATCTCGACCTGCTCCAGTCGACCTTGCAGGAACATCAGATTCCGTTCTTTGTCGATCACCGCCGGACGATGGCGCATCATCCGCTGCTCCAGCTCATTCGATCGATCCTGCGGATCGCGCTGAAGAATTGGCCGCACGACAGCGTCATGCAGCTCATCAAAACGGGGCTGGCGAACATTTCGCTGGCGGATGCGGATCATCTGGAGAATTACGTTCTTGAACATCGCCTGCGCGGGACGGTGTGGACGCGGGAGGAGCCGTGGGCCTGGTGCCGGCGGATGTCGCGAGGGGGAGATGATGCAACCTCAGCCTTGCCCGATCCAAGCCCGGCAATAGATGCGCTGCGGCGGAAACTGTGTGATGCGATTTCGCCATTTACGAGTGTATTTCCGACGCCCAAATCGAGCGGTTCGATTCGTGAGATGGCGACGGAGTTGTTTGCGCTTCTTGGCCGCCTCGATGTTCGAGCGACGCTCTCGCAATGGATCGAGGATTGCCGCGAGAACGATCAGCACGAACACGCGGCGGAACATGAACAGATTTGGAATGAGGTGAGTTCCCTGTTCCAGCAGCTCGTGGAGCTTTTGGGAAATGAACAGGTCACTCTGGAAGAATTCTCGCAAGTCGTTGAAGCGGGGCTGGAGACGTTTGATTTGGCGCTGGCCCCCCCCACCGCCGATCAGCTTCTGGTTGGGGCCATCGATCGCACCCGGACACCGCCGCTCAGGTCGGTGCTTCTTCTGGGCTGGTCGGATGGCCTGTTCCCCTCATCAGCTCGGGAGTTATCGCTGTTGACTGACTCGGAGCGGTCAGAGCTCCATCGCCGGCAGATCGCCATCGAGCCGAACGCGGACCGCCAGCGACTGGATGAAGATCTGCTGGCTTATATCGCGTTGACGCGCGCTTCGGAGGGCGTCTACATCAGCCGGCCGGTGTGTGATGAGGCGCGCCGGCCCTGCGCGCCATCCCCCTATTGGCTGCGGCTCCGATATTTATTTCCCAACTTGCAGCCCATGGTCATTCCTCGTGATGAACAGCAGGATCCATCTCTCATCGGAACGCCACGGCAGCTTCTGACATCCTTGCTGCACTGGGCTCGCGCTGGAGGAGAGATCCAGGCCGAGGGGCCCTGGCCCGCGCTCTATCAGTGGCTCTCCACGTATCCCACGCGAAATGACTCCATCGATTCGGTTCGTTTTCGGGCCTGGAAATCGCTCTCGTACGACAATCGCTCAAGCGTTTCACCGCAAATCGCGGCCAGGCTTTTCGCCGTGCCACTGCGGGCCACGGTTTCGCAGGTTGAGACTTTTGCCACCTGTCCGTTCAAGCATTTTTTGCGATATGGCCTGGGGCTGGAGCAGCGGTCTGAGGATGACCATCTGGCGATCAATCTGGACTCGGCGTTTCACTCGATTCTACAGGATCTCGTGAGTGAAATGCTCCGGCGGCGCATCGACTGGCCGAAGCTTTCCAGCGAAGCGGCGGCCGAGATGGTGGCGAAATACACGGAGCAGGTGGCGCAGACGCTGGGCGGCGAGATGATGCTCAGCAATTCGCGCAACCGCTATCTGCTGAAGCGAATCCAGCACACCATCGAGCAATTGATCGCGCAGCAGCGGGAGATTTCCGCTCGAAGCGATCTGAGGACCACGCACACCAACATCAACTTTGGATCGGCAAATTCGCCCCTGCCCGCGCTGGTCCTCAAGACGCCCGCCGGCAGGGAAATCCAGTTGCGCGGCCAGATTGATCGAGTGGACATTCTGGAAAAGGAATCGGCGTTTGCGATCCTCGATTATCGGCTGTTTGGCGATTCACTCAACCTCACCAAAGTGCGGCATGGCCTGTCCCTTCAGCTCCTGGCATCACTTGCGATCGTCGAGGAACACAGCCAGAGGCTCACCAACAAAGCACTGTCCCCCGCCGCGGCCTTCTACCTCCGCCTGCTCCGCCAGTTGGACAAAGTGGATCACCCGGATGATGCGACATCGCCCGATGATCCTCTCTTTCATCTGGCCGCCAAGCCGCGCGGCATTTTCAACACCGACTATTTTGATTCGCTAGATAAATCCTGCGAAGGAGGCGCTTCGGCCGTTCTTTCCGCGCGCGTCAACAAGGATGGCTCATTCGGGCTCAAGAACTCCACCGACGTCGCCGATCCGGCCGAATTCGCGGCACTTTTAAAAGAGGTCCGCCGCCAACTCGCGGCACTGGCGGATGAAATCATCAAAGGCGAAGTAAGCATTCGCCCTTATCGGCTGGGCACGATCACTCCCTGTTCCAGCTGCAATTTTCGGAGCGTCTGCCGCTTTGATGCGTCGATCAATCGGTATCGCAATATTCAGGGCCTGAGGCGCGATCAGCTCCTTCAGCAACTCGTCCAGGAGCAGCCTGATGAGTAAAGCCACCCTCACACCAACCCCGCAGCAGCTCGCGGCCATCATCTCCAGTGGCAAAAGCCTGCTCGTTTCCGCGGCCGCCGGATCGGGAAAAACGTCGGTGCTGGCGCAGCGCTGCGTGCACCTGATCTGCGATGCAAAACCCCGCTGCAATGTCAGCCAGCTCCTGGTGGTCACGTTTACTGAAGCCGCCGCGCTGGAAATGAGAGGCCGCATCGATCTGGCGCTCCGCCAGCGGCTGGCTCGCGAGCCTGACAATGCGCATTTGATCCGCCAGATTTCCCTGATCGATCACGCGCCCATCAGCACCCTTCACAGTTTTTGCTCGCGGATTATCAGGCAGAATTTCCATCGTCTCGGCCTCGATCCGGCCTTCCGCGTCATGGATGGCGATGAGGCGGGCTTGTTGCGGCTGGAGGTGGCCCGCGATCTCTTCATGGATTCCTACGACCGCGCTGATTCCGCCGCTTTTCACGAATTTATCGACGATTTTGGCGAAGGCGAGGATGAATATCTCATCCAACTCCTGGTTCGCACCTATGAGTTGCTTCGCTCGCTCCTTGAGCCGCAAGCGTGGCTGAAAAGCGCGCAGCAGCGGATCAGTGAAGCGATCGCCAAGCCCCTGGAACAATCGGAGATGGGCCGGGAATATCTCGCGCTCATTCAATCGCGGCTGGGAGGTCTTCAACGCGACATCAAATCGGCCATCGAGGCCATTTCCAGGATGGATGATCTGGCCGGCTATGTTCGCTATTTAAATGAGCTGGCAAAGACCTCTTCCACATGGTCGGCCACGTTCAAAACATCCGGCTATGATGCACTGGTCGCAGCCGCCGCCTCATTTGCCCTTCCCAAGCTGCCCAGCATCTCAAATTCGATCCCCGGCAAATCGGCCGCCCAGGCGTTGATCAAGAACATCCAGGAGCAATTTAATGACCCCGCGCTTCGTTTCACTGCCGCGCAATGGCAGGAAGGTTTGCGCTCCGTCGAAATCCACACGCGTACCTTCATCTCCCTGATCGAGGAATTCGCCCGGCGCTATTACAAGGAAAAGCAGGCGGCGCGCGCCCTCGATTTTGCGGATCTGGAGCGTCAGGCGCTTACGCTGCTCTCCGAAGGGACTGCGTCAAAACCTCAACCCTCCCCCGTTGCCCGGCTTTTTCACCGGCAGTTCCAGCACGTCCTCGTCGATGAGTATCAGGACATCAACGAGCTTCAGGACGCCATCCTCATGCTTCTGAGCCGCGAATGCCTGGCCGCAAGCGCAAATTCCACCCCCAATCTCTTCTGCGTCGGCGATGTGAAGCAGAGCATCTATGCGTTTCGCCTGGCCGATCCCACTCGCTTTCTCGCCCGTCTTGACGAGTATCGCCCCCCGGCATCTCACGGCCGGGTAATTGATCTTCAATCCAACTTTCGCAGCCGAAAGCCGCTGCTCGATTCGCTCAATCAGATTTTCGAGCGTCTGATGACGCGCGAGGTGGTCGATATTGAATATGACCAGTCGCACCGCCTGCACGCCACCGCATCCTTCCCGCCCGATGCCAAAAACTCATTTGCCGGGTCCCCCATTGAGCTTCACCTTCTCCCGGCAAAGCTCGAGGATGAATCCGAGTCGCACGACCCTGATGAACTGGACGCCGAGCGCTCGCAGCGCGAAGCGATCCTCGTCGCCCGCCGGATCCAGGAGCTCATGGGGATGCACGGCCATCCCCGCATGGAAGTTTCGCAGCGAGGCCCCTCCGGCGCCCTCACCCTCAGGCCCATCGAATATCGCGACATTGTCATCCTGCTGCGCGCCACCCGCTTCCATTCCGATGACTACGCGCAGATTCTCCGCCAGCGTAACATTCCCGTCTTCAACGACAACGGCGGCGGATTTTTCGACGCGATGGAAATCCGCGACGTCCTTTCGCTTTTGCGCCTTCTCGATAACCAGCGACAGGACATTCCCCTGGCGGCCGTGCTGCGCAGCCCCCTGATCGGCCTTCCCGACGCCGAAGACTCACTCGCCCGCATCCGTCTGGCTTATCCGCCGGACATTCATCCCATCCCCTTCCATGAAGCGGCAGCGCGATACGCGGCCGAACAGGATGACGAGCTGGCCGCTCATCTGCGCGATTTTTACCGCGATCTCGGAACCTGGCGGACCCTCTCGCGCCAGCAGCCCATCGCCCAACTGATCTGGACCATCTACGAGCAGACCGGCTATCTGGCCTTCACCAGCGGCCTGCATGACGGGCGCCAGCGCTTGGCCAATCTCATCTTTCTCTACGAAAAAGCCCGCAAGTTCGGCGACTTCTCCCGCCAGGGCCTCTATCGCTTCAATCAGTATCTCGAATCTCTCCGCGAAGAATTCGACTCCGGGCAATCACCGCAGTTGGGAGAGGCCGAAAATGCGGTGAGAATCATGAGCATTCACCGCTCCAAGGGACTGGAATTTCCGGTGGTTTTTATCCCGGAGCTGGGGAAACGGGTCAATTTCCAAAGTTGTCAGGGAAATATTCTGGCCGACCGCATCGCCGGGCTGGGCCTCACCGCCATCGACCGCGGCAAGCGGATCCGTTATCCGTCGCTGGCTTCGGTCATGGTCGCCCACCGCCTGCGCCGCCAGACGCTGGCCGAGGAGATGCGGATTCTGTATGTGGCGATGACCCGCGCCAAGGAACATCTGATTCTCACGGGATCGTGCAAGGAGGATGCGCCCGAAGCGTGGCTGAGCGCTCATGTGGGCCGCGCCGGGCCGCTCCCGGCGAATTTGATTCAGGGCGCTAAGACCATTCTCGACTGGCTGGGGCCGGCCTGGGCGATGCAGCCGAAGGAAACCGCCATCAAACTCAACCGCCATTCCTCTTCAGAGATTCGTGAGTGGCTGGAGTCTCACGATCCGACCCGGCCACATCCGCCGCCGCCGGAAAGTTTGGCGCAATTGAAACCGCTCGCCCCCGCTCCGCCTCCTCATCCGGCGGCCGCAGGAGTGATTGAACGACTGACCGGCGCGTATGCGTTTGAGGCTTTTACGCGTCTGCCCGCATCGGAACCGCTTGCCGCATTAGCCAAATCCGCTTCGATGACACCCGGAGGGATGCGTCCGTCGGCCGCTTCATCTGTGGATCTATCACCACTGGTCGATCCCCCGTTTCTCCTCGGCCAGCAGCCTCTGGCGCCGGAAGACCGCGGTACAGCGATTCATCTTTTCCTCGAACACCTGGATTTCTCGCAATCGCCGGGCTCGCTTCCCCTTCAACTCTCCAAACTGGTGGAACGCAAAATCCTCTCCCCCGCTCAATCCGCCGCCGTCAATCTCGACGACCTCCTCTGGCTTCTCAATTCCGATCTTGGCCAGTTCCTCCGCGCCAATGTCAAAAATCTTCTCCGCGAGCTCCCTGTCAATTTCCCTTACACGATGTCGGCCGTCCCCGATCCGTTGGACCGCACCATGCTCCGCGGCCGCATCGATCTGCTGATTCCCGACGAGAAGGGTTTCATTCTGCTCGACTACAAAACCGACGACATCCGCTCGCAAAATCTCCTGCAAACCCGCGCCGACTTTTATAAGCCCCAGCTCACCCTCTATTCCCAGGCGATTGCCAAAATCACCGGCCGCCCGGTGCACACCACCCACCTCGCGTTTCTCGCCGCACGCCAGATCGTGACCATCCGGTATACAATCCCGTCGAATGCATGATCCCCCGCCTATCTCCGGCCGCGATCTTCTCATCGCCGCCCTCACCGCGCCCGATCCCGCGCCGCTCGATCCTCAACTCTCCATCCGCCTCGTTGCCATCGATCTGGATGGCACCCTGTTGGATGATTTTAAACAGGTCAGCGACCAGACCGCACAAGCCCTGCGCTGCCTGCCGGAGCGCGGGGTCAAGATGGTGATCGCCTCAGCGCGGCCGCCGCGCTCGGTGCGGCACATCCACTCACTGCTGGGCCTCGATACCCTCTCGATTCACTACAACGGCGCCCTGATTTGGGATGAACCCAACAAACAGGTGATCGACCACACCCCCATGGACGGCGCTCTGGTCCTGGACATCATCAACGGCGCGCGTGCGCTTTATCCCGATGTTCTGGTGAGCTGCGAGGTGCTCGACCGCTGGTTTACCGATCGTTTCGAGCAATCGTATACGACAGAGACCGGCCGGCTTTTCAAGCCGGATGTCATCGCCCCGCTGGATACCTTCTGCAACCAGCCGATCACCAAGCTCATGCTTCTGGGCCATCCCGACATCATCGGCGACCTCAGCGATGCCCTGCCGCCGCTGCTGAGCGAGGCCACGTGCGTTCGCTGCGATCCGGAGCTTCTTCAGATCATGGATCGCCGCGCCAACAAGGCCTCGGCCCTCAAAAAGGTGGCCGATTATTACTCAATCGGCCTCGAGCAGATCATGGCCATCGGTGACGCGGCCAACGACGTTGAGATGCTGCAAACGGCCGGAATCGCCGTGGCCGTCGACAATGCCCATCCCTCCGTCAAGAGGGTGGCGCACTGGATTGCGCCATCCAACAACGATCACGGCGTTCACGCCGCCCTCAAGCGCTATGGCCTGTGCGATTGAAATGGAATCCGGCCCATCATGTCCCTCCCCTATCTCACCCATGACATCCCCGGCATCGGCGGTTCGCTGAAAACTCGCGCTGAGGATTTTTTCGTGCAGGAGCTTCCCCTCTATGAGCCGGCCGGCGTGGGCGAGCATGTTTACGCGGAGTTCCAGAAGGTCGGCCTCACCACCTTCGATGCCATCGACCGCATCGCCCGCGCCCTCTACGTCCCCGCGCGCGACATCGGCTATGCGGGAATGAAGGATGCCCGCGCCATCACGCGACAGATCTTTTCCATCCCTAACACCACCGAGCAGGCGGTGATGAAGCTCAAGCTGCCCAACATCGAGCCGCTCTGGGCCGCCCGCCACGGCAACAAGCTGCGCCTCGGACACCTGGCAGGCAATCGCTTCGCCATCAAGGTGCGCGATGTCAATCCAACCGACGTGGTCAAGCTCCAGCCCCTGGTTCAAATCCTCCAGACCCGCGGCCTGCCGAACTATTTCGGCGAACAGCGCTTCGGCCGGCGCGGCGACAATCATCATCTGGGCGCTGCTCTGCTTCGCGGCGATAACCATGCTCTTCTCAAGCTCCTCCTGGGCACTCCAAAAACCGAAATCGACGACTCCAACGCCATGGGGGCGAGAAAGGCGTTTGATCGCGGCGACCTCGAGCTCTCCATGAAGCTTTACCCGCGCACCTCGGGCATGGAGCGGCGCATCCTCCATCGTCTGATCAAAACCGGCGAGCCGAAAACCGCCGTGCGCGCCATCGATGAGAAACTCCGCCGCCTGTGGATCTCCGCCCTCCAATCCGAGCTCTTCAATCAGGTCGTGGCCCGCCGGATCAATGGCATCGACACCCTCCTCGACGGCGACCTCGCCTGGAAACATGAGAATGGCGCGTGTTTTCTCGTCGAGTCGGCCGCCGCCGAACAACCCCGCGCCACTGCCTTCGAAATCAGCGCCACCGGCCCCCTCCTGGGCTATCGCATGACGCTCCCCGCCGGCCAGGCACTCAAAATCGAGCAACAGGTCTTCGCCGAGCATCAGCTTTCCCCCCAGGACTTTCGGGTTGAAGGCCGCCTCCGCGTCAAGGGTGCCCGCCGCCCCCTGCGCATCCAGCCAAAGGACATCGAGCTGGCCGCCGGAGTTGATGACCACGGCCCCCACATCACCTTCGCCTTCACCCTGCCCCCCGGCTCCTTCGCCACTGTCTTCCTGCGCGAGTGCATGAAGCCCCCCCAAAGCGCGGACGGCGAATGATCCGCCCGCACTATCCTCCACCGCGCTCCTTCCCTACAATCCCCCGCGATGCTCACCCGTCTGCTCAAAGCCAAGATTCATCGCGCTACCGTCACCCTGACGGACGTGAACTACCACGGCTCGATCACCATCGACTCCGACCTGCTCAAGGCCACGGGCCTCCTGCCCAATGAGGCCGTGATCGTCGCCGATTGCGACAATGGCGCACGCTTTGAAACCTACGTCATCCCCGGCACTCCCGGCTCCGGCATCATCGGCATCAACGGCGCGGCCGCCCGGCTCTCGAAAATCGGCCACAAAGTGATCGTCATGTCCTTCGTCTGGGCCACCGACGAGGAAATCCGAACCCACTCCTCCCGCGTCATCATCCTCGATGAGAAGAACCGCCTCCAGGAAACCCTCGACTACAAGACACTCGAATAATCACCCCCAAAACGCTCACCCCAGCGCGAAGCTCATAATCCCAAACAGCTTCCCGCCGTCTCCCATCCTCGACTCCCCCCGCACCATCCGCGTGAGTTTCCGGCTGACCTCAAACCCCTGTTCAATCAACCACGGCGTTATCGCGCTTCCCCTCGGCACATCCATGAACACCGGCGTCTCCCGGCTCGGTGCCAACCGCTCCAGCAATCCGCTGACAATCCCCGCCGCTATCTCCGCCGAATCGGCCAGCACCGGACCGATATACGCCCCCATCCGCCCCGGCCGCGAAGCGCCAAACCCGACAATCGCCTCCCGCTCGCACACGACAAACTCCCCCCGCTCCTCCCGTTGCAAGTAAGACAACAATTTCCCTCGGTCCATCCCGCTCGCCGCCAGATCCAACCTCCGCACCGCTTCCTCATCCGCCATCGAATCAAAGCTTCTCAAGCCCGTGATGGGTAGCGTCGCATGCGCCCTGCTGATCTTCCATCGATCCACACCCCCAACCGCCCGAAACCCACCCTTCGCATACAGCGGCCTCCCCATCTCCGTCGCATCCAGCCCCACCCAACGCAGTCCCAGCTCATCCACCCGCCCCACCAATCGCCCCAGCATCGCCCTCCCAAATCCGCGCCCGCGATATCGCGCATCCACCAGCATCATCCCGATCCACCCGCACTCATTCTCATACGACGCCAGTGTCCCGCTGGCCACCACCTCCCCATTTGCCCTCCCCACAAAGCACGACCCTTCCCCCGCAAAATGCACCCGCGCCCAATCCTCCATCGTCTGGTTCCATCCCGCCTGCGTGCTCAGCCGCAACGCCTCAGGCAGATCCCACTCCTCCAGCCGAGATATCTCCAGCTCATCGCCCATCGGTTACGCTCATTGTCCCCCCGGCGTCTCCTACCCTACAATCCAGGTAGAGTAAAAATGCTTCCCGAACTCTTCCACTTCACCATCTTCGGCCGCGACATCCATCTCTACACCTACGGCCTGATGATGATCGTCGGCTTCTTCTC
>DASYUA010000056.1:0-22469 GCA_036001665.1 Tepidisphaeraceae bacterium
GCCCCCTTCACGTCATTCCCCCCGCGCGCAGCCTCGGCGCAAGTGCTCCACACGCCGCTCGCCGTCAGCGAAACCGCCGCCGCCAGCGCCACGCGCCCTTTCAGCGACTTCTTGGATGTACGACCAGAAACAGCCCGCTCACTCCCGCGCATAGACACTGACATTGAAGCCTCCACAGCCATTTACGACTGATACAAATTGCCGTAGGTCCGCTTCGGCCGGACCCCATTCAAAATTGCTCGATCTGCCCAACAACTCAATTGCCCTATTCAGGCCACTTGTGACATCCGAAATTTTTTCTTCTTCCCTCTTCCCCCTCTCCCGGAGTACTGGGAGAGGGAGGAAGAGGGAGAACCAGAAGGCAGAAGAAAAAAATGTCACAAGTGCCCTGAATGGGGCAATTGAGTTGTCGGGCAGATAGAGCAACAGATGAATGGGGTCCGGCCGAACGGACCTACGGCAATTTGTATCAGTCGTAATCGGCTGTGGAGGCTTCAATGGCTGTGTATATGCGCGGGACCGGGCAGGTTGTTTCGAATCGTTCAATCAAGCGCTCGCTGCGAGGCAAGGTGGCGCTGGCGGCGGCGGTTTCGCTGACGGCGAGCGGGATGTGGAGCGCATGCGCTGAGGCTGCGCGCGGGGGGAACGATGTGAAGGGGGCGCAGGTGCTGGCCGGTGCTGCGCACATTTCGAACAAGGGGAACACGACGACGATCCGGGCGACCGACAAGACGATCATCAAGTATGACCGGTTCAATATCCCCAAGAACGGGACAGTGAGGTTCGTTCAGCCCTCGAGCAGCAGCCGGGTGTTGAACCGGATCGATGGGGCTGCGCCGTCGCGCATCGAGGGGCGGTTCACGGCCAACGGGATTGTGTTTTTCGTGAATCCGGCGGGCGTGATGTTCGGGCCGACGGCGGTGGTGGATGTGGGGCAGTTGTACGCGGGGGCGGGGACGATTGGCGACCAGGATTTCCTGGGCGGGATCAACAAATTTTCGACGGCGAGCGGTTCGGTGGTGAACCGGGGGAAGATCACGGGCGAGCAGGTGCATTTGTTTGGCGGGCAGGTGGTCAACCGCGGGGCGATCGTGGCGGATGGCGGCATTGTCACGATGAGCAGCGGGAAGGATGTGTTTATTGGTGAAGAGGGTGGGAACATCATGGTGAAGGTGGAGGGGGCGGCGACGGCGGGGCGCGGGGGCGCGGGAGTCATCAATAGCGGGTCGATCAATGCGGGCAAGGGCGTGGTGAGGATGAACGGGGCGGGGGACATTTATTCGATCGCGGTGAACACCTCGGGGATGATCAAGGCAAAAGATGTGGCGATCGATGGCGGGGGCGGCGCGGCGGTGGTGAGCGGGAAGATCGACGCCTCGGATAAGAGCGCGGGTGGGGTTGGCGGGAAGGTGACGGTCACGGGTGAGAAGGTTGCGCTGATTGGCGCGACGGTGGATGCTTCGGGGGCGGCGGGCGGCGGGACGGTTCTGGTGGGCGGGGACTTGCATGGCGGCGGGACGACGGCGACGGCGTCGGCGACGCTGGTTAATTCGACTTCGACAATCAACGCGGATGCGACCGAGGCAGGAAATGGCGGGAAGGTCGTGGTGTGGTCGGACCGGGTGACGGCGTTTAACGGGAAGATCAGTGCGCGGGGCGGGGCGAAAGGCGGGGATGGCGGGTTTGTGGAGGTGTCGGGCAAGGAGAGGCTGATTTACAACGGAGAGGTGAATGTGACCGCGCCGCACGGGGCGGCGGGGACACTGCTGCTGGACCCGGCGTCGATCACGATTGTGGATAATCCGGCGAATTCGGACATTAATGGCGACGCGACGCTCACCGATGACCTGACAGCGCTGACGGACCTGGATGATGCAGCGCTGGACCAGCCGGGGGCGGCCAGCATCATTTCGAATGATGCGGTGGATACGCTGCTGAGCGGCGGGAACACGCTGATTTTGCAGGCGACGAATTTCATCACGGTTTCGGCGGGCGCGGCGATCACGGGAAGCGGGGATGCGAGCCTGACGCTGGATGCGCCGACAGTGAACCTGAACGCGACGATCACGCTGAGCGGGGCGGGAGTGCTGTCGGGCGGGGCGGGGACGAACACGGTGAACGTGAACAGCGGCGGTTCGATTCAGAACGGCGTTGATATCGTGGCGAGCCTGGGGACGGTGAACGTGGGGGCGGGGACGTTTAATGGAAACGTGGCGGTCAATAAGTCGATCTCGCTGCTGGGGGCGCAGAACGGCGTGGATGCGCGGGGGCGGGCGGCGGCGGAGTCGATCATCAATGGCCAGGTGGCGCTGACGGCGGCGAACACAACGCTGGATGGGTTTACGATCCAGCAATCGACGGCGGGGGCGGGCGTGGTGGCCAGCAATGCGCAGGGCGACACGATCGTCAACAACATCATCACGGACAACGTATTTGGGCTGTCGCTGGCGAGCGACGGGAGCACGCAGGTGCTGGTGAAGAACAATGTGTTTGACACCAACACGCGGCCGGGTTCGGCGAGCGGGAACGGGATTTACACTGATTTTACGGTGTCGAACGTGAGGGTGGAGGCGAACAGCTTCACCGGGAACACGGAAGGCTCGGTTTCGTTCCTTGGGTCGGCGGGGAATCCGCAGTCGAACCTGGAAGTCGTGGACAACACGATGACCAACGACGGGCCGATCAGCCTGGAGACGATCAATGATGTGACGATCACCGGGAACACGATCAACAATTCGACGGCGCATGCGATCTGGATCGCGGGCGGGGTGAGCGATGTGACGATCAGCAACAACTTCCTGGAGAACAATGGCGGGGCGGGAGTGAAGTTTGCCAGCCAGAACATCGATCCGGCGCCGGCGAGCAATGTGACGATTATCAACAACGTCATCTCGGGGAATGCGGATGGCGGGATCGTGATCAATTCGGGGCGGTATAGCGGGACGTTGAATGCGACGAGCAATTTCTGGGGGAGCGCCAATGGGCCGGCGGACAGTGGGAACAGCTTTAATGTGGGCGCGCAGGGTGATGTGATTGTGAATCCGGGCGGGGTGACGGTTAATTACGTGCGGTGGCTGAGCAGCGGCGCGGACCAGAACGGGGGAACGGCGGGATTCCAGCCGGATGCGGGATCATTGTTTGCGCCGATTACGCTCAACGGGAGCTTTTTCTCGAGTATTCAGGCGGCTCATAACGCGGCAGCGCCGGGGGACACGGCGGTGCTGACGAGCGGGACTTATACGGAAGCGGTGACGACAACCAAGAACCTGACGCTGCAATTCAGCGGCGATGGGGTGATGGCGAATTCGGCGGGGACGCTGACGCTGGGCGCGAATTTGACGATCACGGGCACGGGGAGCATTGCGATTGCGGAGGATGTGTCGGTGGGCGCCAACGCGTTTGTGGTGGATACACAGACGGCGGCGGGGACGACGATCAGCATTACCGGGCCGATCCATTCGACGGGTGGTTCGGTGAGCATTCTGGGACAGCAGACGGTGACGATTGGGGCGGCGATCGATCCGCCGGCGACGCTGACGCTGAGCTCGCTGGATGATGTGGTGGTGAACGCGGCGGCGCAGGCGCTGAATTTGATTACGGTGAGCGCGGGGGAGGATGGGACGGGCGGATTGACGATTGGCGCTGGCGGTAGCCTGGAGACGACGGCGGCGGGCGGGGACATCACGATCACGACGGGGACGACCAGCGGCAACGTGGCGCTGGGCGGGTCGGTGACTTCGCTGGATGCGGTGAGCATCACGACGGCGGGGACGGTGAATCAGACGGCGGGGACGATCACGGCGGCATCGTTGGGCGTGAGCGCGACTGGGAGCGTGACGGCGAATCAGGCCAACAGCGTGGGGACGCTGGGGGTGGATGTCAGTGGATTGAACAACACGGTTTCGTTCAGGAATGGCGGCGCGCTGGTCATCGGGTCGGCCAGTGGGGTTGATGGGGTGAGCACGAATGATGGGAACGTGCTGATCGACAGCGGGCAGTTGACGATCAATCAGCCGATCTTGGTGGGGAATGCGACGGTTCGGCTGGTGTCGAGCGCGGGGATCACGCAGGGCGCGAGCGGGACGATTGGCGGGAATGCGCTGGGCGTGAACGCGGCGGGGAACGTGGTGCTGAGCGGGAACAATGCGGTGGGGAATTTTGGGGCGAGCAACAGCAATGCGGGGAGTTCGGTGGCGTATGGGACGATCGCAAATCTGACGCTGGCGACTGTCGGAGCGAGCGGGACGTTTTCGGCGGTTTCTGGAGTGAGCACGAACGCCGGCGATGTGCTGCTGCGGGGTGGGACGAGCGTCGATATCAATCAGCCGATTGCGGCGGGCGGGGCGACGGTGCGCATCGTGGCGGTCAACGGCACGGTGAATCAGGCGGCGGCGGGAACGATCACGGCGACGTCGCTGGGCGTGCGGGCGACGGATGACGTGACGTTGACGGCGGCCGCGAACAACGTGGGGACGCTGGCGGTGAACACGAGCGGAGCGGGCAACGTGGTGAGCTATACGGACACGACGGGGCTGACGATTGGGGCGGTGAGCGCGGATGGTGGGGGGATTTTCACGGCGACGAGCGGGATCACGGGCGCGGGGCCGGTGACGATTGTGGCAAGTGGGGCGCTGGCGGTGGATGCGAATGTGACGGGGACGGCGGTATCGCTGTCGGGCGGCGGGGTGAGTCAGAATGGATCGTCGACGGTGGACGGCGGTTCGGGGCTGGTCATCGTGGATGGCAATGCGGGGACGATCGACATGACCGGCACGTTGACGACGACGAATGCGACGGCGTCGGCGGTGCAGATTCTCAATGGGACGACGGTGAAGCTGGGGACGATTTCGGCGGCGGGCGGGGGTTTGGAAGTGGCCGGGGCGAGTTCGGATGTAACGCAGAATGTGGGCGAGACGATTTCGGCCGGCAGCGTGTCGGTGAGCACGGGCGGGCTGGTGAATCTTGGGAACAACAACAGCATCGGGACGGTGCTGGGTGTGAGCAGCAATGGCGGGCTGACGATCAATGATGTGGCGGGCGGGTTGATTGTGAGCGGGCCGATCAGCAATGGGGCGGGAGATGGGATCAGCATTACGACGGCGGGTGGGGCGCTGTCGATTCAGACGGATTTGAGCGGAGGGGCGGTGGTGCTGGCTGGGGCGGGGATCACGCAGACGGCCGGGTCGGACATCACGGCGACGACGCTGCGATTGAATTCGACGGCCGGGGCGACGTTGAATAATGCGGGGAACAATGCGGGGACGCTGGCGGCGAGCGTGAGCGGAGGGGCGTTGTCGTACACGGACAGCGATGGGCTGATCATTGGCGCGGCCAGCGGGCTGAATGGGATCAATATCGGGGCGAACGCGCTGAGTTTGACGGCGAATGGAAGCATTACGCAGACGCAGCCGGTGACGGCGGGCGCGGCGACGTTTACATCGACGCTGGCGGCCGCGGCGATCACGCTGGGCGACACGACCAACGCGATAAGCGGAGCGATCACGTTTGCGCCGAGCGGAGTGGCGAATGTGACGCTGTTTAATAATGCGGCGACGAATCTGGCTGCTTCGACGGTGGGTGGGAATTTGTCCGTGACTGCTACAGGGGCGATTACGGACAGCGGGACGTTGAACGTGGTTGGGAGCGCGACGTTGGAGACGCGCAGCAATGTGGTGGCGAACATCACGCTGGATCAGGCGCTTTCGACGTTTGGTTCAGTGACGGCGCGGAGCCGGAATGCGGCCAACAGCGCGAACGGGACGGGGAGCATCAGCATTGTCGAGCTGGGGACGATGGACGTGACGGCGATTGCTTCCGGGACGGGAGCGATCACGCTGGATGCGACCAAGATCAACCTGGGGGCGGCGGATACGGTGGAGAGCAGCGGAGCGGTCACGCTTCAGCCGTCGCTGGCAAGCGCGAACATTAACCTGGGGACGAATGTGCCGGGCGTGTTCTCGTTCAACGCGACGGATCTGTTGGCGCTGAAGGATGGGTTCAGCTCGATTTCGATCGGGCGGAGCAATGGGACGGGCGTGGTGACGGTTTCGTCGAATGTGACGTTCCGCGATCCGGTGACGATCACGGGTGGATCGTTTGTGGGTGGGGCGACGCTGGCGACCAATGGCGCCAATGACATGACGCTGCACGCGACGACGGGAACGATTGGGACGCTGGTGACGCCGCTGGATGTGCTGGTGGGCGGGACGCTGATCGTGAGCACGGACGGGGCGAATGCGAACGGCGACATTTTCATCACGTCAGGCGGGGCGCTGGCGCTGGGTGGGAACATCACCACCGACGCGGGAACAGCGCAGGCGGTGAATATCACGGCCAACGGGATCACGATCACGGCGAGCAATGGCGGATCGAGCAATGACAATCTGACTCTGGTATCGACGGCGGCGTTCACGGTGAACAATGTGACGCTGAGCGGGGATACGATTTCGATCACGGCGACGAATGACATTACGGATACGGGGACCGGGGTGATTGCGACGAGCGGAGCGGGTGGATTGACGCTGGTGAGCAGCGCGGGCGGGATTGGCGTCGACGCGGGCAATGCGCTGGGTGTGAGCGTTGGGGGAAGCGGCGAGCTGACGCTGGGAAGCGGGCTGACGCCGGTGAGCGGCGATGTTTTTGTCACGTCGGCGGGCGCGCTGACGCTGGGCGATGTGAATACGAGCGGGGCGGTGCAGACGATTGACGTGAGGACGAGCAGCGGAAATTTGAGGTTGAACAGCACGGTGAGCGGGAATGACGATTGGGTGCTGAATTCGGCGGGGACGCTGAACAACAATGGGACGACGCTGACGGCGGCGTCGGTGAATGCGGATGGGGCGGGCGGGATCGGGACGAGCGGGGCGTTTGATGTTTCGACGCCGATTGTCAGCGCGGACAGCTCGGGCGGGCTGGTGAATGTGGTCAACAGCAGCGCGGCGGCGGTGGCGATCGGGTCGCTGAGCGCGGGCGGGACCGGGGACGTGACCTATACCCAGAGCGGCGGCAGCACCGCTTCGTTTGGAACTGTGAGCAGCGTCAACGGCAATATCACGCTGGTGAACGTCGGCGGGAGTGTTGCGCTCAATGGCGCGACGAGCGCGGGCGGTGGCGGCGACGTGCAGGTAACGACGGCGGGCGCGGGTGATGTGACGGTCAATTCGCCGGTGAGCGGCGTGGATGTGAACATCAACTCGGCGGGGAACATAACGACCAATGCCATCATCACGGCCAGCGCCGCGGCGATTCTGGACGCGGTGGGGGCGGTGCTGACGAACGCGACGGTGAGCGGGGCGAGTGTGGACATCAGCTCGGGTGGGAATACGACGGCGAATGCCAATATCACGGCGAGCGGGACGACGAGCATCGATTCGGGCGGGAACATCGCGGGAACGGGGACCGTGGGCGGATCGACGGTGAATCTGACGGCGGTGACCGGCATCGGTGCGCCGACGCTGGATGTGGCGGCGGGCACGCTCAATGCCAGCACCAGCGGGCTGGGCGCGGCGTCAATCAATCTGACGACGAGCAGCTCGGGAGTGACGACGCTGAACAACGTGGCGACGGTCGGGGCAGGCGCGGACATCACGGTGTCGCAGAGCGGCGTGGGGAACAACCTGCGGCTGGTAAATGTCTCTGCGCCGGCCGGAAATGTGACTCTGAGCACGGGCGGGACGATCAATGAAGTGGCGAATGATGATGTGGGACCGCACACGGCCGAGATCACAGCGCTGGCGGCGAACCTGATTGCCAATGGCGGAATCGGGACGACATCGGACGTTGATCTGACGGTGTCGGGGCCGGTGACGGTGAACACGGTGACGGGTTCGGTGTCGATTTCGGACAGCATTGGGTTGACGCTGGGCGCTTCGAGCGTCGGTGGAGACCTGAGCGCGGTGGCGGAGACGGGTGATTTGACCACCACGGGCGCGGTTGACGCGGGCGGGAACGTGACGCTGGTGACGCTCCAGGGTGGGCGGACGCTGACGATCGCATCGACGTTGTCGGCCGGAAACAATGCGGTGTTGACGGGGGATGAGATTGATTTGAACGGTGGAGCGGGGTCGGTGAGCGGGGTGGGGACGCTGGTGCTTCAGCCGACGACGACGACGCAGGGGATCAATGTTGGATTTGGAGCGGGGACGGGGATTACGGACACGGACATCGCGGCGATTGGTGGTTTTGCGAACATCATCATCGGACGGGCCAATGGACAGCACGATATCGTCGTGGATACAGCGAGCTTCCCGACGAATGTCAACATCCGGACGCCGAACGGCGGGTTTATCCGGGTGGACGTGCTGCTGGATACGCTGGCGACGGTGGGAGCGCATTCGATCACGCTGACGGGAGCCACACAGCTGGTTGGAGAGATTCGCACGGCGGGCGGGACAGTTGATGTTATTGGGGCGACGACGGTGCAGGGTGGCGGGACGCCGGTGGTGGATACGACGGGCGGCCTGGTGGTGCCCGGCGGCGCGAATATCACTTTTAGCGGCCCGGGGACGATCGACGCGAGCGGATCGACAAGCCTGGCGCTTCAGGCGGGAACGGGTGGGACGGTCAGTGTCGCGGGGAATGTGGGCAACGCCGCGGCGCTGGCGAATTTCACGGTGGTCAGCGCGGCGGATTCGACTTTCGGCGGTACGGTGCGAGTGAGCGGCGACATCAACCTGAATACCAATGGGCTGGCGTTCAATGGCGGGTCGAATTCGGTGAGCAGCTCGGGTGGCGGATCACTGCTGATTACGCCGCTGACGGATGGGGCGTCGATTGATGTGGGATCGCCGGCCGGTGGGTCGGGGACGCTGGATATCAGCGATACGGACCTGGCGGCTTTGGCGGACGGATTTAACCTGATCACGATTGGGCGGGCGACGGGTTCGGGGACGACGACGATCGCGAGCTCGGTGTTCAAGGATTCGGTTCAGTTCAATCAGCCGGCGGGCACGATCATCCTGGTTGGGGATGTGAGCACGACCGCGGGGGCCACGACGGGGTCGGTGATCTTTAACGGGCCGGTGACGGTTGGAGCAGCGTCGGTTGTGGATACCAACGGCGCGGGCGCGGGCGATGGCGACATCACGTTTAATTTCGCGGTAGACGGCGCGAATGCGCTGACGGCGACGGCGGGTTCGGCCAATGTAAAGGCGCTTGGAGATATCGGCGGAAGCATTCCGGTGGGGAGCGTGACGTTCAGTGGCAACAATATCGATCTGCTGAATGTGGATACGGTCGGCAACCAGGCGTATACGGCCAGCGGGCTGGTGACGCTGGGCGGGACGACGTACCGCAGCGCTGGCGGGTCGATGAGCTTCAACGGCAATGCAGTGCTGGCGGCCGGGGCGACGACGGTAACGAGTGGCGGCGCGGTGGGTGACAACATCACCTTTACCGGAACGATCAATGGCGCGGGGCCGCTGACGCTGGCGGCGACTGGTGGGAACATCAGCATCGCCGGGGCGGTGGGCGGGAGCACGCCGCTGAGCAGCATCACGGCGGATGGCACGAACATCACGCTGCACAATGTCACGACGACCGGGGCGCAGGCGTTTAACGGCACCGGGCTGATCTCGCTGGATGGGAATTACACCAACACGACCGGCGCGATCGACTTTAACGGCAGCGTGACGCTGGCCGGGCCGGTGACGGTGAATGCCACCGGGGTGACGGACGCGGATGACGTGCTCTTTGGGGGGACGATCGACGGCGGGCAGACGCTGGTCATTACGACGGCAACCGATGGCGATGTAATCATCGGTGGCGCGGTGGGGTTGGGAACAGCGGTGACGTCAGTGGATATCACCAGCCAGGACATCACGCTCAATGGAGTGAAGACCACGGGGTTGCAGCAATACGTTGGGTCGGGGATCCTGACGCTGAACAGCAACTACAGCAACACTTCCGGCAAGCTGGATTTCAGGGGGACCGGCGGGGTGGTGCTGGGGAGCAATGTGAGTGTCACGGCCGGTGGCAGCGGGGATGCCGATGACATCCTCTTCACCGGGGACATCAGCGGGGCGAACACGCTAACGCTGGGTACGGGCACGCTCGGCGATGTGGTGATCAACGGCATCATCAACAACATCACATCGGTGTCGGCAAACGCGAACGACATCACGCTGCACAATGTGACCACGACCGGGGCGCAGAGCTTTACGGGCGATGGGATCATTTCGCTCAATGGAAATCACACCAGCACGGGCGGGAACATCAGCTTCAACGGCAATGTGAGGATGGATACGTCGGTGACGGTCGACACTACGGCCGCGAACAACGATGTGCTGTTTGGCGGCACGATCAATGTGAGTGCTCCGGCGATGGCGCTGGTTGTGGATGCCGGGACAGGGAAGGTGACGATTGTCGGGATTGTTGGCGCCTCGGGCCGGCCGGATTCGGTGACGCTGAGCGGCAGGGACATGGTCCTGCACAGCATCAGTACGGTAAACAGCCAGACTTATACGGATTCGGGCGAGACCTCGATTCAGGGGACGTACGCCGCCACCAGCGCCACCGGTGCGATCAGCTTCAACGGTAACGTGAGCCTTGCAGGGCTGACGACGGTGAGCGTGACGGGTAATACTGACGTCAACGACATCACCTTCACGGGCACGATCAATGGCAACCAGGGGCTGACGCTGACGGCGTCGAGTTTGGGTGACATCAGCGTGGCTGGGAACATCGGCGGGACGACGCCGCTGGCCAGCCTGACGGCAACTGGGCAGGATGTGACGCTGCAATCGGTGAGCACGGTGAATAACCAGAATGTGACGGGCAGCGGAACGGGAGCGGGCGGGATAATGATCGGCGGGAACTATATCAGTTCGGCCGGGTCGCTGACGTTTACCGGGGTTACCAACTTGACGGCGGATACGGCGGTGAGCGCGGAGGGAACGGCTGACGCCAATGACATCACGTTTACCGGGACGATCAACGGGAACCAATCGTTGGCGCTGACGACGGGGACAGCCGGCAGCGGCAGCGGGGACATCATTTTGAGTGGCGCCGTGGGCGGGACGGCCGCGATCACCACCTTCGACGCCAAGGCGAACGATGTGAGGGCGGTGGGAGTGATCAGCAGCGGCCCACAGAACTTCGAGGGCAGCGGGCTGATTACGCTGTCGCAAGCAACGGCGGCGACGTATCGTTCGACGGGCGCGGCCGGAGCGATCACACTGGACGGCAGTGTGCAGGTAGGGTCTGGTGCGGTGACGCTTAACACGACGGGAGCTCTGGACGCTAATGACATCAATGTTAATGGGACTGTGAACGGGGCAAGCAACGTGACGATGACGGCAGCGGGATTGGGCGATGTGACGCTGGCGCAGAACGTCGGCGGGACAACGCCGCTGGCATCGCTGACGGTCACGGGCGACAGCGTGTCGCTCCAGAATGCGGTGACAACTGGCGGGCAGAACTACACGGGCACGGCGATATCGACGAACGCGACCTATACCAACAACTCGGCCGGCGCGATTCGCTTCAGCGGGCCGGTGACGATCAACAGCGGTGGCGCGGTCGGACTGACGGTGACGAATCGTGGGTTAGCTAATACGGCGGACATTGTGTTCACCAGCACGATTGCGGGCGGCGGCACGCGGCCGCTGATCCTGGATGCGCAGGGCGCCGGCGATGTTTCGGTCAGCGGGAATGCGACGGGTCTGACAACGATTAATGCGAAGTCGCTCTCCGGTGGCGTGACGGTGGCGGGAGTGGCGACAACGCTGGGCCAGACCTACAGCGGCGGGACGTTTACCGCCAATGGAACGCTGACCGGGACAATCGTGACGGCGACGGCCAAGACGGCCATGTCGCTGCACGACGTGACGACGCAAGGGACGGCGACATCGACGGTGGACCAGAATTACACGGCCCCCACGATTACTCTCAACAGCAACTACCTGACCAATGGTCCGGGCGCGATCAAGTTCAAGGGCAATGTAGCGCTCAACAACGCGGTATCGGTGCAGACGCAAGGTGAAGCGACCAGCGACATCGTCGTGGTTGGGCGGATCACCGGCGCGGGCAAGACGCTGCGGCTGAGCACGCTGGATGGAGATACGACGCTGGCGACGATTGAGCTGGGTGATACGCACACGACGCTGAGCGGCAACAACATCGACATCGGCGACCTGATCATCAACGAAGGCGGGAGGGCGGTTACGGATATTCCGCTCAACGGCACGCTGGTGATCGCGGCGCGCGACAAGAATGGAAACGCCATCAAGAACGATGATTTCACGTTCAAGATCAGGACTTCCGGCGACTTTACGATGACGCCCAACGAGAAGCTGGTGGTGCTGGGCAGCGTGTCGATCGACGCCGACACGGCGACGATTGGCGATATCACGGCGATTGGTGACATTAACGTGAAGGCGAACCACGTCACGATCCTCAACCGCGGGCCGGGCGACACGGCGTCGTTCGACCAGAACTCCGACCCATCAGGTCAGGTGCAGGCGGACCAGGGCGTGGACTTTGTGTCCGGATCGGCGATCAACTTTGATTCGCCGGACATCTCGCTTGCCGATGCGGCCGGGCCCAAGCCGCGATTTGCGACCAGCGACGGGGCGAACATCAGCGGTTTGAACAGCGAAGGTTTCCTTAACCAGTTCTTTGATGCGGCGGTGACCTTTGACCTGTTGTCGAACATCGCGTCTACGGACATTGGCGGGATAACGGTGCCGCCGGGCGCGTTCTTCGACCTGAGGGCGTCGGGCACGACGACGACGAATCCGGCGGCGACGCTGGCCGGGGCTGCTCCGCAGGAGAGCCGTCAGCCGGAAATCGAGAACTCGGTGGCGTCGAGCCAGGCGCAGGAGCTGAGGAACCTGGGCATCTTCGCGAGGGACCTGGATCGGGCGAGCCTGATTGCATTCCTGGAAGGGATCGTGCTGTACAATGACGTGCCGGGCAAGATTGCCTCTGGCGCCAGTGTGCCACGCGAGCAGTATCAGGTGACGAAGAACCGGCTGTCGTCTGACGGGACCAAGCGGGTGCTCGACCTGTACTATTCGACCTATTTCCAGACCGATGAATATGGCCGGCCGGTCCTGAAGAATGGCAAGCGGGTTGAGAACATCACCGCCATGAGGAAGGCGATTGAAGAGGCGGTGACGGCGTACCGCGCAAAAACAGGCCAAAAGACGGGAAGTATTGACCCGGTGGCCTTCCGCGAATATGTTGAGTCCAACGCATCTCAGGGCGAAGCGCTGAAACATATGAACAAGCTGCGGAATCTGTTCAATGAGATTCTGCCAGTGGGCGACCTGGCCTCGCGAAGGGGCCTGGGGCTGACGCCGGTTGAAGCGGCCATTTCGCGCAAGGTGCTGGTGGAGAGCCTGGGCGTGGAAGGGATCGAGCCTGAGAAGTTGGAGGCGGCGATCCTGGCGAATCCGCGCAGGGCGGCCGCGGCCAGGCCAACAGCGGCGAAGGCGCCTGTCAAGCCGGCAACGACGCCGGCGAGGTAGGCGAGCGGGCGAATGATATTTTGGGCGCGGCGGGAGCAACCGTGGCGGTTTTTCCGTCGCCCTGATGGGCCAGTGACGGTTGACTTTGGCCAAAGGGCGTGGCGTTGTGCGGGCGTCCGGGCGTCGGTCGGCAGAGCGGGGTGCAGCGGGATTCGGGCAATGGCAATCATCGACGTTGAGAAGTTGTTGGCGCCGGTGGATGGGGACAGTCCAGTCGGGGTGGACCTCAGTTACGATCCAGCGGTGATGGAGATCGAGCAGCTTGCGGCCGGGAAACCGGAGCAGCAGGTGGGGGACACGATCATTCCGGCCGAGGATCCGGACTGGAAGGAGATCAAGAACCGGTGCATAGAAGCGCTGGGGCGGACGAAGGACCTGCGGGTGGCGATGCATCTGCTGGTGGCGACGGTGAAGATGGAGGGTTTGTCGGGGTTGCGCGACGGATTAGGTTTGATCCGGGGAATGCTGGACAAATACTGGGACAAGTTTTATCCGCAGCTCGATCCGGAGGATGGGAACGACCCGATGCTGCGGATGAACATCATTTCCACGCTGACCGATCCAGTCAACTTTCGGAGGCGGTTGCGGGAAGCGCCGCTGTCGATGTCGCCGTTGATGGGGAAATTCGGATTGAAAGACATCGAAATTGCGAGCGGGGAGGTTCCAGCGCCGGATGACCCGGCGATCCCGAAGCTCGAGATGAAGACGATCGATGCGGCGTTTGAGGATACGCCGTTGGAGTATTTGCAGGGGAACGCGGCGGCGGTGGAGCAGGCGATCGAGCATGTGAAGGCGATTGACGGGTTCTTAACGAAGACAGTGGGGGCGGGGCGGGCGATCAATTTCAAGGAATTAGAGGCGGTGCTGAAGAAGGCGAAGGGACAGACGGCCAATTACCTCGCGAAGCGCGGGATTGGCAGTCCGGATGGAGGGGCGGGGGGAGATGGGGCGGGCGTAGCGGCGGGGGGCGGCGGAGGGGGCGGGGCGGCGATTTCGGGGGAAGTGAGGACGCCGCAGGATGTGATCAAGCTGATAGACAAGATAGTGGCGTATTACGAGCGGAATGAGCCATCGAGTCCAATTCCCCTGCTGCTGAAACGTGCCCAGCGGCTGGTGTCAAAGAACTTTTTGGAGGTCATCAAGGACCTCACGCCCGATACGTTGAGGGCGATTGAGGCACTTGGCGGGATTCAGAGCCAACAATGAGGTTGCGGCTTGTAAAGGCGGCTTTTGGGAGTATATTTTGAAATTGCTCGCCGATCGACTCACCGCAAAACAAATTGGTAGGTAGGTCCGGCCGTGCCGGACATGTCCGGCGAAGCCGTACCTACAAGAAAAGGAGCAGCCGTATGGCAAAAGAGAGTAGTCAGAAGTTCATTGCACGCAACCGTGCGCCTCGCGTGCAGATTGAATACGATTTGGAAGTTTACGGCGCGGAAAAGAAGATCAACCTGCCATTCGTGATGGGTGTGATGGCCGACCTCTCGGGCAAGCCAGCCGAGGCGCTTCCGCCGGTCTCGGACCGGAAGATGCTGGAAATCGACGTGGACAACTTCGATGACCGGCTGAAATCGATGAAGCCGCGGGTGGCCTTTAACGTTCCCAACACGCTGACGGGCAACGGCAACCTGCCGGTGGAGATCACCTTTGAGAGCATGGATGATTTCTCGCCGGCGGCGGTGGCGCGGAAGATCGAGCCGCTGAACAAGCTGCTGACCGCGCGAACGCAGCTTGCGAACCTGCTGTCATACATGGACGGCAAGAGCAAGGCCGAGGATCTGTTGTCAAATGTGTTGAAGGACAACTCATTGCTCCAGGCGCTGGCCGCGGCGCCTCAGGCACAAGGTCAAGCCGGCAGCGAGGAGAAGAAGTAACATGGCAGAAGCAGCAAAAGAAGCACAAGCCGCAGCAGGCGGTGCAATAGAAATCAGTGAATTTGACAAGCTGATGACCGGGGCGTTCAAGCCGAAGACGGACAGCGCCGCCGAGGCGATCAAGATGGGGGTGCAGACGCTGGCGGAGCAGGCGCTGGCATCGGCGGCGGTGGTCAGCGACGACGCGATCAAGACGATCCAGGCGATCATCGCCGAGATCGACAAGAAGCTGTCGGAGCAGGTCAACGCGATCATCCACCACGAGGACTTCAAGAGCCTCGAGGGGACCTGGCGCGGGCTGCACTATCTGGTGAACAACACGGAGACGGACGAGACGCTGAAGATCCGCGTCATGAACATCTCCAAGAAGGACCTGGGCAAGACGCTCAAGAAGTTCAAGGGCACGGCCTGGGACCAGAGCCCGCTGTTCAAGAAGATTTATGAAGAGGAGTTTGGCACTCCGGGCGGGTCTCCCTACGGCTGCCTGATCGGCGATTATTCGTTCGATCACACGCCGCCGGACGTGGAGATCATGCAGGGGATGATGCAGATTTCGGCGGCTTCGCACACGCCGTTCCTGGCGGCGGCAGCGCCGACGCTGATGAACATGGATTCGTGGCAGCAACTGGCGGATCCGCGCGACCTGACGAAGATTTTCCAGAGTCCGGAATATGCCCCGTGGCGGTCGCTGCGCGAGTCTGACGATTCGCGATACATCGGCCTTTGCATGCCGCGGTATCTCTCGCGCATTCCGTATGGCGCCAAGACCAATCCGGTCGAGGACTTCGCGTTTGAGGAAGATGTGGCGGGCGCGGACCACAGCAAGTACGTGTGGTCGAACGCGGCGTTCGCGATGGGCGTGAACATCACCAAGGCGTTCAAGCTTTATGGCTGGTGCTCGCGCATTCGCGGCGTGGAGAGCGGCGGCATGGTGAGCAATCTGCCGTGCCACACGTTCCCGACGGATGACGGCGGCGTGGACATGAAGTGCCCGACGGAAATCGCGATCACGGACCGGCGCGAGGCGGAGCTGGCCAAGAACGGGCTGATGCCGCTGTCGCACTGGAAGAACACGGATTACGCGGTGTTCGTGGGCGCGCAGTCGCTGAACAAGCCGGCGGAGTACACCGATCCGGATGCGACGGCCAACTCGAACCTGAGCGCGCGGATGCCTTATCTGTTCGCGACGTGCCGGTTTGCCCACTATCTGAAGTGCATGGTTCGCGACAAGATCGGCTCATTCAAGGAGCGGTCGGACATGCAGCGCTGGCTCAACAGCTGGATCATGCAGTACGTCGAGCCGGATGCGGCGAACGCGACGGAAGAAGCGAAGGCGAAGCGTCCGCTGGGCGCGGCCGAGGTGGTTGTCGAAGAGGTCGAGGGCAACCCCGGTTACTATCGCTCGAAGTTTTTCCTGCGTCCGCACTATCAGCTCGAGGGTCTGACGGTTTCGCTGCGGCTGGTTTCGAAGCTGCCGTCGGCGAAGAAGGGTTGAGCGGAGACTTGAGAAAGGGACCCTCACCCCGACCCTCTCCCGGAGTACCGGGAGAGGGAGGAAGAGCGTGGGCGAAGATAAGGATGATCCACGGATAGGCCTGTTTAGGGCAATTTACGGCCAGAATCAGAACGATAAGATTTGCCGATGTTGAGTGACGAGTTGGTTTGGATCCGACGACTCGTGAATCAACAAAAAAAGTCGCGGCCCTGGTGGGCAGCGGAGAAACAGAATTTTTCGCGGAAGCGTTTAACCAATATTGAAAGGAGAGTGCCCTGTGGCAGCGGTAGATTATTTTCTGAAGATTGATGGAATCGATGGTGAGTCACCCGATGCGAAGCATCCCAATGAGATCCAGATCATGTCCTGGAGCTTTGGTGAGACCCAGGCGGGCAGCCATTCCGGCGGCGGCGGCGGCGGAGCTGGCAAAGTGGTGATGCAGGACTTCAACTTCACCATGCACACGAACAAGGCCTCGCCCAAGCTGTTCCTGGCCTGTGCGAACGGCGAGCACATCAAGTCGGCGAAGCTGACCTGCCGCAAGGCGGGCAAGGAGCAGCAGGAATTCCTGCTCTGGACATTCTCCGACCTGCTGGTCTCTTCGTACCAGACCGGCGGGAGCGAAGGCTCGTCAGTGCTTCCGGTCGACTCGATCTCGCTGAACTTTGCGAAGGTCGAAATCGGCTACAAGCCGCAGAAGGCGGACGGAACGCTGGATGCCGAGAACAAGGCCGGCTACGACCTGAAGAAGAATCAGAAGGTCTAAAGGGCCGCGGTCGGTGGCTCAGAACCCCGGGTGCAGATCCGGGGTTTTTGGGCGTCCAGTGGGCGATTATCAGCCGCGCGCCCTCGCGAAGAGCGGGGGCGTGCGGTTTTCATTCCCACTCCGGGCATCGGCGCCTGTGGAATGTCGGGCAGAAGTGCAGGGTGAATGTCGGGTGGGAGTGCGTGTCGATGTCGGGCAAAAGTGCCAATCGATGTCGGGCAGGAGTGCCCGACCTACCGGAAGCGAGATGAGCCATGGAAGCCGCGGAACTGCTGCGTCAGGGGAAGCTGGATGAGGCGCTGGAGGCGCTTCAGAATCAGATTCGCAACGATCCCTCCAACTCGAAGCACCGGGTGTTTTTATTTCAGCTCCTGTGCGTGATGGGGCAGTGGGACCGTGCGCTGACGCAGCTCAATGTGGCGGCGGGAATGGATCCCAAGACACTGCTCATGAAAGAAGTCTGCCAGCAGGCGCTTCAGTGCGAGGCGCTGCGGAAGGAGATTTTCGAGGGAAAGAAGATGCCGCTGGTGTTCGGCCAGCCGCAGGAATGGGTTGGCTGGATGATCCAGGCCAATCAGCAGAGCGCGCAGGGGCAGTATCGCGAGGCGCAGGAGCTGCGGGAGCGGGCGCTGGAGGCAGCGCCGGCGATCGCGGGGCGGATCAATTCGAACGCTTTCGAGTGGGTGGCGGACGCCGATCCGCGGCTGGGGCCGATCCTTGAGGTGATTCTTGAAGGACGATATTTCTGGATTCCGCTGGCGAACATCAATCAGATCAAGATTGACAAGCCGGTGGACCTGCGGGATGTGATCTGGGCGCCGGCCAATTTTGTGTGGTCCAACGGGGGGACGGCGGTGGGATTCATCCCGGCGCGATATCCCGGCTCGGACCAGGTCGAGGATCCGGCCATTAAACTGGGGCGGAGGACGGACTGGATCGACCAGGGCGGAGATTTTCAGGTGCCGGTGGGACAGAGACTGTTTGCGACCAATGAGGGTGAGTATTCGATCCTCGAAGTGCGGGCGTTGACGCTGGGGCAGCCGATCATGCCGGCGAGCGACCGGGAGGAAGTGGCTCATGGCTGAAATGTCGCCACAGGAGCGTTTGTTGCCGTTCCTGCTCGACCGGCTCGTTGATGACGATCCGCAGTCCAGAGTTGAGAGCCGAGAGCGCCGGGTGATCTCGTTCAAACAATTCCATAAAGCAATCCTGCGGGACCTTCAGTGGTTGCTGAACTCGGCGACCAAGGCGGAGCGTGACGAGCTGGAAGAATTTCCCGAAGTGGTAAAATCTGTTCTGAATTACGGGATGCCGGACATCGCGGGCTCGACCGAATCGAGCATGACGCCGGAGATGGTGGAGAGGATGGTAAAGACGGCCATTTTTCAGTTCGAGCCGCGGGTGATCCGCAACACGCTGCACGTGCGCGGGGTTTCGGCTGCCAAGGCGGTGGGGAACATGCTGTCGCTGGAAATTCGCGGGCAAGTGTGGGCGCAGCCGATGCCGGAGTCGCTGTATGTTAAGACGGAGGTGGATTTGGAGACGGGGATGTGCCAGTTGCAGGATCAGTTGCATGGATAAGGCAGAAGAATTCAGAATTCAGAATTCAGAAGAAGACCCCCTCACCCTGACCCTCTCGCCCGAGTACGGGGGAGAGGGAAAAAAAAGAGAGGAGTACAGGGAGAGGGAAAAAAGAGGAGTATAGGAGCGAGGGGAAGAGACAGAAGAGAGCGTTAAAAGGGGATGTGTTGGCGACGGGAATGGTTGAATGGATAGGCGGCTTTTAAGCTATTACAACCGGGAACTGGCGCACCTGCGCGAGATGGGGGCGGAGTTCGCGCGGGAGTTCCCGAAGATCGCCGGGAGATTGGCGCTGGAGGACTTTACATGCGCTGATCCGTACGTGGAGCGGCTGCTGGAGGGGTTCGCATTTCTGACATCGCGGGTGCAACTGAAGCTGGATGCGGAGTTTCCGCGATTCACGCAGAGCCTGCTGGAGACGCTGTATCCGCACTATCTGGCGCCGACGCCGTCGATGACGGTGGTGCAGTTGCAGCCGGACCTGGGGGAAGGGGCGCTGGCGGATGGGGTGGTGATACCGCGCGGGTCGGCGATGAAAAGCCTGATCAGCAAGGGTGAACCGACGGCGTGCGATTATCGAACGGCACATGACGTGACGCTGTGGCCGGTGCAGATTGCCGAGGCGCAGTATTACACGCGCGATCTGGCAGCGCTGGAGCTGCCGAGCGGGATTCCGCCGACCAAGGCGGCACTGCGGCTGCGGGTGGCGGCGAGCCCGACGATTCCGTTTTCGAAGATGAAGCTGGATCGGCTGTCAATTTTTATCCGCGGGGCGGGCGACATTCAGATGCGGATTTACGAGCAGATCTTCGCGCACGGCGTGGGGATCGTGGTGCAGCCCAAGGGCAAGCCGGTGAAATGGCGCGAGGTGATCAAGGGGAGCGAGATTCGGCCGGTTGGGTTCGAGGAGAACCAGGCGCTGCTGCCATTTGGGGCGAGGTCGTTCCAGGGGTATCGGCTGCTGCACGAATATTTCGCGTTTCCACAGCGATTTTTGTTTTTCGAGCTGGGGGGGCTGAATGCGGGGATCAAGCGGTGCGGCGATCCGCAGGTCGACATCATCGTGCTGCTCAAAGAGCCGGACGTGAAGCTGGACGGGGCGATTGATGCGGCGAATTTTGCGCCGTTCTGCACGCCGGCGGTGAATTTGTTTCCCAAGAGCGCGGACCGCATTCACCTGACGGAGCGGACGTCGGAATTTCAGGTGATTCCGGACCGGACCAAGCCGCTGGATTTTGAGGTGTACCAGGTGCTGGGGGTTAAGGGGCACGGGGTCCGGGCGGACCAGGAGCAGGAGTTTTCGAGCTTCTATTCAGCGCGCGATTTTGATGATGAGGCGGGCGGGGCGTATTACACGGTGCACCGGGTGCCGCGGATGGCGTCAAGCAAGGAGCAGCGGGTGGGGCAGCGCTCGAAGTATCCGGGGAGCGAGGTGTATCTGACGCTGGTGGATGCGAAGGCGGCGCCGTATCGGTCGGAGTTGCGGCAGCTTTCGGTGAGCACGATGTGCACCAATCGGGACCTGCCGATTTTCCTGCCGGTGGGACGGGGGGCGACGGATTTCAATTTACAGGCGGGTGGGCCGGTGGTGGCGGTGAGGTCGATGACGAGCGTGCCGACGCCGCCGCGGCCGAGCCATGCGGAGGGGGAGATGGCCTGGCGTTTGATCAGCCATCTGACGCTGAACTATCTGTCGATCACGGACACGAGCAAGGGAGATGGAGCGGCGGGGTTGCGGGATTTGCTGGAGCTTTACGGGAATGTGATGGACCCGGCGATCCGCAAGCAGGTGGATGGGGTAAAAAACCTGACGAGTGAGCCGGCGGTGCGAAGGGTGAATACGCCGGGGCCGATTGCGTTTGCACGGGGGTTGCGGCTCAACCTGACGCTGGATGAGTCGGCGTTCGAGGGGACGGGAATTTTTCTGCTGGGATCGGTGCTGGAACAGTTTTTTTCGAAGTACGTGTCGATCAATTCGTTCACGGAAACGGTTTTGAAGACCGTGGAACGCGGCGAGGTTATGCGATGGCCAGCGAGGATGGGTTTGAGACACATTCTCTGATTGAGGCATTGGCGGCCGATCCGTATCGCTTTGATTTTTATCATGCGGTGCGGAGCCTGGAAGCGCTGCATCCGAAGAGTCCGCGCGTTGGGCAGTCGTTGAAGGTGGCGGATGATCCGGTGCGGTTTTGCCAGCAGCCATCGCTGCGTTTTGAGCCGGCGACGCTGGTGGAATTCCGGCTGCCGCGGGAGAACTCGCCGCAGCGGATGTTTGTGGCGTTTCTGGGATTGCTGGGCCCGATGGGGCCGATGCCGCTGCATTTGACGGAGTTCATCCGGGACCGGGAGCGGAATTCCAACGATCCTTCGGCAGCGCGATTTCTGGATGTATTCAATCACCGGGTGATTTCGCTTTTTTATCGCGCGTGGGCGGCGAATCAGCAGGCGGTGAGCTTTGACCGGCCGGAATTGGACCGGTTTGCGGTGTATATCGCGACGCTGATCGGGATTGGGACGCCGCATTTGCGGAACCGGGATGAGGTGCCGGACCTGGCGAAGCTGCACTATTCGGGGCGGCTGGCCGCGCAGACGAGGAATGCGGAGGGGTTGCGGGCGATTCTGGAGGACTATTTCAAGGTGAAGGTGGAGATCGAGCAGTTTGTGGGGCATTGGCTGAAGCTGCCGGCGGACTGCCAGTGTCGGCTGGGTGAGAGCCGGTATACGGGACTTTTGGGGGCGACGGCGATCGTGGGGTCGAAAATTTGGGAGTGTCAGCAGCGATTTAAGATTAGAATGGGGCCGATGGGCTTCGCCGATTACGAGCGGCTGCTGCCCAGCGGCAGGAGCATACGGCGGCTTAGGGACTGGGTGCTTAATTATGTAGCGCAGCAATTTGGGTTTGATGTGCAGTTGGTGCTGCGCGGCAATGAGGTGCCGGATTGCAAACTGGGCAAGGGCGGCAGACTGGGATGGTCTACGTGGCTGAAGGTGAAGCCGGGCCCGTTTGAGAAGGATGCGGATGATTTGGTTTTAAGAGTGGCGTAGGGCGTGAATGGCATGTCTCTGTGGGTGCGTGTATTGGTATGGAAGGCCCCTCACCCTAACCCTCCCCCAAAGGGGGAGGGGACCAGAGCAAGCGGGAAACGGCGCCAAGGGCAGTTAAACAGACCTGAAGAGGGCAATTGATGTTGCGGGTGTGCGGACCGATAGTTCGAACTCTGGAGTGAACCATGGCCGAGATCAGTAATGCAGCGATGTTTGGCAAGCTCAACTCCCTTGCATAC
>DASYUA010000057.1:0-16813 GCA_036001665.1 Tepidisphaeraceae bacterium
CCGTCGCCCAACGCCTCCTCTGGGACATGCGCCGCTACGCCGGCCTGACGGCGAGGACGGATGATGTGACGTTGATTGTGGCGAAGGTTTTGTGAGCAATCGTCTTGCTATGAATTGATGCTATCGGTCGCTGACTTCAACACTCTTCGAAGTGAATCCGGAAGTCCCGCCAACTTCGGGTGAAGGTCATCCAACTTCTTCTTTACGGCTGCGCGTATTTCATTTGCATCAGGATGCTCGTCACCAGTCCAAACCAAGACTCGTTCGCGGCTCGATACGCGCGTATAGAATTCCTTCGGGGTGCGTGCAGTCTTCAACTTCAACCCAAACTTTGGCCCTTCTTCAAATAGCATATCGATGACTGCGCGCCGGAGCGTTGAGTCCGACATCTTTCGAATTTCGGCATAAAAATCTAACTGCTGCGAAAGTGCCTCAAATCGAAGGATGAACCAGCTTTCAGGATGCTCCTTCCGGTCCGTCCCAAGCGGAGGAATCCATTGCATCCATGGCTTTGGAATAAAATCAACAACTCCGCCGGACCGGTAGAAGACGTTCCAGCGTTCATCTTCCCGCAAGGCTGCCTCAACTTCCCCCAACAACCCAGATGTGGGGCTGCCAACGCGATCGTAGATCAACTGCAGCGCCTGCCGGTGGTTTTTGTAGATCCGCTGGCACAAGTCGGTAATTTTCTCGTCATCCATAAGCCGTGTTCCAATTAAATTGAGGTAGTGATCGAGAAATACGAGCACGTCGTCGCCAATCGCATTCGCGTATGTGCTCCGCACTCGCGTTAGCACGCGATGCACGTCGCTATAAGCGTAGCTGACCCACTCTGGCTCAGACGCCTCCGCACCGTCGGGCGTTAGAAACACGTAGAGAGGCCGAGCGTTCGGATAATGCTGGGAAATGGTCGTCTTATAGCGCGAAAGTTGTTGGGAATGCTCGCTGCTGTCGATCTTGTTTTCGATCGCTACCACGAAAGACGGCTGGTCTGAGACAATCAAGAGATCGATATCCTCCCATTCTCGCCGGACAGTAACGCCGCGCAAATCGATGCCGTCAATGTCAATAGGCGACAGGGGGCGCAAATTCGGCGGCGCCGCTTTGAGCAGATCCATTAAAAGCGCCTTCAAAAAAAGTTGCGATTGACCGTGTGATTCCACTGGGTCAAGGATGAACGCGAGAAAATTCGAATGCCGGATTTCGGCTCTCGCAATGTGCAGCGCGTCGAAAATATTGAAGCGCCCGATCCTCGCCTCAAGTTCAAGAAGCTCGTCGTTATCTACGACGAATCTCTCCAACGCTCCCAGCGCCTCATCTGGATCGATCTGATCGTTACCTCGGATCGGCATTGAAGAATGATACCACGCTCGCTGCGAGACACGTGCTCAGCCGAACGGTGTTTTGCTGAGAGGTAAATCATCATTGATACGGCGTGAACCAGTCTTGCTGAAGAGTCGACCACCCTCGAGCAAGAGTTTTATAGCGCGGGTGTAGTCTTTGGCTGCATACACCCCGAAGAACCGCTTCATACCTTCCAGCCGTAGTTCGCCTCGGGTGAACACCCTTCTGTCATTCGCTAATGACATGACATCGTGGCACAGCTTTTGGGCATCCACCTCCTCGAACGCCGTTGTCGGATTGAAGATTAGTGGTAGCTCGCTTTTCAAGAATTCGCTTTTGGCCTTACACATGGACTCATTCATCAATTCGATGCCGTGGTTGCTGCGCGTTGCATAAACAAGATAGTACTTGGGAACCTGATCATCGATCCTCGACTTAATCGCGCAAGAACCGACCCATTTGAACGAGTTGTTCATCAGCTTTTTATACGCCGTCACAAAACGTTCGATCTTTCCAGTAAAGGTATCTGCTGTGTCGAGCGCAATTTCCTGCCAGTAGTCCCCACCAGCGATAGCGTTGAGTGTAGTGATCTCCGGTCCATCCATGAGATCTTCGGGCACAAGAAAATCGCCCTCATCATCTTTTGGAAAATCAATAAGAAAATCGAAATTAGTGTTTTCCGCGCGGCGTTTCAGCGCTGCCAAGCCCCAGCGCATAAATATAGCCACGTTGAAATTCATCAGCACCTCCACACTCGCGGCTGCGTTCTGAATTTGTTCGTAAACGCGTCGCATTTCAGCAAATCGAAGATTATCCACGCTGTATGGGTCGATGTACAAGAAGACGCTGTTGCTCTTCGCCAGCGCTGCCAATTCCGGCAATAGCGATTGAAAGGTCCCGAGTCGAGGCTTCGCAAGAGGTCCGTATTGTTCCAAAGAACTTTGTAGGCGTAAAAAAAGAGCGTTGTCAGCCTCGATAAACATGCCGCTAACTCTGACGCCTTTGTCACTCCACTTCTTTATTGCTTTGCAGATGATTATTGGAGAGCCGGAGCTTCCATCTTCGAACTGCCCGGGGCCGGCAAAGCAATCCACTATCAGGATTGGCTTTCTGAGCTTATCAACCTTCGGAAGGTATGGTTCCAGATAGTAGCCGAGGATCAGATCCTTGTATCTCGACCAAGGACGCTTCTTTTCAAAGAAATCCTTCGCCATGCTCTGCCCCGCCAAGTTTCGTGTAGCTGGAGGTCGAAACTATCTCGCTCGGTACGTTTGTTCCTTCGAGGAGACAATGACAGCCATTGAACTTTAAACCCACCTCTTTCCACACCGAAACGTCTTCTTTGCACAGCGCTGGCACGATTCGCTTTCGATCGAGCCGATCAAGTGCAAACCGATACATCTCAACCTGCGTTTCAAACGGCAGCCGATACTTGAAATTCGATGGATCTTTTTCAGATAAATACGTAAAGAGATCGGTTGGCCTTCCGTTTGTCTTCGCCGCCGTCGCCAAGCCCATCGAGCTGGCTCGCAGGGCCCCGATCGTCACCATTTCCGGCGCAAGCTCATTGATCTGTTCAATGACCTCCGCATATCCATCCCGCCAGCGATGCCCCCCATCCTCATAAGGAATCATCGGATCAAGCCGCACCCGCACCGGCCATCCGGCCTCTTTCATCCGCATCGCCGCGGCAATTCGCCTGCGCGGCGGCGGCGCGCCCAACTCCCAACGCTGCGCCGGGTACTCGGCATTGATCGACCAGGAGAACACCACCTGCGGCGTGGCCGGTAAACGAAGTGCATGCTGAACCAATGTGCTCTTAGTCAAAAAGATCAGCCGATGCCGCCGCTGCGATGCGAAGAGTTCAATTAAATGGTGCGTCAGCGGCCGACCGGTGACCGCGGCATAGGCGCTGTCAAACGCCAGCCCATCCTGAAGCTCGCCCACAATGAGCATCCGCGGCGTCGATGACTCCAGCCACTCTTCAACCTCTTCAATCATCTGCCGCCAATTCCCGTACACCTGCCCCATCAGGGCCTTCTTGTTGAATCTGAAATAGGTGGTGGTCTGAAGGAAGCAGTATGCACACTTGAAGGGACATCCCGATGCCGCCACCAATTGCCAGAACTTAAAGCAGACGATCCCCGAGCCAGCTTCGGGCCCCGAAAACTGCTTGATGAATTGTCCGCGGTCTTTAACAGGAAACGGAGAGCCATTCTCCGCTTCTACCCGGCCTAGCAGGACTGTGAGTGCTTGTGCCATACCTAACTGTTTACAAACTAACGACCGGTGGATATCATGTCAACTGAAGGCTGCATATTTGATTTCTGTATCGGGTGAAGTCCATGGACGTGGAGAACAATTCGGGCCAAATGGAAAACCAGCCTCCCTCCTTGATCTCTCAGCGTGTCGCTGCTTGGGAGGCCTTGGTTGCCTCCATGCGAGAATGGGCAGAAAAGAATCTTCCGCCGGGGCACATCGTGGAGGACAGCCGCGAAAGTATCTACGAGGGACGGGGTGAATGAGCCTGCTCGTGGACACGAACCTTCTGACGCGCATTTCAGAACCAGATTCAGGATTTCACGCGCTTCACGACAATCGAGGTTTTGACTCCGGAGCAGGTGGTTCAGCAGAACAAGCCTCCAATGCCGCCGCCTTGAATTTTCCCGGGCAAATTTGCGGCATGAGGGGGTTGACATCTACCTAACATATACCGTACAATGGCGGCGTAGATGTCTCAAGGACACGGGCGGGGCGCCCGTGCCACGTTTAGACGGGAAGGACACGGGCGAGACGCCCGTGCTACGAAAGGGGGTTATCGTGAACGATGTGGATCGGTTGATTCTGGAGGCGTGGGAGAATCTTGGGCCGGGGATCATGGCGGATGCGGAGGAACTGGCCAGGAGGGTGGCGAGGCGGAGGAGTGCGCTGATGACCCGGCCGGTGCGGGCGTGGTGTCTGGCGGTGCGGGCATCGGATCGGCGGATCACGCCGGCGCACTGGGTGATTTGGCCGGAACATGCGATGGAGCTGGATCATCCGGAGCATCCGTATGAGCCGATCGAGCATGAGGTGACGATTCAGAGTTATGCGCTGCGGAAATTTTGCCGGCCGGTGAGGACGGATTCTTGGGGGGAGGAGGTGGAGGAGGTTTCGCGGAAGCTGGGGGTGAACAAGGCGTCGGGCTTGAGTCTGGCGCGGTTGGGGTATGTTTTTACGGAAAGAAGGATCAAAGGACTGGGCGGGAAGAAGCGCGGCAAGGCAATTCCGCTGATTCATTCGTGGCAGGCGCTGGATCCGGCGGGGCCGAGCAGGTTTTCGCGGCCGGATCAGCTGTGGGGATCGCTGTGGGAGTTTTTGCCGGATAGGGTTCCGGATGATTTTGAGCAGACGCTGGTGAGAAGGCCGGTGTTTCGGAGGATGAGGTATGGGCGTAAGGGCGTGAGGGCGTATGGGCGTGAGGAGAGGAAGCAGATGCAATATAGGGATGAGATGCAGTTGATTGGGTGGAGGTGGGTGTGTCCCGGGTGCAGGAAGGAGGTGCGGAAGGTGTATTACCCGGTTGCGCCGCGGACGCTGTTTGATTTTCTGGGGTTTGACCCGGCGGGGTCGGGTGTGGAGGAACTGGCCGGGCCGCCGGGGAGTTTTGCATGCACGTCGTGTCATGGGATTCATTCGTTCAGCCGGGCTGACGAGAGGGGGTGGAACCAGGTGGTGAGCCGTCTGACGCGGGGGCTTTTGTATGGGCGTGAGGTGAAGCGGCCGGAGTGGTATCGATGGGAGCGGAAGCGGGCTCGGCATCGGCAATTGAGAGGGCGGCCGGCAGTGAAGCGGGAGGGGGTGTTTGTGCGGATGATGAATGGGTGGACGTTGGAGCAGATTGCGCTGGATATGAAAATGTCCAAGAGTGCGGTGGTGATCGCGACGTCGCATATCTGCCGGCAGGAGGGGGTGAAGAATCGGCGGGAGCTGGCGGCGAAGCTGGGGTGGAAGCACGAGCAGCCGCTGAATGCGTGGGAAAGACATCTGGCAAGGGGGCGGGAGCGCGCGGAGATGGTGGAGCCGCTGCTTTTAGAAGGTTTGAGTTATGCGGACATTTCGCGGAGGACGGGAATGGGCTTGGGGAGCGTCAAGGTTGCGGCAGTGCGGATTTACAAGAAGCATGGGTTGGGGAAAGGGGAGGGGAAGAGGGGATTGGGCAGGAAACTTGGAGTGGAATTGAGCAGATATGGGGTCAATGAAGCAGATCGTTCGCCTGCGTCGTCAGGCTGATCTGAGTTCATCTGCGGCCACTCCTCTTCTGAATTCTGAATTCTCGATGGTATCCTCCCCCTCCAACAAGGAGCAAAACCATCATGCCCTGGCTCTACCTCCTCCTCGCCGGCGTCTGCGAAATGGCCTGGCCGCTGGGCTTCAAATACACCAACGGATTCCGCTCCAATTATCCGGCCATCGGCCTCACTATCGCCATTGGCCTGCTCAGCTTCTGGCTCCTCAGCCAGGCCACGTACAAAGGCATCCCCATCGGCACCGCCTACGCCGTCTGGACCGGCTTGGGCGCCACCGGCACCGCCATCCTGGGCATCCTCCTCTTTGACGAACCCCGCGACCTCCTCCGCCTCTCTTGCCTCACCCTAATCATCCTCGGCGTCCTCGGGCTCAAATTCCTCTCCCCCACCCCTCCCGCCGCGCCGCCGGCCAACCCACTGAATACCTCGACCTGAGGAGAATCTCCTTCAACCACCGGAGCGACAGCCTCGATTTATGGAGCCATGTGCGATTGTCTTGTAGGAGGCGCGTGGCGGATTATTATTTGACAAGTTGGGAAATGGGGGTGATAAAGTAATGTGCTTCCTTTCTGAACTCACTTCTGTTTGTGGGCCCAGTGGAAGGGCATTTTTAGACAGGGCGACACGAAGTACATCTGAATAGTTGTCTGGTCGTGTAATGTCTTGCGAAGGAGGACAGAGTCATGGCTCGGCTGCGCAAAAACTCTCGGGCGCGCTCTCAGCGCGCACTTATCTCGGCCATACGGCAGGTCTGTTGTGAATCGCTGGAAGATCGACGATTGCTGTCGATCTCGGTGATCGGCATTCCCGATTGGGTGGAACAGGGACCTGCATCTGCAAGCGGCGGCCAGGACTTCACCCTCACCGGCGACGCCGTCAGCGGCGCTGTCAACTCCCTGGCGGCCCATCCCACCGACGCCAACACCATCTACGCCGGCACCGTTGGCGGCGGCATTTGGCGCACCACCGACGGCGGCAGCAACTGGACTCCTCTTACCGACCTGTTTCCTTCGCTGGGCATCAACTCCATCGCCTTCAGCCCCCTGGATACCAATGTCCTCTTCGCCGGCACCGGCAACTTCGCCTCCGGCGGCACCGTCGGCGGCCCAATAGGGCTGCTCCGCACCACCGACGCCGGCGCCACCTGGTCCATCGTCGGCGCTGCTCAACTCGGCACCCGCAGGATTCTCGCTGTCGTGCCGACAGCCATCGGCGCCTCGGTGGCAGATCAGGTCGTGCTGGCGGGGACCATTGGCGGCGGCCTGTGGCGAAGCACCGACGGCGGCATGAACTTCACTTCCATCTCCGGCGCGAGCGGCGCCAGCGATGGCCTGGACAACGATGCCGACGGATCCGTCGATGAAGTTGGTGAACTGAACTTTCCCACCGGCGGCAATGTTCATGTCGTCCGCGACCCCGGTAACAACAACCGACTATACGCGGCCAGAGCAGGCACGGGCATTTTCCGCAGCGACAACGGTGGGGCCAACTGGGTCCAGATCAACAACGGCCTGGTCGGTGTGGCCGGTTCGACGCGCATCGAGCTTTCCGTCAGCGCGGCCGCCGGTAATCCGGTGTATGCCGGCTTCATCAACGGCGCCCAGCAACTTGGCAACGTCTTCCGCACCACCGATCAGGGGGCCAACTGGGCTCCGATCGGGGTTGCTCCAAATGTCAATGCCTCCTCGGCCGGCGCTCAGGGCAACATTCACTTTGCCATCGTTGCCGATCCCGGCGACGCCACCCTCGTTTACGTGTCAGGAGACACCTTCGCGGGCGGGCCCTTCTTTGGAAATCTCGCCCGCGGCGATTCGGATGATGGCTCCTGGACCGCGATCTCCCGCTCCCTCAATACCCTCTTCACCGCGCCGCACGCCGACTCCCGCGACATGGTCTTCGACGCCAACGGCAACATCCTCGAGGCCGACGACGGCGGTATATTCCGTCTCAACAGTCCCTCCGGCCTGGTCAGCACCTGGAACAACGCCAACGGCAACCTGCGCATCAGCGAGATGTATGTAGCCGCTTACGACCACCTCAGCGATCGCATCTTCGGCGGAACCCAGGATACAGGCACCGTCGAAGGTGTGCTGGGAACCGGCCCCAGCGGATGGAGTTCGGTGAATCAGGCCGACGGCAACTGGGCCGCTGTCGGCTACAGCCAGGTCCTGGGCGTCGACGTCGCTATCCGCTACACGATGAGCAACAACTTTGGCAGCTTCCAGCGCCGTATCTTTGCGGGTGGAAACTTTCCGCTGGGCAGTTCGGGCTTGGGTCTCAATGGCCTGAATGCTACGGATCAGGTCAACGCCTTCCAGGGCTTCAGCATTTTCCCATTCGAAGCCAATCGCTTTGACGGCACTCGCATCGTGATCGGCGCTAACGGTCTCTACGAGAGCACCGATTCCGGCGATAATCTGACCATCCTCAATGCCGGTGGGCTGCAGAATCCCACCGCCATTGCCTACGGTGGAATGCTCGGGGGCGTAGCTAATGAAGATGTCCTCTACGTCGGCGTTGGTGGGCAGCTCTTCCTGCGCAGCACCAACGGCGGCGCGCTCAACCAGCTCAACAATTATCCTGGCGGTACCCCTCAGGACATCGCCATGGATCCTGACAACTGGCAGCGCGTTTATGTCACCGACGGCGGCAACGTCTACCGCAGCACGGACGCCGGCGTCAACTGGACCACCATCGGCAATGCCACGGTCACTGCGGGAAGCATCAGTAGCGTGGATGTCTTTGGCGCAAGCGCCTCTCCGGATGATGAGATCGTGGTGATCGCCGCGATCAATGGCGTATTCCGCAGCCGAAATCCCGGGCTGGGCCTTAGCGCAACCTGGAGCGAGTTCGGTGGAAACCTGGCCAATGCTCCGGCGGTGGATGTCCGCTACGACAGCACCGACGACGTCCTGGTCGTCGGCACCCATGGCCGCGGCGCCTGGACGGTGCCCAGCGCCAGCACGAGTCTGGGCCTCACCGGCGTGCTCCAGATCGATGGCGATCAGGATTTCATCAACGAGCCCGACAACATCCGGCTGGTCATCGATGCCGGGAACCCCGGCATGCTTGACGTCTTCCTCAACAGCGCCGTCCCCTTCCAGGTCCCCCTCGCGGCCATCGAGCGCATCAACATTCGCTCCTTTGGCGGCGATGACTCGATCACCATCGATGGCGCCAACGGGCAGATCAGCGTGCCGCTGGGCCTGCACATCGATGCGGGAATCGACAATGACGTGGTCGATGCCCGCGGTGGTGATGCCACCATCATCGGTGGGACCGGAAACGACAGCATCCTTGGCAGCGCTGGCAATGATTACATCACGGCCGGCGCCGGCGATGACACCATCACCGGCGGCACCGGCATTGACCAGATCTTTGGCGATGCCGATTCCGACACGATCATCTGGAACGATGGCGACGGCAGCGATCTGGTTGAAGGCGGCGATGGGCCCGATGTGCTGGAGGTCAATGGCTCCAGCAGCGGCGATACCTTCACCGTCTCCGCCGTCGGCACGCGGGTCAGCTTCCAGCGGACCAATCTCACCACGTTTACGCTGGATGTCGCGGCCATTGAGCAGTTGGATGTCAGCGCTGGCGGGGGCGGCGACTCGATCACCATCAACAGCATTACCACCACGCAGCTCATCTCGATCAATGCCGACTTTGGGGCTGGCGGCACCGATTCGCTTACGGTCAACGGCCGCAGTGTTACTGACGAGGTTACGGCCAATTCGGCGGGCGGAATCGTGACGATCACTGGATTGAGCTATCAGCTGGGCATCTCCAGCGCGACGACGGCAGATACGCTCACGATCAAGGGCAATGACGGCAATGACGTCCTCAAGGCGGTCGCGGGAACGGAAGGTGGAATCTCCATTGTCCTGGACGGCGGCAACGGCGCCGATCTGCTTTCGGCCGATGCGACGCTGCTTGGCGGCGCTGGCAACGACACCCTCATCGGCGGCGCTGGCAATGATTCGCTGGATGGCGGCGCGAACGATGACTGGCTCGACGGAGCCGGCGGCTCCAATACCCTCGTCGGCGGCAGCGGCACGGACACGATTGTCGTCAGCGGCACGGCCGGGAATGACACCATCAGCACCACGCACGGCGCTGGCACATTCAACATCACCGGCGGACTCTCGGCCGGCTCCAACACCATCAGCACGATCGAGCGCGTGCGCGTGGAGGCCGGCGACGGTGAGGATCAGATTACGCTCAATCTGCTCGCGGCGGGTGGACTGGCATACACAGTTTTGGGCGGAGACCCGGTCGGCGCGGCCGGAGATGTGCTGACACTGAACACGGCCCGATCGGTCACTTACACCATGGGGCCAGAGAACGATTCCGGTTCGCTGGTGGCCGCCACGGACATTTCCACCAATGTCAGCTTCGATGAGATTGAGGCCATCAGCATCACCGGCGGCGGGCCGATCGTGATCAATGGCACCAACGGCTTTGACGCGATCACCATCACTGCCCGCGATGCTTCCACCCATGCGGGCGCGGATGGAGTGCGCGACTTCACGGTCACCGTCAATGACAATCCGGAATTCCTGTTCCTCAACGTGGCCGCGCTCACTGTCAATGCCCTGGGCGGGAGCGATGAGATCGCCCTGAACACTCCCGCGCCCAACAATGCGGACTGGGATGTGGATGTGACCATCAACGGCGGCTCGCCGGCGTCGGGTGATCGCTTGATCGTGAGCACGCCGGGCGATGCGGCGGAGACGGTGAATTACAATCCGACCGCGTTCGATGCGGGAACGCTGAGCATTGCCGAGGCTGTTCCGGGCGATGCCAGCCTGATCACGATCACCGGGGTCGAGGAGCTTATTTATGATGGTCAGGCCGACAATGACCTGGTGACGCTCAATGGCAATGGTGCGGCCAATACCATCGTCCACGAGCCGGGGGCGGCCAACGATGAGGGAAGCCTGCGGATGGACAGCACGCTGGCGCTGATTTACCAGAATCTGGGGATGACAGCGCGGCTTGCGGCCAACGGTGGGGCCGGCGCGGATCGGCTGGACTATCACGGGACCATTTTCAACGACAAGTTCACGATTGATACCAGTGTTCTGGGCGGGAGAGTGGGGTTGAGCAATCGCCTGGGGTTGCTGACTGCCAATATCGAGACGCTGGACGTCAATGAGCAATTGGGTGATGACACGGCGTGGCTGACGCCATCGGTTGCGGCCAGCCCGTTCTCGACGATCAATATTTTTGGCGGCGAGCAGGCCTCGGGCAAGGGAGACAAGCTGAATCTCAATTCGAGCGCCGGGGATGATGAGGTGATCATCAGCGGCAACAGCGTCTCGGCCGGCGCGGTCACGGTGAACACCAATGGCGTGGAGGAGGTCGCGTTTGACTTCCGCGGCGGCAACGATCACCTGACTTACAATGGCATCAACGGCACTTCCGAGAATATCAACCTGATCGGCTCGACCCTGGCCGGGAGCGGGCAACTGAGCATCCCGGGCATCGCTCTCTATAGCTTCCAGGGTCTTGAAACCGTGAATGTGAACGGCAACACGGGCGCGCTGGGCGACACCGATACGTTTACGGTCACCGGCACCAATACTCCGGACCGCTTTGAGATCAAGCTGGACGCGGCGGGAACGGCCGCCGATCCGGTGCTGCGGCTGCAGACGCTCGACGGCGCCAATACGCTGCTCACGCTGATCAACTACACCAACATCGAGACACTGCGGGTGAATTCGCTGGATGGTGGGGACCTGTTCAACGTCTACACCAGCCCGGCCAACGCCCGCGACCTGTTTGTCGATGGCGGAATTGCGGCGGGGAAGAAGAAATCGACGGACAAGCTGAATGTGTTCTACACGCCATCCCGGCCGCGGATTATCCAGAGCGTGGCGACGCAGGATCATGATGCGGGCCTGGTGGATCTGCTCTACGACAACGGCGCTCGCTTTATCGTGCAGTATCTGAACATCGAGAACGTGGTGATCGCGAAATTGTGATGCCGAGGAAAGCTGAGGACTTCAGAGAGCACGGCTGAAGAAGAGCCGTGCTCTTTCCATGGAGTTCTCCAACCTCGGCTAGCGAACCCGCGTGGCCGTTTGTTCCTGCCGATTTGCCCGGATCGTAAGGGCGGTGGTTTCACCCGCGGCATCCTGAATGAAGGCATAGTGGATGTCAGCGATGGTGATGAAGAAGGTGTTCTTTGATTCGGCGAACAGTTCCACGGTTCCCATGCCGGGAAGTTTGGCGAAGAGGCGATCATCCTCAATGTGAATGGTGAGAAAAGTGTCACCGTTGAGGCGGTAGCGACCCTCGTACGAGCGGAGGAGAGCAGCGTCCACCTTCAGCACTTCGCGTTGGCGGGTCGGCCGATAATCCGGCCATTGGTATTCTTTGGCAATGCTCTGAAGGACCTCCGACACGAATCCGGCGTTGTTGTTCGCGTTGATCATGATCACAGCGCCCTTTCCGGCGCGCGGGTACATGATCATGATCGTGTCAAAGCCGTCGTTTCTCCCACCGTGACTGAAGTGTTCCGTCTCCCCCCTGCCATCGACGAAGAGGCCCAGGCCCGAGTTTTGTAATTGGGGCGTGAGCATGAGCCGGGCCATTTGGGGCGAGAGGAGCTTCTGCCCCTTGCCAATCAGGGCGCTTTGGACTTCGATCGCCATGTGGGCAAGGTCGGACGGAGTGGTCCAAAGCCCCGCGGCGGCCTGTTCCGGGTAGATGCGCCACTTGCCCGGAACTTTGGCGCCGTCTTGGCGATGTCCGCAGGCCGCACTCATGGCCCGACTCCCCGGGAGCGGCTGGTCATAGGTGCTGTTGGTCATTCCGAGCTCTGACAGCACACTTTTCCGCATTACATTTGCAAAGGGTTCGCGGGTGACATCCGTGAGAATCTGCTGGACGATGACATAACCGCCGCCGGATTGGCGGTATTTGCTGCCGGGAACAAGGTCGATGGTGACTGGCGGATTGTGTGCAGGCGCAGCGCCGGCCAGCACCTGAACGACCGATGGCAGCGCCTGTTCATCCGAGTAACCGGAGAAACCGTCAACTGTAGCGCCGGCGGTGTGGCTGAGCAGTCGCCGTAGCGTGACTTTTTCGTTGGCGGTGAACTGATTTTGCGGAACCCTCCAGTTCACGAGCCACTTGTTCACGTCCTCGTCGAGGTCGAGTTTGCCCTGCTCGACCATCTTCAGGACCGCCAGGGAGACTGCCGACTTGCTGACGGCGCCGGCCTGGAAGAGGGTCGTTGGGGTGATTGGAATTTGCGCGCCTGCCTCGGCGACACCGTAGCCGCGCGCCCACTCGAGCGCGCCGTCGTTGATAATGGCGACGCTCAGGCCGGGCGCCTTGTGATGCTTCATCCGTGCCGCGATGGTGGAGGGTTTGGCGGCTTCGCCCTGGAAGACGATGGTGGGCAGGAGCCCATTCTCCACGCGAGAGATCCTCTGCTGGGTTGCCGGGGATTGGGCACGGGACAGCGATGCCGATACTGCCGTGGTGAGGAGCACGAAGGCGATCCATTTTGCTCGAAGCATGCGCGGACCTTTTCAGCGAGAGTCTTTGGAGGGCGATTCAAGCGGGCATCAGGGTCACTGCACCGCCCGCAGATGCTGCTGCACTTTCAAGACATGCCGCATTTCCAGCAACGAAACCGCACCGAGGGCCAGGACGAGTTTTAGAGGGTCTGGTGACGCCGCTATGCCGGCGACGAACGATCCGGGCCCGAGGTGGTCCGGCGAGAATCCAAAGCGGAAAAATGTGTAGCCCGCGATGGCCGAAAGCAAAGCACACGGGAGGAAAGCCCAGCCGGTCTGGCAGAGTCTGCGGCGGGCATGCAGATAGAATAGCGCGCTCAACAGGGCGGGCAGCGCATATCCGCAGACGTAGCATCCCCCGAGGAGAATCGCACGAGCGTCGGTGGAAGGAGCATCCGGTGCGCCGGAGACCGCGCTTGCGAGCCATGCCGCGGACAGGAAACAAGCGCACCAACAAAGGGGCAGCAGGAAGAGAGGGGCCACGACAAAGGCCAGGTGGGGGTGGCGGCCAGTGAAGGTGCCGATGCGAAGGCCTGCCAAGGCGGCCTGGGCAAGCATCTGCGGGGATCCCATCCTGCGATCGGCTTCAGCGTCAGCGCGCGGCGGTTCGAGACCCTCTGAGACAATGTCATCGATGAGGCTTTGGCGGTGCTGGCTCAGCTCCTCCAGCAAGCGACTGACATAATCCGGGCGCACGCCGCTGCTGAGCAAGAGTAACCTGACCGCGTTAAGTCCGTGCGATGGCGGCATCGTTGTCTCCCAGGACGGAGTTGATGGCTTGCGAAATGCGCTGCCAGTGGGAACTGGTTTGGTTCAGCCGCTTCCTGCCCTTTTCCGTGAGGCGGTAGTAAAGCCGGCCGCGGCCATCTTTCTGAACGCGGCGGCAGCCCAGGAGCCGGTTTTTCTCCATAGTGTGCAGGATGGGGTAGACGCAGCCTTCTCCAACCGAAATGACGTCGCCCGTTGCAACTCGGATCGCGCTGACCAGTTCATAGCCGTACATCTCGCGGCGCGAGAGCAAGCGAAGGATCAGCAGCTCCGGCACGCCATTGATGAAGCTGAGGTCTCTTCGCGAGGACATGGGAAGGTGTATACCTCAAGGGTTGAGGTAATGCAAGCAAGATCCGCCGGCGAGGGCCTCGCGGCGGTTGCGGGCTGGCAATCACAAGGCACGGCTGAAGAGGAGCCGTGCTCGTTCCAAGTCGCTCATTGGACGGACTCGTGGGTTATTTTGCCTGACGTGATGATGATGTCGTCGGCGAGGACGATGATCTGTGGAGGTGCGAATGCGCACGGCGTCGAGTGCAACCGAGTCCGCTGCTGAAGAGGCGGCCACTTGTGACAGGACGGATGCCTGGCTGGAGAAGGCCTTGTCGATCAGGAAATAGTCATCGGAATTGGTGGTGTCGCTGTAGTCGAAATCGCCGGTGGAATAGTCGGCGGGGTTGGGGTGAGTGGCGAAGCCGAGGTCGATCCGGGCGTAGTCGTCGGCGTCGAGGGAGCCGCTGAGGTCGCCGTCGCCGTTGTAGGTGTATTTGATGAGGATGGTGTTGGCGTCAACAGGGATGCCGGCGAGTTCGGTGCGGATGGGGGCGCCGTCGCCGCGGTCGTTGATGATGGCGGCCAGGCCGGTGATGTGGGTGGAATCGGCGGCGGCGGTGGTGCTGGTGATGCCGGGGCCGGTCCATGCGCCTTTATTTCGGCCGGAGCGGAGAAAGGCGCGGACGCTGGAGAGGGTGGCGGCTTTTGCGGCCGGGGTGCTCTGAATAATCACGGAATTGCTGGCGAGATTGAGCGTCGCATCGGGGCCGAGGTTCAGTGCGTTGGTTTTGAGGACCTGGGAGGCGGGGGCGGCGAGGTTGACCTGGGCGGTTTCGTTGAGGTTCAGGGCGGCGAGACGCTGGGACGAGGTGAAATTGAGGATGGCGGTGTTGTACACCGTCACCGACAGGTTGCCGCCGCCGATGCCGAGGTTGGTATCGAGCTGGGCGGTGCCGCCGTCGAGGGCGACAAAATTGGAGCCGACGCCGACGTTGAGCGAAAGCACGTTGAGTCCAGAGGCGATCAGGCCCGCGCCGCCGATGTGGATGGCATCGCTGCCGCTGGGGCCGTCGTTGGCGGCGGTGTCGATGATCATGGTGGGGATGTCGAAGAAGGTGAGGGATTCGAAAGCGGTGCCGCCGCTTGCGCCGGTGATTCGATTTTGGCTGGGGGCGGGGGAGTCGATGTCGATGATGTCGTTGGCTTTGGGCGTGATCAGGGTGAGGGAATCGAAGGCGCTGGAGAGGATTGGTTCCAGGCCGGTAAAGGAGAGATTGGATGAGCCGATGGTGAACGTGCCGCTGCCGGGGGCAGCGCCGCTGGGGAGATAGGCGGCGGAGAGGCCGGGTGCGCCGTTGATGGTGAGAGAGTCTCCTGGGGCTCCATTTTGCGAGCCGCCTTCGTAGGAGAGACCGCCGGGGGGAATCGGATTGCCGTTGGCGAAATCGACGGTGAGCAGATCGTTGCCGCCGGCGGCCTTGAAGACCAGGGATGGCAGGAGGGCGGCGGTGATGGAATAGTTGGGGGATTGATCGGTGGGACGATTGACCCAGATTTGCAGCTTGGGCGGGGTGGGGGCGAGGCGGAGGTAATAGGTGTCGTCGGCGTCGGCGAGGTCCTCGAATACTGTGGGGAAGGCGCCGAAGTGGAAACCCGTGGCATTCTGGCCGGAGGAGAGATTGACGGTGTAGGAACCGGAGGCGGGGGCTGTGGGGAGCCAGGTGGCCGGGGCGATCTGGCGGAGGGTGTAGGGGCCGGGGTGGACATTCAGGAATTTGTAGTTGCCGGCGGCATCGCTTTGCAGAGAGGTCTCGCCGGGATCGAGTTGGCCATCGTTGTCGGTATCGAGATAGACGGTGCGGCCGGGCAGCGTGGCCTCGCCGGCGTCTTTGGCGCCGTTGGAGTTGCGGTCTTCGAAAGTCTGGCCGGCGATGGTGCCGGGGGCCTGATCGAGAGAGAGAAGGTATAGCGGGCTGGTAGCGCTGGCGTAGCCCTGGACGCGCAGATAGTAGGTCTGGTCGGCGACGCTGGGGAAGGTGATGGCTTCGACGTCGCCATCGCCATCAGCGCGGGCGATTTCGACGAACGTTGAGTTGTAGAGGATCAGATCGAGGTCACCGAGGGCGTTGTTGAAGGAGATTTGAGCGGTGTAGGGGCCGCTGGCGGGGGAGCTGAATCGGTAATAATCGTCGTTGCCGGGGGCGTGGATGGTGAGGTTGTTTTCGATGCGGGGTGAGACATTGCCCAGGAAGGTGTTGGCGATGAAGCTGTCGTTGGGCTCGAAGCGGTCGGGGGCGATGGCGGTGATGATGGTCAGGCCGTAGTCGGGGTTGGTTGCGCCTTCGAAGCCGTAGACTTTGAGGTAGTAGGTTTGGCCGGCGGACAGGGGATAGCTGATGGTTTCGAAGTCGGCGCTGCCCTCGGAGACGGTGAGCTGGGTTTGGGCGGAGTCGAAGAGGGCCATGTCGAGGTCGCCCTGTCCGGTGGAGAAGGAGATGCCGGCGGTGAATTGGCCGGCGGCGGCGGGGACGAAGCGGAAGTAGTCATCGTTGAGGGTGAGGTGGATGTTGAGGCCGTTTTCGATGCGGGTGGAGACGGTGCCGAGGT
>DASYUA010000058.1:0-8368 GCA_036001665.1 Tepidisphaeraceae bacterium
TGTTGGCGACGGTGAAGTGAGCCTTGGCGTTGTTGGCATCGAGCTCGAGGGCCCGGCGCAGCTCCATGTTGGCTTCATCGGTCCGGCCGGATTTCACGAGGGCGGCGGCGAGTTCCGTGTGCAGGCTGGAATCGTTGGGCGAGTGCTTTAGAAGATTCTGGCAGCGGGCGATGCTGTCGGGGATGCCGTAATTCTTCATATAGTGCTGCGCAAGCTGAGTGAACTGTTCGCGGTTTTTGGGAACCAGCTGTAGCCACAACTCGCCCATCTCGTCGGTTGATTCCAGGCCATATCGCACTTGTTTGGGCGGATGAGTGGGGTTGCGGATGTTGTCGCTGGAGTTGTCGTAGCTGTAGCGCATCGCGACCTTGGTGTCTTTGGGCAGCGACATGGGTTTGGCGTAGCGATAATCGCCCTGCCAATTGAAGTCCCAGTTTTTGATGAGAATCAGCGGCCGCTGGGAGCCGTCGGGGAGCGTGGCCGTGCCCTGTAGCTCATGGCCGAGATAGTGGGCGTGGGGGAGAATTCCGGTCAGGTCGGCATCGACGGGGAGCGTGTAGGAGCTCTCGATGATGTAGTTTTTCTCGCCGGGAGGGATGTCGATGGCGGTCGAACGGAGAACGAGCACAAATGGGAACTGCGTTGGCGGTTTGTCGGTGAAATAGAAGCCGACGGTGGATTGGATGGGCTCGGGCTTGCCGCCGGGGCGCATGTGCATTTGCAGGACCATGTCGGTGCCTTTGGGCAATCGCCAGGAACGGGCTTCGTTGCCGAGGGATGGCTGTTTGCCGGGCTGCCAGCTCAGGAATTGGCCGCCGGGTCCGCCGACATCTTCGCCGGCATCCATGCCGGGATAGCCGACTTCCGGATCGCGTGCATCGCTGCGGCGCGCGGAGCCGGAGAGGTCGAACATGATGAAGGAATGGTGGACGACCTGCTTGTTTCCGGCGTGCAATTCGACAGCGCGGACCCATCGCTGAGTGGTTATGGGAAGCGGGACGACGAAATTGCGATAGATGTCTTTTCCGTCGGCCGGCAGCGTGTAGGGCAGGGGCATCTGGGCGACGAGATCCGGCTGGCCGAGCTGCCAGCCTTCTTTCCAAGGTTGTGTTGCTGATGCTTTGGACGGTTTGCCCTCGACAGCGCCGTCTTTCACCCATTGCTGGATGAGCTGGATTTGCTCATCGCTCAGGCGGCGCTCATCAGCGAATTCACCGTAGCCATGCTCGGGAAGCCAGGGGGGCATGAAGCGGGATTGGGTGACCTTGGCAATTTGAGTCGCGTGTTTTTTGACGTCATCGTAGTTGAGCAGAGCGAATGGCGCGGACTCACCGGGATGATGACAGACGGCGCAATTTCGCGCGATGATGGGGGCGATATTCTGGTGATAGGTGAGCGGGCCAGAAGTGGATTTTGAGTCCTTGCAACCCGGGAGGATGGAGGAAGCGAGAGCGAATGCCGCGAGAGCGCTCAATGCGACACAGAAGAGAATTGAGCGCCGGCCTGAAGTCATTTCACATCCGCGATAAAGCAGCCAATGGCCGGGCCGCCGGCGGCCGGCGCTGGTTTGCCGGCGAGAATCGCCTCCAGCGCCTGCTCGAGGTCTTTTTGAGTGGGGGCTGCCCGGGCTTTGCCGAAATCGATATAGCGATCGTCAATCCGCCCGCGATAGAGAAGCCTGCCGTCGCTGTCAAAAACCCCCGCTTCGGGGGTGATCCTGGCGCCGGCCAATTTTACCAGTTCGTGACTGGGGTCGCGGAGGGCGGCGAATGGATATGAATAATCCCTCAAATGTTTCTCGATCATCGGGACTGATTCATCGGCGTCGGGATAGACGAGATAGAAACCGACACCCTGCGATGAGAACTTTTCATGAATCCGGCGGACTTCGGGGGCGTAGCTGTTGGAGATGGGGCAGTCGGTGCGGGTGAAGAGGCAGACGATCACTTTCTTTTGATTTGGGGCATCGCCGGTGGCGGCCACTGGTGTCAAGCGCGCCAGGAAGCCGGGCAAATTATTTGCGGGCCGCGTGGCTGGTGTTTGTGTGGAGGCGTCACGATCACACGCGCCCAGCATCGCCAGCAGTACAATCAGCCAGGAGCGGGAAACACATGGCGCTGTTAAGAACCTGCCCATTGGTAGTGTCCCCGTTGCCGCAGATCGATTAACGCCTGGCCGCCTCGCGCCGCGAAGAGGCTTTGTAGCGGGCGATCTCCTCGCGCAGTTCATTTGCAAGCCCCGTCAACGAATGAATCTCGACCTTCCCCGCTGCGCTTGAATTGTTCTGTCTGCTGGAAATCAGGCTGTCCAACTCCGCGAGCTTGCGTTCGGTGTTGGCGAGTTCCTCGTCATTTTTCACGGTCATAACATTATCTCCACGATCCCTTCGGCCGCGCCGCTGCGGTGATCGCTTATTATAGGCCAGCGCGATCAGCAGAACATAGTCCACGTCGGTGGGTTCATGGTGTCAGATCGCGTCAATCGAGCCAATCCTTATCGGCCAGCCGCTGCGGCACGTATTCTTCGGTGACGTAGCTGATGTCCTTGGTGATGAGGGATTCAACTTCCATTTTGAAGCCGTTGGAGAGCATTTTGGCGATTTCTTTTTGCCAGGTTTTGTGGTCTTTGAACCAGGGATAGGCGGCGATTTCGCTGGCGCGTTTGCGGTCGGTGTCGCTGAGCTCGATCTGAACGTCATCGGAGAGGTCGCACTCCTGGTAATCCTTGGAACGGACGCCGATGAAGCGGGCGTCGGGGATGGCCAGACGCTCGGATTCGAAGGCGAGGGAGATGCTGCCTTGTTTGATGACGGAATAAATGTAATGCCCCCAGGGGTCGCAATCGAGCAGGCAGTAGATGGGCAGGCTGAGTTCTTCATTGAGGCGGCGGAGCAGGCGGCGGACGCCGCGCGGGGGCTGGCCGGAGCCTTCGGTGAGGATGCAGTTGTGTTTTTCCCAGAATCGATCTTCGTTGAAGCGGCCCCAGACGGTGTCTTTTTCGACGTGGAGGACGAATTTGGCCTCGCACTTTTTGAACTGCAAAACGTCGGGTTCGGTGATCGAGGGGACGGCGTAGCCGCCGGAGCCCATGCGGCGGCAATCGATCTCGTCGCCAGTATCGACGATGGTAATGTTGCCGACCATGGTGCCGCGTTTTTTGGCGTAGACGTGAAGTTCTTCGCGAAGCGCGCCCAGGGCAACCTCCAGATCTTCGAGAATGCAGTCGGATTCATCCTGGTCGGCGAAGGTTTTTTCGGAATTGGCGCCGGCGATTGTGTGCAGGGCCTTGTAAAACATGCCGCGGAGGCTGAGGGTTTTTTCGGCCTTGATCAGTTCCTTGATGCTGTTGCCATGAAGGACGGTCTGCATGAACTGCTTGGCCTGATTCAGGTTGAACAGCTCGCGATTGGCCTTGGCATCGCCCATCTGAAGGATGCCGCGCTTTTTGTTCCAGAGGGTGTTGGAGCGGGTTCGCTGGGGGATGGGCAGGCAGATGTCGCGGCCCTTGAAGGCACAGGTGGCGACATTGTCGGCAAGGTCGACGACCTTGCCGAGGGTGACTTTGTCGCGCTCGCGGATGCGCTTGTTGACACGATCGGTGGGTGGTTTCTTTTTGGCCATGTGATTTTCGGAAGTATGTTTGCAGTCCAACGGCGGCTGAAGCCGCCCCTACAGTTTAGAACAGTTCGGCGTCGTCCTTCGATGCCTTTCGTTTCGGTTTCTTCTTGCTGGTGAGCTTTACCAAATCACCATTGCCAGATTCGGGAGAAGCCTGAGCGGTTGGCGGGGTGGTGGGCTCGGTGGCGTGGGCAGCGCGAGACTCGACGAGCACGACGCCCTGGTCGTTTTTCAGCTCTTCGACCTCATCCTTCTTGATGGTCTTGCCTTCATCGTCGAGCTGGGCATCGGCGATGGCGGTGCGCTTGCGGGCTTCTTTGAGGAGGGCGTCGTAGAGCTTTTTGGCATCGGTTCCGTTGATGGCGTTGACGGCCTTGGAAATCTCGCCGATGTAGCGCTCGAAAACATCACGGCGGGCGGCCTCGCGCTGCATTCGGTGGCGTTTGCGAAGATAGGTGCCGAGCTTTCGGCCGCATTCCATGAGGGCGAGCTTCATCTCCTTGCGGATCTCATCGTAGTCGGCGATGGCTTCCTTGGATTCACTGGTGAAGGGGACCCAGACCGAGGCCATGTGAATCATGATCACCAGCGGCCCCTGGGGGAGGGAAGTGCGCGGCTGCGAGAGGTTGTAGTTGCGCCAACTGGTTTCGACGCAGGCCTTGAAGCTGGAACAGGCGGATTGCTGGAAGAGGAGGGGGACGCGGTTGGCGAAGCGGATGACGCGGGCGGTGTCGTCGGCGGGAAGTTCGCCGCCGAAGGCGATGGCGGCTTCGATCTGGAAAGGCCGGCCGCGATAGACTTCGGGCTCGCGGGAGCTGGCGGCGTAGAACTCGGCTTTCACACCTTTGAGCATTCCGGCCAGCATTTGGCGGACGCCGATGGGAGCGAGACAATCGGTGGGGGGCGGCGGGAGCTTGGCTTCCTGAAATGCCTTGAAGAGGGTTTCAATCTGCTGGGGATCGAGGTCGGAGACTTTGGTGCGGCTGTGGCAGCCGGCGGCTTTGCAGAAATCCGACGCCTTAGCTGGTGAGATGCGCGAGAACTGTTCCTGAAGGAAATTGTAAAGCGTCCCACCGTGCTTATTGCTCGCCTCAAAGTCATTCATCATCTGGATGAGGATGCCCAGCTCGATTCCCTTGGGATGGGGCTGGATTTCGCGGGTTTCCGGAGGCATTTGATCGGTGCCGCGCGGAAAAAGAATGACACCATCTTTTTCGATCGTTGTGATGGTGGGATCGACGCCCTCGGGACCGGCGGCCGCCTCGGCGGGGGGCAGGGGAGCATGAGCGACGGCTTCATCGAGAGCGGGGGCGGGCGTGGCATCCTTGGCGGCGTTGGCAAGAGGGAGATCTTCCTGTTCATCAGCGGCGACGCGCGTGGGGGGCACGAAGACGATCCGCGCATGTGGATTGGCGATGGCCACCAGCTCGAGGAATTCATCGACGGAGCCGCGGCCTTTTTGATAGCGACCTTCCAACTCGATGCTCACGCTGGTGCCGGAAAGATAATCTTCGGGATGCAGGAATCCTGGATCGTGCGTGCCGGCGCTGAGCGATTTCAGGCGCTTGGGTGGGAAGTCCTCGGTCTCCTTATCGTGCGTGACTTCGGCACGATTGGTCTTGGTGTTCATGGCCAGCTCAATGTGATGAGCTTTTTTGTTCGCGCCGGGACGGGTGTGAATCACCATCGGTTTGCCCGTGGTGATCAGGCCATACATGCCGGCCGCGCTGATGCCAATTCCCTGCTGGCCGCGGGACATTTTCAGGCGGTGAAATTTTGAGCCGAAGAGCAGCCGGCCGAAGACGTTTTCGACCTGCTTGCGGACGATTCCCGGGCCGTTATCGACGACGGTCACGCGATAGCGCGATTGCTTGGCGGTGGCGGGGCGGTCGGGCTGGAGATCTTCGATGACGATGGTGAGATTGGGGAGTATGCCGGCCTCTTCGCAGGCATCCAGGGAGTTATCGACGGCTTCTTTTACGGTTGTGAGCAGCGCCTTGCGGGGATTGTCGAATCCCAGGAGATGGCGGTTCTTGGCGAAGAACTCGCTGACGGCGATGTCCTTCTGTTTAGTGGCCATGGTCTCGGCGGTTTCCCGGCGGATCGCCCGCTTGATGGGAAGGACAGCCTTGACGCCGGGCACCACGGCCTTTTTCGCTCCATCGCTTGCCATGAACAGATTCTCTTCCTGTAAAGCTACGGATGACGTTGACGCTGTCTTGGATGATCCCATCCGAGGCCTCCTTGCCTTAGCTACCTGCCCGCCTGCATTGGCGGGAATACGGTCCTTCTTCCCCATTGGTATGTACCCTTGTTATCGGCATCTGGGGCGGTTTTCTTTTGCCCGGATCGCCGCCGAATTAGGCAATTGTAAGGTAAAATTGCCCTCCAGTCAATAAAGTCATTGACGGTAATGATCAGCTATTATCCCACATCATATGGGTGGATGAAATACGTCGGGCCACAGGACATGTGCTTTTCAGCCGGCCATAATCGCTCTATGGCGAATATACGCGGGATTCTGGCTCAACTGAACACCTCCGGCGGGGGGATGCCCAAATTGCCGATCCGTGAGGCGATGGTGAGCGTCGATGGGGTGAAAGGCGACTGGCAGAAGAATCGCAAGTATCACGGCGGGCCGAATCGGGCCATCTGCATTTACAGTGAAGAGTTTTACGAGTGGCTGCGGGAGCAGGGGGTCAATGTTACCAATGGAAACATCGGTGAGAACTTCACGACGCAGGAGCTTGACCTTTTAAAGCTCAAGAAGGGGGACCGACTGAAAGTTGGACAGTGCATTATTGAGATTACGGATGTTCGGGTGCCGTGTTATCAGCTCAAGAAATGGGATGTGGATTTGCCGGAGTTGATCGTGGGACGGAGCGGGTGGGTGGCGAAGGTCGTGAAGGAGGGGATGGTGAAGGAGGGGGATGAGATCGTTGTCGAATAAAAGAAAGACACGGGCGAGACGCCCGTGCCACGATAAGGATGTCGGGCAGGAGTGCCCAACCCACCGACAGATGCAGGGCGTTGCGGTTACGCGTCGTTGAAGTCGGCGAAAATATCGTCCAAGCCAGGGCCGCCGGTCAGGACGTCATCGCCGGTGAAGTCCTGGGCGTCGAGGAGGTCGTCACCGTCGCCGCCGATGAGGGTGTCGGAGCCGCTGAAGTCTTCGATGATGTCATCGTCGAGGCCGCCGTCGAGGTAATCGTCGCCATAGCCGCCGGTGAGATAATCATTGTCATCGCCGCCGAAAAGATCATCGTTATCATCGCCGCCGTAGAGGTCGTCGGGACCTCCGCCGCCGCTGAGGGTGTCGTTGCCGAAGCCGCCGCGGAGCGTGTCGGCCGAGAGGCCGCCGATCAGCGAGTCATCTCCATAGCCGCCTTCGATGTAGTCCAGGCCGCCGTCGCCGAAGAGATCATCATCGTCGTCGCCGCCGAAGATGTCGTCGTGGCCGCTGCCGCCGAGAATGGTGTCAAGGCCGCCATCGCCGAAGAGGTCATCGTTGCCAGCGCCGCCAAGCAGTGAGTCATCGCCAGCTTCGCCGAGGATGCGGTCGTGGCCGGCGTCGCCGAAGAGGTCGTCGTTGCCGTCGCCGCCTTTGATGAGGTCGTCGTAGGTACCGCCGCGGATCAGGTCGTTGCCGCCGTCGCCATAGAGGTTGTCGTAGCCGATTCCGCCGACGATGGAGTCATCGCCGTCTTCGCCCTGGACGATGTCGTTGCCATCCTCGCCGAAGAGATCATCGTCGCCGCCGCCGCCGAAGATCGTATCGTTGCCCGCGCCGCCGAGGATGGTTTCGGGGGCGTCGGAGCCGAGGATTCGGTCGCGGCCGAGATTGCCGTAGACGTTGACGAGGATGTCAAAGTCGTCGAAGAGGCCGGTGAGCTCGATGCGGTCGTTGCCGCTGAGCCCGCGGACGCGGATGCGCTCGACGTCGGCCTGATCGAATTCGCTGGATCTGCCGTTGATCTCGACGGAGATGAGGCCGGTGTCGTCGATGTCGACGAAGATCGCGTCGCCCGCGCCGGTGCCGTCGATGTTGAGCTGGGCGCCGGAGAGGGTGGCCGCGAATAGCCGGCGATTTTCGAGGGTTTCGATGGCGGGCGTGATTGCGTTGTTGATGGCTTTTTCTGTGAGCTTGTTCATAGCGGTCTCCAGTTTCGTTCGCTACGGGCAAGATGCCCGTACATGGAAGGAGACAGCCGGCGGCTGAGCTCGTTAGGAGGGGTAGACGACCTGAATGGGGCAATGGAGGGCTGTGACGTCTGGGGGGAGTTGCGGTTTTTCGGGGGTTCTGAGGCAGAATTCGGGGGCGGCGGAAAGGGCCATTTGCCGCAACCAGAAAGCAGCGCCGGAGGCGTTGGTTATCGGGCGAAGCTGATTGAAGAAAGCGTCGTAGGTGAGGGCGGGCTTGGAAAACCAGGTGGCGTGACGGGCGAGGCGCATGGCTTCCTGGTCGCCGGATTTGAGGCGATAGAGGCCGGCAGCGCCGGAGGCGGCGAGGGAGGCGATCTGGTCGTGGGAAGCTTTGCGCGGGCCGGAGATGGCGGCGTCGCTGATGGCGTCGAGTGCGGCGGAATTGTCCAGGACGTACCAGTCTTCGTAGGCGGGACCACCTGCGGCGATCCAGGGGCAGTTTTCCGTGCGGAAGAGGAGGGAGGAGCGGAATCCGGCAGGAGCGTACTTGGCGAGGATCTTGTGGAAGTCGATGAGGCTGCGCTCGTAGTGGGCGCGGTCGGCGGCCG
>DASYUA010000059.1:0-3078 GCA_036001665.1 Tepidisphaeraceae bacterium
TCTGGGCAGGATTAAATTCCAGCACCCCATCGTCTTTGATGACCCAGTGCTTCTTCTGGGCCTCCGACGCCTTGAAATTGCTCAAATCCTTCCCATTAAATAGCGCCTCAAATCCCTCCGGCGGCGCATCGGCCATCAGCGCCGCCGCCAGACAAACCATCAGCCCCAGGGCACAAACGCACGCGCTGCGCATCCGAGTCATTTTGTTTCTCCGTTGAAATGTCCACTCCGACAATTCTGTATATCCGCCAATCGAAGTGCGGTTGAGATGCTACCCAAAATCCACTTCCCCGGCGAATCCCCCCCACCCCCAGCTATGAATGCCCAACCCCTCTTCTGAATTCTGAATTCTGACTTCTGAATTCTCCGAATAGACCTGTTTAGGGCAATTTCATTCCTCCCCCCACTTTCATACATTGATCCCACGTGCAGGAAAGCACGCTGGTGAGCCAAGGGCGGCCTCTCGTTGAGGCCGCCCTTGTTTTGCGCCCACATCTGAAATACCACCGCCTGAAATACCGCCGTCGCAAAATCTCAAACCCCACCTCACAAACCCCACTGCCCTCTTCAGGGCAATTTCCACACAAACTTGCCTTCGATACTCTGACACTCACGTGCAGGAAAGCACGCTGGTGAGCCGAGGGCGGCCTCTCGTTGAGGCCGCCCTTGTTTTGCGCCTACACGTTCGAACGGTCACCCCTTGCAGGCCACGCCGGGCCACAGTGCTCATTCCGGGTGGCGCGGACATTCCTGCCCATGATCCCTAACCCCCCACGTTCTTCGCGGATCCCGGCGCCTCCGCCTTTTTCACCTCCGCATGATTCAACAAATACGCCCTTCTCTGCTCGACAAAAATCTTAATCCCAATCGTCTCTCTCCCCCCCGGCCCTCCTCGACCACCACCCGGACCCGCGCCGCCCGGCCCCGCCTGGCCACCAACACTCTCCAATAAGTTCTTCTCAAACTCCTCCGTTGATTCCAGCTTCCGCGTATCCTTTTTCACATCCTCGGCGATCAACTCGTGATACTCCTTCGCCACCGGCCCGATCTTCTCCCAATCCAGCCACTGCTCCGCAATCTGCCGCACATACCCCAGATACCTCGTCCGCAGCGCTGGCACCGCCAGCAGCTTCGAAATCAGCGGCTTGTTCTGATCATTCGCCATCGCCAGTGGATCCAATTCCACCCCCTTCACCTGCATCCCACCCCCAAATCCACCCGGCCCACGTCCTCCACCCGGACCGCCGGGCCCACCACCCGCCTGACCACCACCCGGACCTCCAGGCCCTCCGCCACCCGGCCCACCGCCGCCCGGACCACCACCAGGCCCGCCTCCCGGCCCCCCGCCGCCTCCCGGCCCGCGTCCTCCACCAAAATTTCCCCGCGGCAAAATCGCCGCCAATCCATTGCGAACCTCCTCCTCATTCGCCGCTCCATCCTTGTCCTTGTCCCACTGCTCAAACCATTTCCCAAACGTCTCCTTCATCTCCGCCAGCGTCAGTGATCCATCCTTATTCGCATCCAGCGCCGTAAACAGCGGCGCACCCATCATCGGCCCAAATCCTCTCCCGCCCGGCCGACCTCCGCCTCCCGGCCCCCCACCTCCCGGACCTCCGCCCGCCGGCCCTCCACCTCCCGGCCCACCGCCCTGCGGCGGCCCAAATCCCTGCGGCATCTGAAAGATCTCCCCCAACTTCGCCACGAACTCCTCCTGACTCACCTTCTCCTTCTTCTCGCCATCCAACTTCTCAAACCACTTGTCCCCCAGCGCTGCCAATTCCTCTTTCGTCAGCTTCTTGTCTTCATTCTTATCCCCCTGCATCATCATCTGCCCCCCAATCATCATCCCCGGTCCAAACGCAAATCCTCCACCCATCCCCGGCCCGCCCGGCTTGGCAAAAGTCTCATTCGTGTCATGCGGAATAATGTGAAACTTCCCCTTCTCATCCAGATAAAGACTGTAGTCGCTGGTGCGAATCCAATACCCATCGTTGTTGATCAGCCCAATATCCAGCGCCAAAAACTTCAGCGCCCCATCGATGTCCAGAATCGGCGCCAGCGCCGCCTCCAACTTCTCCGGCGGCGTCTCCTTCAGCACCCAGCACAAATTGATCAGCGCATCCCACGACTTCTTATCATCCTTGCTCTTGATCTCATAAATTCGCTTATACGCCGCCGGATCATTCTCCAGATAAGCCAGACTCCCTCTCCCACCCGGGCTCCCCTGCACCTTCCACCGCGCCCCCTTGCTCGTCCCAAACCACTCCTTCACGAAGTCCTTGTTAAACGACTGCTCGTTCACATAAATCCCCCAGCTCTCGCCATTAATCACCACCCTCGCAAAATTCGCCTTCGCGGCCGGCAAAAACCCCCGCGCCACCTGGTCAAACAACACCGTCCGCAAAAACGATGGATCATCGTGCGAATTCAGCAGGTGCAGCGTGTGATATCCTCCCACATCCTGCTTCTTGTTAAATGCATCCACCGAAATCGCCAGCGATCGCTTGCGCCCCTCCCCTACCATCATGAACGACGACATCCCCCGAAAACGGACCCCCACCTCCTGATAAGTCTTCCCATCCACCGTCAGCTTCGCCGGCAACTCCACATCCGTGTTCTTGAACTCCGCCAGCTCCTTCTCCCAATCCGCATCCTCAAATTCCAGGAAGAACGTCCGCAACACCTTCGGATCATAAAGCGGCGCACCCGCATACGACTTCACATCCCCCGGCGTCAGCTTCTCCCCCGCCACCGGCGGCGTCTGGTTCCCGCCGCGCCCAAATCCCGGCCCACCCGGCCCGCGTCTCCCCCGTCCCGCCCCCTCCTTCGCCAAAAACTCCCGCGCCTCCTTCCGCTCGGCCGTATTCAGTTTCTGATCCCCATCCTTATCAAACTTCTTGAGCAACTCGATCTGCTGCCCCATCGGCGGCCCACCCCCAAACCCGGGTCCTCCCGGCCCACCCACAAACACATCCCGCCCCGGCCCACCCGGTCCACCCGGTCCACCCGGCCCCGGCGGCGGCTGATCCGCCCCCTGTCCCCGCGCCACCACTGTGCAAACCATCAGCACCATCAAAC
>DASYUA010000060.1:0-3584 GCA_036001665.1 Tepidisphaeraceae bacterium
CCCCTCGGCCCCACCAGCAAATCTCCCGCTCCCAGCTTCTTCAGATATCCGCTGTAAACTGACGAAGGCACATCCGGCTCAAACCTCAGCCTCTTCCGCAGCGCTTCATACGCACTGGCCTGCCTCCGCACATACTCCATCGCGATCCCCCTCTCCCGCTCCGTTGGCTTTCGTGAAAGCGCCAACTCATACGCCTTCTCCACCTGCCTGAGCGGATCATCCCCCACCTCCTCCACAATCCTCCTGGCAAACCCCTCCGCCCGCTCATGCACGAACCGGTCATTCATCAGCATCAGCGCCTGCGGCGCAACCGTCGTCACCGTTCTCTCACCGCTCGGCAGCGCTGTGTTGTTCGTATCAAACGTATCCAGCATCGGCACCGTCATCGTCCGCTTTACGTACGCGTAGATGCTCCGCCGATTCAACTCATCCGGCAGCGACAATTCCCACCCATCGCCCGGCCGCGACCCGCCCGCGATCGATTCCCTGCTCAACCTCGGAAAAAATCCCCTCCCACCCTGCTTCTCGTTCAATTCGCCGCTCACCAATAAAACCGAATCCCGAATCGCCTCCGCCTCCAGCCTCCGCATCGTCTGCCGCCACAGAAGCTGATTGTCCGGATCAATCTCCGCCGCCTTCTCATTCACCCGTGACGACATCCGATACGCCGCCGACAGCATGATCATCCGGTGCATCTTCTTGATTGACCACCCCTCCTCCATGAACTTCGCCGCCAGAAAATCCAGCAACTCCGGATGCGTCGGGGGAAGCCCCGTCTTGCCAAAATCATCCACCGTGGCCGCGATCCCCCGCCCAAAATGATGCTGCCAGATCCGATTTACCATCACCCGCGCTGTCAGCGGATTCGATGGGCCCACCAGCCATTCCGCCAGCGCCCGCCGCAATCCCGTGCTCTCCCTGCCCTGCATTTTGATCGGCGCGGCCTGTTGTCCGCCCAAAACGGTGAGAAATGCCGCCCTCACCTCCGGCCCCTCCGCCGACGCGTTCCCGCGCAACAAAATATTCGTCTTCGCCGGCGTCGCCCCTTTTTCCTTTATCGCCAGCGCCCACTCAAACGGCCCCTTCCTGTCCGCGAGATCCTTGATCTCCCCTTCAATCCTCTTCTTCTCCTCCTTGTCCTTCACGGCCTCCATCTGCCCCTTCAACTCCTTGATCTTCGCCTCGCGCTCGACCAGAAACTGCTTCACCTTCTCCCTCTCCCCCAGCGGCACGAACGTCCCCGAATCCGATGAATATTTCGGCGCATCGTGCGGCCTGATGTTCCGCAAGAACGCCATCAACGAGTAATAATCCGCCTGCGGAATCGGATCGAACTTGTGCTCGTGACATCGCGCACATCCCACCGTCAATCCCAGGAACGCCGTGCTGATCGTGCGAATATCATCATCCAGATAATCATAATCCGCCGCCCGCTTATCATCCGGCTCATCATCCCACGCCCCCAGCCGGTAAAATCCCGTCGCGATCAGCGAATCATCGGTAACTTTATCGAGTTCATCCCCCGCGAGGTTCTCCCGCACAAACTGGTCATACGGCTTGTCCTCATTGAACGCCCGAATCACATAATCGCGATACCGCCACGCATACGGCTTCTCGCTGTCCCGCTCATACCCGTTCGTCTGCGCATACCGCACCACATCCAGCCAATATCGCCCCCATCTCTCCCCATAACGCGGCGATGCCAGCAGCTTATCGATGACCTTCTCGAACGCATCCAGACTCTCATCCCCCATGAACGCCTCGACTTCCCTGGCCGTCGGCGGCAACCCCCACAAATCAAAATAAGCGCGCCTGATCAGTTCTCTCTTCGAAGCCGGCCCATTCTGCTCAATCCCCTTTTCCTTCAACTTCTCCCGGATCAATCCATCGATCGTGGCATGGGCGCCCCGCCCATGGCTCCCAATTGGTAAGAATGCCCACCACTTCCGATCCGCCTCCGTAATCACCATCCCCGCCGGCTTGCTGGTGGGGCGGACATTCTTGTCCGCCATCTGCTCCCCCGGCCAAACCGCCCCCATCCTCACCCACTTCACCAGATCCCCAATCTGCTTCTCCGACAACTTCTTCTTCGGCGGCATCTGCAAATCCGCATCCGTATACTTCACCGCCTTGATCAGCAACGAATCTTCCGGCTTCCCCGGCACAATCACCACCCCCAGCTCCCCGCCGCGCATCATCGAAGCCCTCGAATCCAGCCGCAGCTCCCCCTTCTGTTTCTTCTCCCCATGGCACGAATAGCAATTCTCCGCCAGCAGCGGCCGAATCGACATCTCAAAAAATTCCACCCCCGCCCGATCCTCCGCCCCGCGCGCATTCCCCACCCAAACCCCCATCACCCCCACCATTACCATCGCAATCAAAATCCTCATCCATATCCTCTCGTACCGGCGACGCAGGGACGGCATCAGCCGCCGCCCCCTCGGCCCCAACTACTATTCCTGCCGCATCTTCACGTTGCGTTCCTCCGCTGCAAACCTTGCACGGACGTGCCTGATTCTAATCTCCCTCATAGATTCCTCATCAATGACTCGCAAGATACTTCTCACCACCGCTCTTCTGACGCCCCCCGCCCTCGCCGACGATTTCTCCTTCGACCTCCCCCCATTGCTCGCACAAGTCGTCAACCCCGCCGACGCCCAGCGCCGTCCCTTCACTCAACCCGAAGCCCCGCCCGAGCGCCTCCGCTCCTTCGAACTCCCCCCCGTCACCGTCGTCGCCGAAAAAACCTCCGACTTCAAAGAAGAAGACCGCATCGGCTCCTACGCCCAGCCCCGCTGGACCGCCACCCGCCGTTTCACCAGCACCCGCGTCTACGTCGTCCCCGAAAACAAAGTCGAATTCGAGTACTGGCTACGTCCCACCATCAACAAGGATGGCTCCACCGAAACCCGCTCCCTCTATGAACTGGAATTGGGCCTCCCCCATCGCTTCCAGCTCGATCTCTATCTCCGCACCGACCAGGATGGCGATACCGGCGACATGCTCCTCGGCGAGCAGATCGAAGTCCGCTGGGCCTTCGCCGACTGGGGAAAACTTCCCGGCAACCCCACTGTCTACTTCGAATACGTCATGCTCGAAGACCGCCCCGACAAAATCGAGCCCAAGCTGCTCCTCGGCGGCCAGCTCGCCCCTCGCTGGCACTGGGGCGCAAACCTGGTCGCCGAAATCGAGCTCGGCGGCCCGCGCTCCCACGAATACCAGCTCACCGGCGCGCTCAGCTACACCCTCATCGATTCCAAGCTCTCCGTCGGCGGCGAATCGCAGCTCATCCTCACCGACATCGCCGGCAATCGTGGCAACTTCACCACCGAAGTCCTCCTCGGCCCCAGCGTCCAGTTCCGCCCCCTCCCGCAAATGACCATTAATTTTGCCCCACTCGTGGGCCTGACCGATGATTCCCCCGACGCCCAGATCTACCTCAACATCGGCTGGGAGTTCTGATATGCGTCATGCTGGCCGAAACTCCTTCCTCCTCTCCCTCACCATCCACACCCTCTTCTTCACCAGCATCTTCCTCTCCGTCCGCGCCACGACTACGACTCCTCACAAAATCCACCTTGTTT
>DASYUA010000061.1:0-37219 GCA_036001665.1 Tepidisphaeraceae bacterium
GGAGTGGGATTGCTGCTGCTCTCCCGCTGGGTGCCGCCCAAGCGTGTATGATGTGGCATGCGCATTGGTCCCCTGCAATTTGCAACCCCCTTCTGCCAGGCCGGCTTGGCCGGGTATAGCGACCGTGCCATGCGCATTGTCGCCCGGAGGCGCGGTTGCCCATATGCCGTAACCGAGGCGCTGCTGGATGTCATTCTGCTCCGCGGCGGGCAGGGGCTGCGCAATGCCATCGACATCAATGAAGAAGACCATCCGGTGGCCGGGCAGATCATCGGCAGCGAGCCGGAATCGATGGCGCAGGCGGCGAAGATCCTCCACGAGCACAGGTATGATGTGATCGACCTGAACTTTGCCTGCCCGGTGAAGAAGATCAAGAACAAGGCCCGTGGCGGGCACATGCTGCGCGACCTGGAGCGGGGCAAGGCGATCATCGCCGCCGTGCGCGAGGCGGTTCCCGAGGCGGTGCTGACGGTCAGCCTGCGGCGCGGGTTTGATGAGTCGGCGGAGTCGGCCGGGTACTTCTGGGAGTTGCTGGAGTTCATCTGGCAGAGCGGATTCGCGGCCGCGCGGGTGCATGCGCGGACGGTGGAGCAGAAGTATGTGGGCCGCAGTCGATGGGAATTCCTGCGACAGGTGAAGGAGCGGTATCCGGAGCGCACCATCCTGGGCAGCGGCGATGTTTTCACATCGCAGGATGCGGTGCGGATGATCAAGGAGACGGGGGTGGACATGGTCTGGATCGCGCGGGGGGCGATTGGCAATCCATGGATCTTCGAGCAGTCGCGGCTGCTGCTGGGGAATCCGGCCGCGAATCTCCAGCCGCCGATGATCCACCAGCAGCGGCATGCACTGGTTACACACTTCGAGATTGCCTGGCAAATCCACGGCGAGGCGCTGGCCGGCCGGCGGATGCGCAAGCAGGGGATCAAGTATGCCCGGTTTCACCCGCGGGCGGCCGAGGTGAAGGAAGCGTTCATCGGCGTCTCCAGCATGCGTGACTGGATGGCGGTGCTGGACCGTTTTTACGACCAGGACGGCCCGGGAATCTGGCCGAGCCCGACGGCGGTGGATGAGGTGAATGAGTCGGCGGAGATGCAAAGCTGCGAGGCACAGTAGATGGGCTCGCGCTCCGCGCCACGCAATCGACTGGCCAAGCCGCTGCCGGAGGAGTGGCGGAAATTCCTCGTCGAGCGCGGCGTGCCCAAGCGCAAGTACACGGCGGTATGCCGCGCGGAACTCTCCAGCGGCCGAGTGATCGAGCAGTTGATTATCGAGGAAGGGTGGGTGATTGCCCTCGACAAGGCCGGGCTGGCCGGCACGTTTGAACAGCGCATCGATTTTGACCCCCGCCACATTTCCTCGCTTTTGATTCTCCAGGTTGTTTGATTACATCCGCGGCGGCGGCGGTGGTGTTCCGTATGCGGGCTGAACCGGGAAGCCCGGAGCCTGCTCGGCCGGCAGATAACGGGCATCGCTGAAGCCAAGGATGGGGTAGAAGATGAAGCCGAGAAGGGCGAGGCCGACGCCAAAGCCCGCGCCTTTGCCGAAGTTTTTGGCGACATCGATGCCGACAAGAATGGCGATGACCAGGTTGACGAAGGGGATCAAGAAGAGGATGACCCACCAGCCGGGGCGGCCGGCGATTTTGCAGAGGATGTAGAGGTTGTAGATGGGGATGATGGCGGCCCAGCCGGGATGGCCGGCTTTTTCGAAGGTTTTCCAGAGCCCGGCGACGATTAGGACGATGATCGCGAGCTGGATCAGAATTCGGAGCATGTCGCCGGCGTCGGCGAGAAGATTGAGATTGGATGTGATCATAGATCAGCCTCCGGTTCTGCGTGGGACATTCACGCGGTTGACATTGCTGGTGGTTTGATCGCGGACGACGTGGCCTTTGTCGGGGTTGGGGAGGTTGGTCTTGTTGGGGCCGAAGGTGTTGCCCATGGCGGCGGCCATGCCGCCGGCGGCGGGCTTGTTGATGCTTTCCTTCATCTGCTTGAATGCACCGGATTCGCGCTGCTCAGCGCCCTTGGAAGGGGCGGGAGCATTGCCGAGCTTGACGCGGGCGGAGAGCATGCGCGCGGCGGCCTCGGCGGCGAAGGAGGTATCGACCATGGGAGCGCCCCCTGTGCCGGCGACCTGGGCGGGCTTTTTGCCCTTGGCAGATTTGGCGGCGGCCGAATTGGTGGTCGCCTTAGGCTTGGCGGCAGCGGCCGTCTTGGTTGTTTTTTTGGCCACCGGCTTGTGGGCTGAGGCGGTCTTAGGCTTACTTTCCTTTGCCATCTGACAAACTCCCTTATGATTTCCCCCACGGGGGGATACTAATCGAATTGCTGCCGGGGACAATAGCCACGCTGATGGACTGGCCGCATTCGGGGCAATGATCGGGAGTGGCGCGGAGGTCGTAGCCGCAGGCGGGGCATTGGCAATGGGCGATGCGAGACTGGCGCAAGCGGCGACGGCGGCCGATGGTGGCGATGTGCCAAGCGGTGGTGACGAGACATAAGAAGGCCAGTAGCTGGATGGGGATGGAGATGATGGTGACGGGGAAAACCCGGCGAGAGCGATTGGGCCGCCGCATGTTGATGCTGTCCTTCTTGATGCCGACTCCAAAGCAATACCAGGCGCGATTGATTGGGCGCTGGGCGAAGATGGGCTGAGGTATGCCAGCGCGAGGCATGATGTCACCGGCGGTCCAGATTAGTGGTTGCGGCGGTGTCCAGGGCTGGGCGATGGCAAAGCGGAAGCTGGCTGGAATCGTCGCAAATTCGTAATAGTGATCGGCGGTCGTAAGCGTGATCAAGTCGGAGGTGGAGCAGCTTCGAACCCACAGGAGCGAAAAGAGGCCGCAGAGCGCGAGCGATATGATTCGCAATGTGCTGCCCAGTCGTTGCTTCAGTTTTACGAAACTCATCGGATACCCCCTTGTTCAATCATAAGTTTTCCAGTCGTTGTTGCTTGTCCAATTCGAGCAGGGCAGAGATTAATGGGTCCAGATCGCCGGCGAGGATGGCTTCGAGGTTGAAGTTTTTCTCGCCGCCGGTTTCGCCGCCGAGTCGGTGGTCGGTGCAGCGGTTTTGGGGGAAGTTGTAGGTGCGAATGCGCTGGGAGCGGTCGCCGGAACCCATCATGGCCTTGCGTGCGCCGACGTTGGCGGCGTGCTGTTTGGCGTGCTCGGCGTCGTAGAGGTTGGCGCGCAGAAGGGCCCAGGCGCGTTCCTTGTTCTGGGCCTGGGACTTGTGCTCGGTCATCTTGAAGCGGATGCCGGTGGGTTTGTGGAAGAGCTGCCAGCCGGTTTCGACTTTGTTCACGTTTTGCCCTCCTGGCCCGCCGCCGCGGCAGCCGGATTCTTCGACGTCTTTGGGATTGATGTCGATCTTGACGTCGGGCATTTCGGGGAGGACGGCGACGGTGGCGGCGGAGGTGTGGATTCGGCCCTGGGCCTCGGTTTCGGGGACGCGCTGGACGCGATGGCCGCCGCCTTCGAAGCGGAGGTGGCGATAAGCGCCGTTGCCTTTGACGTTGATGATGACTTCCTTGAAGCCGTTGCGCTCGGAGATGGAGAAGTCGGAGACGTCGAATTTCCAGCCGCGTTTTTCGCAATAGCGGCGGTACATTTCGTACAGGTCACGGCCGAAGAGGGCGGCTTCCTCGCCGCCGGTGCCAGCGCGGATCTCGAGGAAGAAGGAATCGACGGCGTTGTCCTCGGCGGCGAGGAGGTGGTCTTTGAGCTCTTCGAGGAGGGAATTGGCTTTGTTTTGCAATTCGGGGAGTTCGGATTGGGCGAGCTGGGCCATCTCGGGGTCGGATTTGGAGGCGACCATTTCCTGGAGGCTTTGAGTTTCGTTCTGGAGTTTCTGGTATTGGCGATAGCGGTTGACCAGAGGCTCGAGCTGGCCGGATTCCCGGGAGAGGGGAACGACTTTCTGGTGGTTGGAGAGGACGGCCGGGTCGTTGAGCTGGGCGCGGAGGTCGTCGAAGCGAGCGGAGAGCTCGTCGAGCTTGCGGATGAGGGGATTGGAAGGAGTTTGGGCCATGGTAATTGGGGATGGAGAAAACTGAAGCCGGAGGAAGTGTGGGAAGCTAGAGCATGACAAATGATAGCCTCGGCGGATGAAATGACGAATGGGCGATGACAAACGACGAAAATGGGTTCGTTTTGTCGGCGGGGGAGGGGAGGGGGCGGGAAAAAAGTTCTGTTGGGAGTGGATATTGATAAGGGGCGGTGGGAACGGTGGTTGTGGATTCTGGTGGCCGGAAAACCGGGTCCGGAATAGGTCCCGTTTAGGTCCCGTTCGACAGGAAATTATGTCCAGAGAGATCAGAAGATGGTGGGAGGGCTGAATTGGAGAGGGGAGAGGAAATGGGTTCGTTTGGTAGCGCGGGAATGGCCGGGAGGTGAGCGCAGACCTTGGGCGGGGCGCCCAAGCCACGGGAGGAGGCGGGGAGCTTTGGGTGCGGCGAAGATGGGGTCCGGCGGGGCCGGACGCTCGATGCATAAAACACCTCCCTCTATATATCCCCCGCTTGTTGCGCGAATGGACCGGTTTTTTTCCGCTGGGCGCAACGGTTTTTGGGATTTGCCGAGGGAAATGGAGGAAAAAAAATTGGTTTTGTCTGGAAGCGCAACAATAAGGCGCAACATCAGTGTGGGGCAGGAGCTGCGCGCGGCACAATGGCCGATGCGCGAGGGGTGGGAGGATACAACCAGTAGAGGGAGGAAGCTTGTGAAGCGAGTAATGTTTTGGGGGAAGGTGTGGAGATGGGGTTGTCGATGTTGATGTGGGGGGAGCGAGAGAGTGACTCGAAGGGGAGTGATAATGCGGTAATTTGTCGGAAACGGCTAATCCGGGCGCAGAGGGGGGAATGTTCGACTATGATGATCCAATGCTTCATGCCGAGAGATGGGTGAGGCATCGTGTCATGGCCGGTTCGGGCCAGTTCCGAGGATGACAGAGCGGATGGCGGTGGCAAGGCCGGACGGTCGCGATGCCGGTGTTTCTACACGCGGCGAGTTTGAGGAAAAGACGATGAGGAAAAGACGATATGGAAACGCAACTACATGGCTCTCATGAGAAGACATATAAGGCCGTATTTCAGCATCCGATAGCTCGGAACCTGGCGTGGCGGGATGTGTGTTCGATGCTGGATGCGATGCCGGGGGTGGTTCAGGAGGAACATGAAGGGACGCGGAAGGTGAGCCGCAATGGGCAGATGGTGGTGCTGCACCGGCCATTGCGCAAGAACATCACGGACGTTCGGGAGTTGATGAATTTGCGGCGGTTTCTTGAGCAATCGCAGGCCGAGGCATCGCAGGAGGCGGCGGAGGGGACGCATCTGCTGGTGGTGATCGATCACCGGCTGGCGCGGGTGTACAAGGCAGAGCTGCACGGCTCGGTGCCGCAGCGGATCATGCCATATGACCGGGCCGGCGTTGGAAGACATCTGCACTATGTACAGGATGATTCCAATGGGCAGCGGGTTCCCGAGGTGAAGAGTTTTTATGAGGCGGTGGCCAAGACACTGCATGATGCCCAGAAGATCCTGCTGTTTGGCAGGGGCACGGGCGCGGGAAGCGCGATGGAGCAGTTGTTTGCGGAGTTGCAGGAGAACCACAAAGAGCTGGCGAGTCGGGTGGTGGGCCGGATTGTGGTGGATGAGCAGCACCTGACCGAGGACCAGTTGTTGGCAAAGGCGCGGGAGATTTACAGTTCCGCGGCTTAACGGGAGAGATTCATGGCTGATACGGTTGTAACGAGCACTGCACCGGTGAAGGACCAAGGCGATACCACCGACTTGTCGGAGGAGATTGTGAAGGCGGTGGAAAAGCTCCCGGATGACCGGGTGACTTGCAGGCGGATCTTCGGCAACAGCTATCGGTGCAACTGGTGGTCGGCGGCCGATCGCTCGAAGTACGACAATCCGGGGATGAGCGGGCAACTGGTGACGACGCACACGATCAGGCAGAGCCGTTTTCTGAACGTGACGCGGGGGGCGACGGGGCTGGTGATCACGGAGCCGGAGGCGCGGGCTTCGAATTGAAATGCGGGAATGGTTGGAATTGATGCGGGGGCATAGATTGGAGAAACATGGGACTGAGCGCATCACAACGGTTTCTGGTTGAGGCGAATCGGGCCGCTGGAGCGGGGGATTGTTGCCGCTGGCGCGGGGTTGGGGATACGCTGGGATATTCGAATGCGCAGGCGGGTGAGGCGGTGCAGTCGCTGGGGGAGCGGAGGCTGCTGGTGCCGTTGGCGGATGGTGAGGTGAGGATATCGGCGGCGGGGCGGGTGTTGGCGGAGAAGCTGGAGTTGAAGCTGGGGGCGGGGTGAGGGGCGGTGAGGATGATGGGCATTGCCCATCTTACTAAGGCAATCAAACCCAGATGTTGCTGCCCTCTCGGCGGGGCAGGAATGACCTGCAGCGGCAAGAATGTCCGTCCTACTCGAGGTATCGATGCCACAGGGACCGGCGGCTGAAGCCGCCCCTACGATTGCCGGCTTGGCCACAGGTGCGGGTGGTTATCGCGGACTGAACGACACGAGGATCCGAGTACGGCTGCCCGTGCCACCCAGACAAAAACACGTGGACGCGTAATACGGGCACATAGCAAGCGGCTTGCCATTGGGTGGGGGCGTCGCTAATATCCCCGGTTCGATTTTTTATGGCGATTCCCCGGCTGACGGCGGCTGTATTGGCTGCACGCACGTCCGGGGAGAGGAGTTGATCACATGAAACCGAAGATTCATCCGAGATATCAGAACTGCACGGCGCACTGTGCGTGTGGGAACACGTTTACCACGCGCAGCACGGTGGCCAAGATCAATGTGGACATATGCGCGGCGTGTCATCCGTTTTTTACGGGGAAGCAGAAGTTTGTGGATACGGCCGGGCGGGTGGAGCGATTCAGCAAGAAGTTTGGAGGGACGTATAGCTTCCAGAAGACAGCGCCAGGGAAGAGTGCAGTTCCCGCGGCTGCGCCGGCACCGGCGAAATAAATAGGGAGCACTGGCAGCAAGCTGCCAGTGGCACGTGAGCCAGAGTACGGGCATCGGAGTACCGCTGCCCATGCCACGCGATTTTAGAGACAATGGAAGACACGGGCGAGGCGCCCGTGCCACAGGACAGCAGAGCAGAGAACAGTAGAAATAGAATGCGACGCCGTTGTGCATGCAGCCCCCGTCAAAGAGCACAACGGCGTTCTTTTTTTGCGCCGTGGGCGGTGAAACTTCTGTTGGGGATGGGGTTCATGTGGGGGGTGGGGGGATGTCATCATTACTACCGGCCGCGGGCGGTGCAGCCGCCGATGATGGGGCTGATGGAGCCGACGCCGGTAGAGACGGTGCAGGCGATGGTGACTGCGCCGGTGGGGTGGAAGATGGAGCCGCTGAAATCTTCCGAGCGGCACATGCACCAGATCTGGGTGAGTCCGAGTGGTGAGACGGCGTTTGGAGCGATCCGGTTCAGATTGCCGCTGCCGATCGGACCGAGTTTGCTGATGGGAAGGTTCCTGGCGGAGATGCGGCGGCTGGAACAGACGGCGACGGTAATCAGTAGAGAAGAGGATGCGGAGCTGCCGGGGATTCGGTTTGTGGCGGAAGGAGGGATTCATACGGTGAGGGTGAATTTGATCACGCACGGGTTCCGGGGGTGGGCGTTTTATGCGGGGACGTACACGGGGGAGGCGGAGAACAAGGCGGAGCTGGAACTGGCCGAGCGGGCGAGGGAGGCGAGTTCGCCGGGGTTGCCGGCGGATTATCGAGAACAAGGGACAAGGGACATGGGACAAGGGACAAGTGGAGAAAGGCAATAGAAGGATTGTGTGAGCTGGACAACAGAGGGGTGGACAGGGAAAGAGGGCAAAAACGGCCGGGAAATGCGGGCGAAATCAGGATTTTTTCCCTGAGGATTCCGGTTGATTCCGTCCGATAACGTATTAGGATCGATTGTAGTTGTGGGATAGAGGCTTGGGCTTTGTATGCGCGTAGGCGCAGTTGGGGCTTCATTTATGGGCACTCTTTCTGGTTTAGTCAGGGGTTCTCGATTGGCCGCGGTTTTTGCGGTTGTGTTCGCTTTCGTTTCGGGATGCCAGATGACGGCCCCCGCATCGAAGGCGCTGCTCACGGAATATCGTGAGAAGGTGGATGAGTCGGGGCTGGCGCTGCCGACGGCAGTGGATCCGCTGAAGGCGAACATCGCGTTCCCGGCCGGCTGGCAGGCGCTGCCGCTGCAAAAGTCGGCGCTGTACACCCATCAGCAATGGAGATCGCCGAGCAAGCGCACTGGCGTGGGCGTGACCTATGTACACATGCCGCTGCCGCTGAGCACCAAGACGCTGGTGTGGTTTGCAATGAACGAGGCGGGGAAGAAGTCGCTGGATGGGAAGATCATCCGGCAGTGGAAGGACGAGCTGGGGCGGGAGTGGTTTGAGGCGGAGAACAACAAGTATCACATGACGGGTTACGTGATGACGCGCGGATTTGATGCGTGGATCAATTACTGCGGGTATCGAATGCAGGAGCCAATGGAGCCGCTGGAGATTCAATTGGGCAACAGGTCGCTGGATACGGTGATGCCGCTGTCGGTGATGGGGAGGTCGCAGATTCAGTCGGCGACGGCGGAGTGAAAAAGTGTTGATGTCGCTGGCCGCAGATTAAACACGAAGGACACGAAGGCACGAAGGCCAACTCGGGGTATTGAGCGACATTCGTAGGACGCTCACTTTTAATTGATGGGATTTGTATGCACGGGAGCGGGCGCTGGAACGCAGCGCCCGTTTTTATTGCGCGCTCTCGCATATAATTCGGGGCGATGGCGAAGGCGCGGGTTCATTTTCTTTGCAACAACTGCGGGGCGGTGCAGGCGAAGTGGATGGGGAAATGTCCGGATTGCGGGACGTGGGATTCGCTGGAGGAGTATAAGGAGCCGACGTTTGATGCGCGGGCGGAGAGGAGCGGGAAACTGGCGGCCGAGATGGAGGGAGGAGTGGGGGCGGCGGAGCCGATGGTGATCGGGGAGATTGAGGAGGTGGATGCGCCGAGATTGAAGAGCGGGATTGGGGAGTTTGATCGGATTTTAGGGGGAGGGATTGTGGCGGGGTCGGCGATTCTGGTCGGGGGGGAGCCGGGGATTGGGAAATCGACGTTGCTGCTGCAGGTGGCGGATGCGATTGCGGGGAGAATTCAGAACCCAGAATTCAGAACTCAGAGGAAAGAGCAGAAAAGCGGCGGAGTGCTGTATGTGACCAGTGAGGAGAGTGCGCGGCAGACGGCGATTCGGGCGGTGCGGCTGGGGGCGGGGGCGAAGAATTTGCTGGTGCTGGCGGAGACGAATGTCGAGCGGATCATTAATCAGATCAGGAAGCATCGGCCGGCGGTGGTTGTCGTCGATTCGATTCAGATGATCTATAAGCCGCAGTTGCCGGCCGCGCCGGGGTCGGTGACGCAGTTGCGGGATTGCTGCATGGAATTGGTTTATCTGGCGAAGGTGCTGGGGGTGGCGATCTTTTTTGTGGGGCACGTGACCAAGGCGGGGACGCTGGCGGGGCCGAAAATCATTGAGCATATTGTGGATACGGTGGTGTATTTTGAAGGTGACCGGTTTCATACACACAGGGTGGTGCGGTGCGTGAAGAATCGGTTTGGGAGCACGCACGAGGTGGGGTTGTTTGAGATGACGGGGGAGGGGCTGCGCGAGGTGGCTGATCCGGGGAAACTTTTCGTTGAGCAATATGGGAGCGCGGGGCCGCCGAGCGGGTCGGTGGTGACGGCGGCGATGCAGGGGTCGCGGGTGTTGCTGGTGGAGGTGCAGGCGCTGACGGCGTCGTCGGTGATTGGGGCGGCGAAGAGGAAGGTTTCGGGTGTGAGTTCGGATCGGGTGGCGATGATTATTGCAGTCTTGGAGAAGCGGGCGGAGATGAGGCTGGCGGCGGATGATGTGTTTGTGAATGTGGCGGGGGGAGTGAAGGTGGCGGAGCCGGCGATCGATCTGGCGATTGCGCTGGCGATCGCGTCGTCGCACATGAATCGGCCGCTGGCGGCGGGGACGCTGGCGGTGGGGGAATTGGGGTTGGGTGGGGAGGTGAGGTCGGTGCCGCAGTTGGAGAATAGACTGCAGGAGGCAGCGCGGCTGGGGTGTTCGCAGGCGATTGTGCCGCACGTGGGGGGGGCGGTGCCAAAGTTGGGGGGAATGGCGCTGCATGAGGTGAAGCGGTTGGCGCAGGCGATGGGTGCGATGTGAGCTAGCGCAGGGGATGACGAATTCCCAATGTCGAATGACTAATGAGGAAGCTGGCGCGGGGTGATTTGTGAGGAGTTTTTAGTCGTCGATGAACTCGCAGCCGACTTCGAACTCGTCCTTGCCTTTGGCCTTTTTGCAGCGGTTGACGCAGACGCGGCTGTTGACGCGGATTTCCCTGGTGACCAGGTGAATGCGGTGGGTGGAACCGAGGGAGACCTGCTTGTCGCTTTTGAAGCCGATGCCGGCCAGGGAGATGTTGTTGACGCGCACCGTGTAGCCGGGGGAGAGGAAGGGGGCGGCTTCGTCGAAGAGAGTGGCCGGGGCTTCGAGGAGCTGGCGGCGGCCGCGGCGCTTTTCGGAGATGAGATCGGCGGGATCGACGACGAGGCGCGAAGGGGTGCGGGTGGCCATGTAACTGGTATCGTCAGCGCGAAGTGGGGGCTTTGAAATTTTCAGATTTTTCAGTGGAAGGGGGGCGGGGATTACCGGACGCGGATGCGGACTGCTCAGGGCTTTTTCTGGGGGGAGATTTCGCGGAGATATTGGAAGGAATAGATGCCGCTGCCGTGGTTGTCGGACCAGTCGAGGCGCATGGCGTAGCCGCCGACGAGTTCTGCGTCGAGGACGGTGAGGGGGTTGGAATAGTTGCCGGGGAGAAGATTCAATCTGGATTTGGGTTTGGGGCCCTTGTCCTCCTCGCGGACTTGGCGGCAGAGGGCGCAGGGGCACATGGAGCGGAGGAGGGAGAGGGGGTATGTGGAGGTGAGGCCGTCCTGCCATTCGATTTCGAGTTTTTCGTCTTTTTTGAGGTTGAGGCGGATGGGGGTGGATTGGAGGGACATGGCAATTGGCATTATATGCCGCCACGTCGATTATCGCAGATTGGAGAGACTGGCGCTGCGGACGTAATCGGAGATGCCCCGGAAACCGCGGCTGCGTGCGGCTTCCTCAAGGAGGAGTTTTTCCTCGGTCGTGAGACGGATGTTGACTTGCTCGTTGCGCGCGTTTTCGGAGGCGGGCGGGGGAGGCGTTTTGCCGGATTCGAGCAGGTAAGCGACGGCGGCGGTCAGAGCATCGCGTGTGGCGCGAACACATTCATCGGGAGTTTTGCCGTCGCTCATGACGAAAGGCATTTCGAGTCCGCGGCCGTAATATTCGCCGTCCTCAGAATGGATGACGATCTGATAGTTGTCGGCGATTTTTTGAGCGCGTCGCAAGACGTCAGGATCAAAAGGCCGATCAATTCTCCTCGATGGCTTTTTGGGCTTTGCGGACATATGCGGGCTTAACCTTTCCGTGATGCACGGGAATAGAAATCAGGGCCGGCTTTTCGAAAATATGGTGCGAAGCACTGATCCTGCCTAGCGTCCAGCCATTCTGTTCCAACAACTTCCGGATCTCGGCGAAGCGAATTTCGCTGGCCATAACAATTCATTTCTGTGCCCACAGATAATGGATCGGTAAAGTATAGCATAGGCTATACGAGCAAATCAACCCTTTAGCCGCTCCCTCAGGCGTTCCTGGACGATTTTGGGGTTGAGGCCTTTGGTGGATTTCATGATTAGGCCGACGAGGGCGCCCAGGGCGGCTTGTTTGCCGTTGCGGTAGTCCTGGAGGGGAGGGGGGTTTTTGGAGAGGACGGCGTCGATGGCGGCGTCGATGGAGGAGGTGTCGGATTGCTGGAGGAGGCCGAGTTGAGTGGCGGTGGCCTCGGCGGAGGCATCGTTGTTCAGCAGGGCTTCCATTACTTTGCCGGCGGGTTCGGAGGGGGCGAGTTTGTTGTCGTCGATCAGTTTGGCGAGTTCGGCGAGGCGGTTGGGTTTTAGGCCTAAATTGCCCAAGGGAGTGTTGCGCTCGTTGGAGAGGCGGCGGGCGTGGGAGAGGAGGAGGTTGGCGATGCGCCGGGGATCAGCGCCGGCGGCGATGGTTTGTTCGTAGAGGTCGCCGGTGGCGCGGTCGGAAGAGAGGGTGGCGGCATCGGCCGGGGAGAGGTTGAGTTTTTCGGTGTAGCGTTTGCGGCGGGCGGCGGGAAGTTCGCCGATCTGGGCTTTGAGTTCGGAGAGCCAGGCTTCGTTGACAAGGACGGGCATAAGGTCGGGGTCGGGGAAGTAGCGGTAGTCGTGGGCTTCTTCCTTGTCGCGCTGATGGAAAGTGGCGCCGGTTTTTTCATCCCAGCCGTAGGTGGATTTTTTGCCGAGGGAGCCGGTTTCCTGCCACTGGTGGATTTGGCGGTGAATTTCGTACTCGGTAGCGCGCTCGAGGACGGAGAAGCTGTTGAGGTTTTTGATTTCGGTGATGGCGGTTTTGTGAATGACGCCGTTTTGGTCGGTGATGTGGACGTTGATGTTGGGCTCGAAGCGCATGTGGCCCATTTGCATCTGGGCTTCGGAGACGCCGAGGTATTGGACGAGTTTCTGGAGTTCCTGGGCGAAAGTGGCGACTTGTCTGGGGGAGATGAGGTCGGGCTCGGTGACGATTTCTAATAGCGGGGTGCCGGCGCGGTTGAGGTCGACGATGGAGTGGTCGATGGGATGGCCGCCGGGGGCTTCGTGGAGGAGTTTGCCGGCATCTTCTTCGAGATGGGCGCGGCGGATGCGGATGGTTTTGGTGGAGCCGTCTTCGGTAGTGATGTCGAAGTGGCCAGCGGAGCAGAGGGGGAGGTCGTATTGGGAGATCTGGTAGTTTTTGGGGAGGTCGGGGTAGTAGTAGGATTTGCGGTCCCATTTGGTGAAGGGGGCGATGCGGCAGTTGAGGGCGAGGCCGGTTTTGATGGAGAATTCAACGGCTTTTTTGTTGAGGACGGGGAGGGTGCCGGGGAGGCCGAGGACCTGGGCGTCGACGAGGGAGTTGGGGTCTGAGCCGAAGGCGTTGGCGGCGGAGGTGAACATTTTGGAGAGGGTGGCGAGCTGGACGTGGATTTCGAGGCCAACGAGGACGGTGTAAGATTTGATGGTTCGATCAGGCATGGGGGGAGTATAGCCACGGGCGAGGCGCCCGTGCCACATGGAGAGGGAGAAGAGGACACGGGCGAGACGCCCGCGCTACGGTTACGCGTGTTGGACGAATTGGTCGTAGAGGTGGGCGTATTTGCCGTCGAGGTTGATGAGCTGGCGGTGGGTGCCGCGTTCGACGATTTTGCCTTGATCGATCACCAGGATGCAGTCGGCGCGGAGGATGGTGCTGAGGCGGTGGGCGACGATGAAGGTGGTGCGGTTTTCGAGGAGTTTTTCGAGGGATTCCTGAATTAACACTTCGGTTTCGGTGTCGACGGAGCTGGTGGCTTCGTCGAGCATGAGAATGCGAGGGTCGGCGAGGAAGGCGCGGGTGAAGCAGATGAGCTGGCGCTGGCCGAGGGACATGCTGGCGCCGCGCTCGCCGACTTCGGTTTTGAAGCCATCCTTGAGGTTCATGATGGCGTCGTAGGAGCCGATGGACTTGGCGGCATTGATCACATCGTCGTCGGATGCGCTGGGTTTGGCGTAGCGGACGTTTTCCATCACCGTGCCGGTAAAGAGATAATTCACCTGTAGAACCAGGCCGGTCTGGCGGTGGAGGGATTCGCCGGTGATGTGGCGGAGGTCGTGGCCATCGACGGTGATCTGGCCTTTTTGCGGCTGATAGAAGCGGGCGATGAGGGAGATGATGCTGGATTTGCCGGAACCGGTTGCGCCGACGAGGGCGACCATCTGGCCGGGCTCGGCGGTGAAGTTGATGCCGTGGAGAATGGGGCGGTCGGGGTTATAGCCGAAGGTGACGTTCTGGAATTTCACCTCGCCGTTGATGCGCGGGAGGGGCCGGGCATCGGGGAGATCCTGAACATCGGGAGCGGTGTCGAGGAGGCTGAAGATGCGTTCCGCGCCGGCCATGGCCTGGAGGAGCAGATTGGAGAAGGTGCCGAAGTCGATGATCGGGTTCATGAACCAGTCCCAATACAAGAACGCGGCGACGACAGCGCCGACATTGCGGACGCGGCCGGAGGCGATGAGATAGCCGCCAAAAAGCAGGATGATGACGCGGCCGACGAAGCCGATGAGATTGAGGAGCGGTTGATAGATGCCGTTGACGCGGGATAGGACGACGTTGTTGGAGGTGTTGACCTCCTGGAGGCCGTTGAAGACGCCGAGGTTGGGGGATTGGCGGTTAAAGGCGGTGACGACGCGGACGCCGGTGATATTTTCGGCCAGATTCGTGCTGACGCGGGTGAAGCCTTCGCGGACGACCTGCCAGCCGTCGGCAGCACGGCGGCGATAAATGTAATTGGCGATGAAGAGGACGGGGCCGAGCCAGACAACGGAGAGGAAGAGGCGCGGCTCAGTATAGAGGAGCATGGCGGCGGCGATGGTGATCATCAGCGAGTTCTTGACGATCTTGTCGATGCCCCAGACGTTGACTTCGCGGAGGCTGGAGATGTCGGAGGTGCAGCGGGAGATGATTCTTCCCAGTTTGGTACGGTCGTAAAAGCTCATGGAGAGACGCTGGAGGTGGGCGAACATGTGGCGGCGGAGATCGAATTGCACGGATTCGCCGGCGCGGGTCATGATGATGATGGAGCGGCGCTGGAGGAGCATGGCGGCGGCGAGAACGGCGGCCCAGAGGAGGACGATGGAGATGACGTGGGTGATGGCGGAGGATTGGGAGATGGTTGGGTATCGGCCGGCGGCGTAGGCGGTGGTGTAATCGACGATGGCGCCGATGAAGCGCGGGGAGAGCATTTCGAGGGAGACCATGGCAATGCCAAAGACGATGCCGATGGAGTACTGCTTTTTATAAGGCGCCAGGAACGACACCAATCGCCGTACGAGGGGCCACTCAATTGGCCGATATCGCGCCTCTTCATCGCCGGCCAGATCGCGGGCGGTCTCCGGCGGAGGACGATAAGCGAAGGGGTTGCGGAAGATGGAACGAATATTTTGAAACATTCAAACTATCCTTCACACACCACTGATATCGAATACGCCCTCACCCTGGCCCTCTCCCGGAGTACCGGGAGAGGGAAATAAAGCTCACGGGCGAGGCACCCGTGCCACGGGAGAGGAGAGCAGAAGCAGGCTGAAGCCTGCACCACAATGATTGCCCGTCGAGCGTCATCCAAGGTTGGCCTCGCTTCCGGCGGGGTCCTGGCCTTTGGCGGCGGCGGCGGTGGCGTTGACTTTGTTTTCGTGCTGGATGCGTTTCATGTGCGAAAGCTCGTCGCCTTCGGCGTCGCGCTCGATTTCGTCGCCGTAGAGCTGGACCTGGGCGATGTTGCGATAGTGGCCTTCTTCTTCCATGAGCTGCGCGTGGGTGCCCATCTGGGTGACGCGGCCTTGTTCGAGGACGATGACCAGGTCGGCCTGTTTTACGGTGCTGATGCGGTGGGCGATGATGAAGGTGGTTCGGCCTTCGAGGACGAAGCGCATGCCGCGGCGGATCAGGTCTTCGGTTTCAGGATCGATGGCGGCGGTGGCATCGTCGAGGATGAGGACGCGGGGGTTGGAGAGGATGGCGCGGGCGATGGCGAGGCGTTGGCGCTGGCCGCCGGAGAGGGATGCGCCGCGTTCGCCGAGCATGGTGTGATAGCCTTTGGGGAGGGTTTCGATGAATTCGTGAGCCTGGGCGAGGCGGGAGGCGGCCTCGACTTCGCCGCCGCGGATGTGGGGGCGGCCGTAGGCAATGTTGGCTTCGACGGTGTCGCTGAAGAGATAAGTCTCCTGGAAGACAACGGCGACCTGGGTGCGGAGGCTGTCGAGGGTGATGTCGCGGATGTCGGCGTTGTCGATGAGAATCCGGCCGGATTGGGGATCGTAAAAGCGGGCGATGAGGTTGACGAGAGTGGTTTTGCCCGCGCCGGTGGGGCCGACGATGGCGATGACCCGGCCGCCTTTTACTTCGAATGAGACCTCGTGGAGGACGGGTTTTTTTGGGTCATAGCCGAAGGTGACTTTTTCGAATTTCACTCCGCCGGGGCCGTCGAGTGGCAAGGGTTTGGCGTCGGGGGCCTGGGCGATGGTGGGAGGAGCGCTGAGCACTTCGTGCAGGCGGCGGGCGGAGACGATGGCGGCCTGGTATTGCTCGTTGATGGTGGCGACCTGCTGGAGGCGGCTGAGGATTGCGCCCATGGCCGCGCCGAGGATGAGGACGTCGCCGGCGTTGAATTTGCCCTTGATGATGAGGATGGCGGCGGCGAGGAAGAGCGTGAGATGCGAGGCGGTGGCGATGGAGCGAATCACCGGAGTGAAATTGGCGAACATGCGGATGCGCTTGAGGACGCGGGTGAAGAACGCATCGCAATTGAGCTTGTATTTTTCGATTTCGAGCTGCTCGGTGGCGAAGGCCTTAACCACGTGAACGCCGGCGATGTTTTCGGTGATGATGGAGATGTTGCGATCGTCGGCCTCCATCACTTCGCGCTGGGCGGGCTGGACTTTTTTGCTGAAGCGGAGGATGTACCAGGTCCAGAGGGGCAGCGGGGCGAGGGCGAGGAGGGCGACCCAGGGGTTGCGGAAGGAGAGGAGGAGGATGTAGCCGCCGACGATGAGGACGATTTCGCCAGTGACGAGGATGGCGGTGTTGATGAACTGGCGGACGTTCTGGAGGTCACTCAATGCACGGTTGATGAGCTGGCCGGTGGAGAGGCGGTCGTGGAAGCTGAATCCGACGCGCTGGAGCTTGTCGTAGACGGCTTCGCGGATGTAGAAGACCATCTCCATGCTCATCTTCTGGTTGGCGACTTCGCGGAGGTAGCGGAGGATGCAGAGGGCGGCGGTGAGGGAGGCGAGGATGAAGATGTAATGGCGGAGAATGATGGCGTCGGGGTCGCTGCCCTGGACCCAGGCGAGGAAGCCATTGGACTGTGCGATGGGGCTGAGATGGATCTTCTGGATGTGGCCGACAACCAGGCCGGTTTGGCGGACGGCGAGAATTTCAGCGCCTACCCAGAGGGCGAGATAGAGGCAGGCGAGGAAGATGAGGAGTTTGACGGGGGCGGCGAACTGGAACATCCAGCGGACGAGCTGGCGGTTGGTGGTGGGAGTGGTCAGGGCGAATTGTGGGTGCGGAGAAGGGGCAGCGCCGGCGATTGCGGCCGACGGTGGGGTAATTATCGTTTGAGCCCGTGGTGAGGCGGGCGACTGCGTGGTCACGTCTTTAACTCGTTGGGAAGCCCGGAAAAGGATGCAAACTACTAGGAAAAGGCGGCGGGTCAATAAGAGGGGGGTAGAAAAGTAGACTGGATGAGGCAAGCTGCTATGTAAGGGGGGATTACGGAGGAGGGGGGGAGCGCAGAAACTGCCCAATTAAAATCACGGGCGGGGCGCCTGTGCCACGACATGATCAGAGGAGGTCGCAGTCAGCGGATTTTGTGAATGCTTTCGCGAGTGAGGGATTTGGCGACGGATGCGGCGAGGCGGATGCGGGGGTCGGGGTCGGTTTGCAGTTCGTCGATCAGTTTTGTCGCGCCAAGCTGATCGCCAGCGCGGGGGGAGGTGTAGCGGCAGCGGCCGAGGGCAAGGATGGCTTCGACGCGCCACATCAGGTCTGGGGCGTACTTTGACAGGGCGGCGACGTCGCCGGTTTGGGGGTAGAGGACCATGATGGTGTTTTGCGGGGCCTCGATTTTGGATTTGTAGAAGGGGAGGATTTGAGCATCGATCTGCCTGAAGCGCGCGGCTTCATCGCCGCTTTCGGAAATTTCGCCGAGCCATTTGGCCACTGAAAGCATTTCCCGCGCTTCGTGCCATTCGTCGAAGACCAATCGCTCTTCGTAAAGTTTCACGCCGAGGGTGTAGACAGCGCGGTAGATCTCACGGGCGCGGGGGAGGTTTTTGTCCACCTCGTTTTGGCGGCCGACTTTCATGGCCGTTTGGCCGAGAGAGCGGAGGGCTTCCTTGAGGGCGTAACGATCGGTGTCATAGGTGATCAGCTCGGCGGGGCGATCGGAGAAGACGCCGGGTCGGCGCATGGTGCTGGCCTTTACGAGGAGGTTCACGCCTTTCTCGATTTGGGCATATTCGGGGGTGTTTAGTTTGCCGCGCTCGATGTAGGCGTTGTAGTAGCGGGTTTTGGCGTTGTAGTCGGCGATGGCTTCCTTGTAAATGGCGACGGCATCCTGCTCTTCGGTCATCCAGGTGGCCAGGGAGCGGGGGTCGAGGGGGAGTTGCATGGAATAGCTGGCGGCATTGAGGCCGACGGTGCCGGGGGGGGCGATTTGGGTGCCGGCGGTGTAGAGCCACCACATCAGCAGCGTGGTTAGCACGATGATCAGGCTGGAGATGCCCCAGCCCAGGCGATTGCCGAACATAGAGTTGTGAGGATAGCGAAGCGGTGTATTTTGACAACCGCGGCCGCGAAGGCTGTCCCCGGAGCGGATCGGCCGGCCATGTTTTTTACGTGCCGAACGGGCGGCGGATCGGATACGATTTGCATCGGCGAAGCACGGCTGTAATTGAGGTCTCCCTATGCGATACCCGGCGGCGGTGATTTTAGTACTTGGTATTTCTGCGCAGGTCGGCCGCGCACAAGTCGTCAATGATGCGACGTTGATGGTGGACCACATCGTCGGCGGCCTCGACAGCCCCACGGGCCTGGCTTTCATGCCCAATGGCGGCGATGCGTTTGTGCTCGAACAGCACACGGGGCAGGTGCGGTTGCTGAAGGGGCGAAATCTGGTGGACAAGGAAGTGCTCGACCTGAAAGTGGCCAATGACAACGAGCAGGGACTGCTGAGCATCGCACTGCATCCGAAGTTCAGCGCCAATGGATTTGTCTATTTGTATTACACGCAGGCACGGGATTTTGATGGCGGCCAGCCGCTGGCGAATCGCATTGATCGGTTTCACTGGGATGGCTCGGAGCTCACGTTTGACCGGCACATCAAGGAGTTGCCGGTGAGTCCGGGGCCGAATCACAATGGGGGAAAGATACTCTTTGGGCCGGACAAGAGACTTTATGCGGTTATCGGGGATTTGAATCGGACGGAGCTGACGGAGAATTTTGAGCGGTCCACGAGGGTGTCGCGCAGCGCGGTGATCCTGCGGCTGAGCGACAAGGGGAAGGCGCTGGGGGACAATCCGTTTTACAGCAGAAGCAACCGCGGAGCGAAGGCGCCGCTGAATGAGATTTATGCGTATGGCGTGCGAAATAGTTTTGGGATGGATTTTGATCCGGTGACCAGGCAGCTTTGGGACACGGAAAACGGGCCGACGGAGTTTGATGAGATCAATCGGTTGCCGGCGGGATCGAACAGCGGATGGGTGGATGTCATGGGGCCCAAGAGCCGCAGCACCGGGTCATTCTTCAGGCTGGCGAAGCTGGGGAAGAAGGCAAAATATGTTGATCCGCAACTTAGCTTTAAAAGAATCGTCGCGCCGACGGACCTGGAGTTTTACAAGTTTGATGCGATGAACGATTCGCGGATCAATGACATTTTTGTGGGAGATTATGTGACGGGATCGCTCTATGACCTGAATTTGACATCAACCCGCAAGAGTTTAGCGCTGAGCGGCGGACTGTCGGACAAGGTGGTGGATAACACGGACACGATCAATGATATTCGGCTGGGCACTGGGTTTGGGCCGATCACGGATTTGGTGTCGCGGCCGGATGGGCTTTATGTGTTGAATCTGGATGGCGACTTGTATCGCATCGCGACGCTTGGCGTCCTGGGCCCGCCGCCGGCGTCCGGGTCGATGGATTTGGGCAGCCCGGTGCCGGAGCCGGGGAGCCTGCTGCTATTTGCGATTACAGGGTTGATAATGGGTCGCAGGGGTCGCTATGCGAAGCAGAATTGAAGAGGTTCGCGGAGCGAACCCTACGCTTGCCGGCAGGAGGGCAGCGCATCGAGGAAAAGCCGGCCGTAGCGCTTGGTTTTGATGCGGCTGTCGAGGATGACGACGATTCCCTCGTCGGTTTTGCTGCGGATCAGGCGGCCGAATCCCTGTTTTAATTTGATGATCGCCTCGGGGACGGAATATTCCATGAAGGGATTGCCGCCGCGCTGCTTGATGGCATCGAGCCGGGCCTCGACCACGGGCTCGTCGGGGACGGCGAAGGGGAGCTTGACCACGATGACATTGCGGAGCTGATCGCCCTGCACATCGACGCCCTGCCAGAAGCTGGTGGTGCCGAGGAGGACGGCGTTGGGGGTGTTGCGGAATCGTTCCAGCAGGACGCGCGCGGGCGGGCCCTGGCCGTGAACCAGGAGGGGGAGTTTTAATTCATCGAGAGTCGGTTTGAGGCGCTCGTGGGCGGCGTTGAGCATGCCGTAGCTGGTGAAGAGGACGAAAGCGCCGCCGGTGGTCATTTTCAGATAGTGGATGATTCGCTCGCAGGCGCGGGGGAGGAAGAGGGGGTCGTTGGGCTCGGGGAGATCGCTTTCGATGTAGAGGGTGGCCTGTTTTTCGTAGTCGAAGGGGGAGCCGAGGAGGAGGGTTTGGGCGTTGTCGATGCCGAGGCGGGATTTGATGTAGGAGAACGAATTCGTGTGCGAGGATGCACTTTTCAAGCTCATGGGCGAGGCGCCCGTGCCACGAGGAGGGGAGGCCGGCTCGACCGTGGCATGGGCGCCTCGCCCATGAAGGTGGTTGGTCATATCCCCGCTCGTGGACGCCGTGGAGGTGCAAAGCGTGGCGCTGGTGAGGATCACGCTTTTGATTTTGTTGAAGAGGTTTTTCTTGAGGCCCGCGCCGATGTTGATGGGGGCGGCGTGGAGGCTGATTTTCTGGGTGCTGCGCTGGGTGACTTCGATCCAGTAAACAGTCTCCTGGAGAGATTGAGAGACGATCACCTCGAGCATTTGGGCGGTGATGGAAATTTTTTCGGCCTGGGCGGTCAGCTCGGACATTTCCTCCTCCGAATCGATGTGCGTGAGCATGGCCTTGAGGTGCAGTGAGAGGTCGCGGAGCTTGGGAGAGATGTCATTTTCGAGCCAGTGGGGCTGATTGACGCGGCCGTTGCTGCGGCCGTTTTGCTGCTGCCAGCGGATGACCCACGAGAAGAAGCGATCGAGGCGGGAGGAGAGCTCCTCGATGTCATTCATCGCATCTTGGGCATACGAGCCGTGGGTGCTGAGGAGGCCTTTGCCGCGGCGGGGATCGAAAAGGTTGCGGAGCTGATAACGCAGGCCGGATTCACTGATTTTCAGGCCGAAGTGTTCGCCGGCAACATCCTCGACCGTGTGCGCCTCATCGAGAATGACCGCATCGTATTTCGGCAGATAATTCACGCCGGCCGCGCGGAGGGCCAGGTCGGAGAAGAAAAGGGCGTGATTGACGATGAGAATCCGGCCGCTTTGCATCCTGCGTTTGGCGGCCTGCCAGAAACAGTCGTTGTAGAAATCGCACTTTTTGCCCAGGCAGTTTCCGTGCTCAGCGCAGACCTTATCCCACACATCCGAGTCGGGAAGGATGGGCAGATCGGCCAGGGAGCCGTCGGTGGTCTTGCTGGCCCAGTCGAGGACCATGTGCAGCGAATCAACCTGGCGATCATATTCAAAGAGAGAGGTTGAGCGCCGGCTGGCCTGCTCGAGGCGGCGTTTGCAGAGGTAATTGGAGCGGCCCTTTACGAGGACGGCGGTGAATTCATCGGGATAGACCGACTGAAGCAGCGGGATGTCTTTCTCGATCAGTTGTTCCTGGAGATTGATGGTGTGGGTGGAGATGACGATGCGTTTTTTCTGTCGCACGGCAAAGTCGATGGCGGGGAGCAGATAGGCGAAGGATTTGCCGACGCCGGTGCCCGCTTCGACCAGCAGATGCCGGCCCTCGGCCAGTGCGTCGCTGACCCCGGCGGCCATTTCCAATTGCTGCGGGCGGAACTCATATCGCTCGGCCAATCGGCGGGCGATCGCGCCGTCGGGGGCGAGAATGTCGTGGAGCGTCGCGTTCATGAAGCGTGTTGTTAGGGTAACGTCAGGAGTGGCGAAAATCCAGCCGCATGGCTCACTTGCCGATGTCTTCGTTCCAAAGATGCGGGTGAGCGAGGATGAAGCCGGACATCATCTGAATGCACTCGGTGTCGTGCAGATCGATGACCTCGATGCCATGCGAGCGGAGAAATGATGGGGAGTCGCCGCCGGGGCCCTGGCCGCCGGGGAAATTCACGGATTCGCCGACAATGACCTTGGGGATTCCAAACTGGACGATGGCCCCGCTGCACAGGAAGCAGGGCATGAGCGTGGAATAGAGGATGGTGTCGCTGTAGGTCTTCTGGCGGCCGGCGCGGGTGAGGCAGTCGATTTCGCCGTGGGCCATTGGGTCGTTGTTCTGAACGCGGCGATTGTGGCCGCTGGAGATGATTTTATTGCGACGAACGAGGACCGAACCTATGGGCAGGCCGCCTTCGGAGAGACCCATGCGTGCTTCGTTTATCGCAGCCCGGAGGAAAAGGTCCATGTCGTTCCTCTATCGAAGCGGTTTCTTTTTGGCACTTGTCGGCGGCCGGGGATATTTCGCGTCGGAGCGGGCGATTTTGGGGACTTCGACGATCACGTGATGGTCGGTGCCGGGCAATTGAGCGCGGTGAATCGCGGGAGGGCCGCCGCCGAGCTTGGGAATGATCTTGTCGGCCTCGGCCAGTTCCTCGATCACCTTGGCCCCTTTCATGGCCAGAAATTTGCCGCCAGTTTTTACCAGAGGCAGGCACCATTCCACCAGCAGATTCATGGGCCCGACAGCGCGGGCGGTGACGACGTCGAACGATTCGCGGGCATTGCCGCGGCCGGCGGATTCGGCGCGGTCGATGAAGAGCTGGACGTTTCGCAGGCGGAGGGTTTCGATTGCCTTGCCAAGAAAAGCGGCCTTTTTCTGCGTCGATTCGATCAAAATCACCTGTGAATCCGGCCGGACGATGGCCAACGGAATCCCCGGCACTCCGCCGCCGCTGCCGACGTCGGCCAGACCGTGGGAGCCCTTGGGAAGAAATGGAAGGAGCGTGAGGGCATCACCGACGTGGCCGATTTCAGCGTCGGCGCGCTCGGTGATGCGGGTGAGGTTGATCGTCTCATTGGCCTTCAGCAGGAGGTCGAGATATTGGTCCAACAGCGCGTGCTGTTGTTGGGTCAGTTGAAGCCCCGCGGAACCGGCCAGGTGATGCCAGAGGTCGATCATGCTCAGTGCCGGCTAACGCTGCCGCCGTTTCTTGGTGCGGCTGCGGCCTCGGCCGTTGACATGCTCGATGCTGGTTACCAAAAGCAGATTGACTATCTTCATGTGGTCGTCAGGCGTGAATGCAACGACCGTACGCCCGCTGGGGGATAAGATTGCGAACTCGGGGTGGACCACCCGCACCGAATCGCCATCGGCGAGGTTCATCTGAAATGGCCTAAACTGCTTCGCTTTGATCATGTCGCGAAGTTTTTCGCTGGTCATAGTTTGATTATACCTCGCTCATTCGCCGGGAATATAGCTGATGACGCCGTCGAAGGGACTGCTGGCGGTGGCGTAGCGCTTTTTGGCGATGCGTCCCGCGCGATACGCGAGCCGACCGGCTTCCAACGCGTGGCGCATGGCCTGCGCCATGGCCACCGGATCCTTGGCGTGGGCAACGCCGGTATTGAGGAGAACACCATCCGCGCCCAATTCCATGGCGATTGTGACATCGCTGGCCGTGCCCACGCCGGCATCGACGATGACCGGATAATTGGGATCGCCCTCCTTGAGCGTTTCCAGGCAGAGGGAAATGTTGAGTGGATTGAGCACGCCCTGGCCTGACCCGATCGGGCTGCCGGCGGGCATGACGCTGGCGGCGCCGGCCTCTTTGATTCGCCGCGCACTGATCGGATCATCGCTGGTGTAGCAGAGAACGGTGAACCCCTCCTTCACCAGCTCGCGCGTCGCCTCCAGCGTGCCGACCGGATCGGGAAGGAGCGTTTTCTTGTCCCCCAGAACTTCCAGCTTCACCCAGCCCGCGCCTTTGTTGTTTTGTTTTTCCAACAGATCGCGGCCGAGCAGGGCCACGCGAATGGCATCGTCGGCGCTGAAGCAGCCGGCGGTGTTGGGAAGAATGATGTAGCGATTCAGGTCGAGAAAATCGAGCAGGCTGCGTCCCTGCTTGTCCACCAGCCGCTCGCGGCGGACGGCCACCGTCACCACCTGGCAGCCGCTGGCATCGAGAGCCTGCTGCATGATCTCGTAGCTGGAGTATTTGCCGGTGCCGACGAAAAGGCGATTGGTCAGCTCGAAATCGGAGATACGAAAGAGGTCGTTGGCGGCCATGGATTCATTATACCCTCCAAAAAGAGGCTTAACGCATTGTGTGAAGGCTACGGCGATGTTATCATGAACCGATAACATGATAATCTCTTTCAGGGGGCAGTTTGCGGAGGACCTGTTCTTTGACCGCAAGACTGGCGTTGTTCGCCGGTTCCCAGCTGACCTGACTGAGATCGCGCGGCGGAAATTGCAGTACCTGAACTCCGCGCACCGGCTCTTGGATCTGCGGGTGCCGCCAGGGAACCGGCTCGAAGCGCTAAAAGGCAACCTCGCCGGCTATCACTCGATCCGGATCAACCAGCAGTGGCGGATCGTTTTCAAATGGGATGACGGTGCGCGTGAGGTGCAGATAGTGGATTATCATTAGGAGCGGTTATGCGTCCTCCAAACCCAATCCATCCCGGCCGAATGCTTCTGGAGGAGTTTCTGCTTCCCTCGGGCACTTCGCAGCGCGGCTTCGCATCGCGTCTGGGCTGGACGGTCGCGAAGCTTAACGAGCTAATCAATGGGAAGCGTGGAATTACGGCAGATTCCGCACTGGACCTGGCCGCCGAGCTGGGGACCACGCCGGAACTGTGGTTGAATTTGCAGATGTATTACGATCTGAACAAGGCTGAGGCGAGGCGGAAGAAGGCTTCTTGAGAATTAACCGCCACCCACAAACGTGACAATCTCCACCTCATCCCCCGCCTTCAGCGGCTGGTCGTATTTCTCGGTCTTCACCAGCCGCCGATTCAGCTCGACGGCCACGGTTTGCGGCTTGAGTTTGGCATCGGTCAGCAGCGCGAGGATGCTTGCGCCGTCGGCGACCTGCCGCTCCTGTCCGTTTACCTTGATTAACATCGCCATTTAAAGATGCCCGCCCGGGCCGCGAATCGCAACACCGGCGTAGATGACCGCCACGCCGATCCCGGCCAAAACCAAACCCACCAGAGCTTGAAGTCGTTGCGCGGCCAGGGGCGTTGAGAGCGGCCGGGGCTGGGTTCGCATCTGCCACAGAACCACCAAGCCCACGAAAACCGCGACCACGGATGTGTAGATCGCGATCATCAAAATCCAGTCCGCCGCCGAATAGGGCCGCGCGTGCGAAAGTTCGGCCCGCGGATCGCGGCTGCCCGGGACGAGGAAAATCAGGATTGACAGGATCAACGTTGCCAGGCCGAGCCAGGGAGAAGCGAGCGCGACCCAGGGCGGGGCGGGAGTGCGCTCCTTGCGTGGCTTATCTTCGATGGGCTTGAGCGGCAGGTCGTCGCGGGCCATTTTCAAACGGTAAGAGGCCGCAAGTGCAAAGTAAATTGAGGTGGCCGGGCTTATAATGGACGGGGATGGCAGCTCTGATGCGAATAGCTTTCGCGGTTGGTGTGATGCTTATTGCGAGCGCGGCTGGGGGGCAGACAGCTTCTGTGCAGGGCCGAGTGTTGGACTTTTCGGTTGGCCCTTATGCGGAGAGCCTCGAATGGGTGGTCGCGGATTCGAAATTGATCGTCCGCGGCGCCGTTGAAAGCGTGGCGGCCGATCACGTCACTTGCAGAGTCACGGAGATCATTCGCGGTGATGCTGTGGTCGGGGCGGTGATGATGGTCGCGCGGCCGAAAGACTCACCGGCTCCGCTTGTCGGGAAGGATACGCTGCTCTTTCTAAACCCAAACGCTGGATCGAGCGCGGATCGATATCCGCTGGGACTGCGCTGGCGGGAAGGTTTCATTCCGCTCGATGGAAAATCCGCGGCCATGTTGATGAATCGCACGGCAGTGACGAGCCCGCCGGAGATCATTGCCATGGTGCGAAAGGCAAATGCCTACACGGCCGATCCGGCGAAAAAGCCGGTGGTGCTGTCGTGCAGCACGCCGGTGGGCCAAAGATGCCTGATTTTGCCGCCCGATGATCGCCTCGAAAGGCAGGCCAGGCTGTGGGCGCGAAATAATTCCGTCGAAGACCGCGCGCTGGGCCTGCGGGCGCTGGCGCGTTTTAAGTCGGATGAGAACATCGCGCTGGCGAAGGAGTTGCTCGCGGATACACGAAGCAGGGGAGCGCGGGGCTCGGGCAAGTGGCGGTTTGGCACCTATCATGTCCGTGATGCGGCGGCGAATTTGATGGGGGGTTGGGGATTGGAGCGTCCGGATCTTCCGATGGGCGGGCCGATTTATACGTACCAGCCGACGATTATCGCGCGGAGTTGGATTTTGATACCTGGGGCTCTGGTGATAATTGCCTTGGGATTAGGTTTGGCGCCGTGGCGCGGCCGCGGCGCTTTTGTGGCGTGGGGAATTCCAATCGCCTGCATCGCCGCGATCGCCGGGTTGTCGATCCTCTGGGTGCGAAGCCAGAAACGCGTCGATGAGGTGATGTTCACTTCCGGCCATTCACACCACGAGATCGCTTCGTATCAGGGTGGCATTCAATACATGGTGATGCACGAGTGGACGCTGCCTGCGGAGATGGTGCATGGGCAATTTGATCTGGCGCTGTTTGATGATGTCTGGTCGGTCAACGGGCTAAGTCCGGCCGCAAGGCGGCAGGGGCTGGGGTTCATTTCCGCCAATGGGGACACGGCCGGGCCGGGCGGCGTGGTGCATCCGTTCGGGCTGTTTCGATTGCCGTATTGGGCACTGATGGCGCCTTTCGTGATCGTCCTTTTGCGGCAGGCGATGATTGTCCGCCGCCAATGGAAGCGCGGGCGATTGGGGCTTTGTCGAAGGTGCGGGTATGACCTGCGGGAGAGTCGCGGGGAAAAATGTCCCGAATGCGGCGCGGAGACGGAGGCGACGGCGGCCGAAGCCGCCCCTACGCCGTTAGCCCTCCAAACACGAGATGAAGTGCCGGTTGGTGGGCAGGGCGTCGGCATGTGATGTTCCTTCCTCGCCCAGCAGCCACAGCACTTCCGCAATTTCATCCTCGTTCACCTGCATCTCCTCCGGGCCCTCGAGTTCCGCAATCCACCCCCACAAAGTCAGCGGCTTGTCTGGAAACTCGTGCCGCCAAACCCGCTTAATCGGCCGCACCGTCAATCCCAATTCCTCCTTCATCTCCCGCACCACCGTCTCCTCCTGCGATTCGCCGGCTTCAACTGTTCCCCCCGGAAAGCAGACCTTCAGCGGCGAGCCCACCTTCCCGCTCCGCCGAACCATCAGCCATTTCCCATCCTCCCGGCGCACGGCGACCGCCACGCCGTGAATTCGGCCGTCGGGTTGGAGAGGACGTGGGGGAGAGGCCATGGGCGTACATTACTATAGAGCAATGTCCGGCACAGCCGGACCTGCACTGGGCGGTGGCGGACAAATTTTCCGGAAATCGCTCCTTCCGCCGCGTCCTATCTGCGAGCGTCAGTAATGCACCCAATTGACCCGGCCAAGCTTGGAAGCTGGTTCGATGCCTACGCCGGGCGTCTGGTGCTCTATGCACGGCAGTGGCTGGAGCGCGAGTTGGCCGAGGATGCGGTCCAGGAGGTATTCATCCGACTCATGAGCCAGCCGCGCGAGCCAGATAACGTGGCCTCCTGGCTGTTTCGCGCGGTGCGCAATGCCGCCATCAGCGTCTTTCGGTCCGAAAGCTCGAGGCGCTCCCGGGAGCGGAAAGTGGCCAGAGAAGGCCAGGATTTCTTTGAGTCGCGTCCCGACGATTTGCTGGATGCGTCGGCCGCTGAATCAGCGCTGACGCAACTGCCGGCGGAGCAGCGCGAAGTGATCGTGCTGCGAATCTGGGGCCAACTGACGCTCTCGGAGATCTCGCAGATCGTGGAGATGCCGATTTCGAGTGTTCATGATTGTTACCGCAGCGCCCTTTCGGCACTGCGGCATGTTTTGGAGTCCACATGCAGGAACATTGGCAGGAAAAACCCATAGACGGGGCCGATGGCGAGGTGGAACGAGCCCTCACCGCGCTTCGGCCCCGTCTTCCATCGATCGATCGCGACGGGCTGCTTTTTTTGGCCGGTTTTCAATCGGCGCGGCGAAAGTTGTGGCTCTGGCGCAGCGCCACTGGCTCGCTGGCGGCGATGCTGCTGGTGTCGATCTTAGTGCGGCCGCAGATCACGTCGAATTCTCCGAGCGCGACCGGCGGAGCAAACAACACGCTGGCGGTGGCCACCAAACCAGCGCGGCCGGGCGATATGCCGCTGGAGCGGGTTCGCAATCCGTGGGTGGAGGTGATCTGGAGCTCGGCCAGCCAGGCGCCAGACGCGCCGCCGCCACAAAATTATTTGTCAGCGCGGCAGGCGGTGCTTGAACGTGGGCTGGGAGCGCTGCCAGCGCCGGCGGAGAGGGCGATGCAGCGTTCGACCATTCAGGATTTGCTGGATCTTCGGCTTCAGGAGCCGGGCGATCCATCGATATTCAAACTCATCAGGCGGGGAGGCGAATCACTATGAAAACAATCTCCTTGATCATCATCGCAGTTTTGGCAACGACATTTTCGGCTGCGCAGCCAGCGCTGGCGCAAAGGCAACCGGCTGGGGACCGTGTTTACCGGCTGAGAATCACACCGATGGCGCCGGTTCGGCCGGCGATGAAGTATCGCCTGCTGCCCTCGCTGCTGGATCAGACGCCGGGGAATGCTGGGCAGCTTTATATGCTGGGAGCGACGCAGGCGCCGACAACCGATGAGTTGAACAACCAGATCGACAATTGGTTGCAGGCGGATTTGACCGCCTTGCCCCGGAAGGAAATCGACGATGCCCTGGGCGACAAGAAGCTGGAGTATTGCGTTCGTTTCTTTGAAAAAGCGGCCCGGCGGGAGGTATGCCACTGGGAGACGACCTACAAAACCGAAGGATTCGAGGCGCTGCTGCCGCATCTGCTGGGGATGCGCAACGGGGTGCGGGTGATCGCCCTGCGGGCGCGGCTGCAAATTGCCGATGGCGATTTTGCGGGGGCACTGCATTCGATGCAGACGGGCATGGGTGTGGCGCAGCACCTGAACAACGAGGCGGTGCTGGTTCAGCAATTGGTGAGCGCCGCGATGGCGCGAATGATGCTGGAGGATGTGACGGAATGGGTGGGCCGCGAGAACGCGCCGAATCTTTACTGGGCGCTGGCCGAACTGCCGCGGCCGTTCAATGACATCACCCGGACGCTGGATTGCGAGCGGTTTGGCCTCCAGTTCAGCTTTCCAGCGCTGCGCGATTTGGAGAATGGGATCACGCCGGAGCAGTGGCAGTCGGTGATGAAGCGTTTTCCGCAGATGCTCCAGTGGGATGGCGGCAAGAGCGAGATCCGCAAGGCCGCGGAGATGGGCCCGGCCGTGTTTGCAATCCGGCTTTACCCGCAGGCCAAGAAATATTTCATCGACAAGGGGATGCCGAAGGACAAGGTGGAGGCGATGCCGGTGCAACTGGCGCTGGCGCGATACCTGGTGGAGAGTTTGCAGGAAGAGAGCGATGAGGTCCTCAAGTGGTCGGTGCTTCCCTACTGGCAGGCCCGCGAGCAGATGAACGCGGCCGAACAGGCGGCTCAGCAGGCGCAGGCCAGGGGCGAGGCGGGACCGCTGGGATGGATGGTGGCATCGGTGAAAACCGCGCGGGTGAGGCTGGTGGTGTTGGATCGGCGGATCGCATCGCTCCAATGCGTCGAGGGAATTCGGGCGTACGCGGCGACACACGATGGCAAGCTGCCCGATTCGCTGGCCGATCTCGTGGAGACGCCCGCGCCGCTGGATCCGGTGACCAATCAGCCGTTCGCATATGAAGTGAAGGGTGATACGGGATTGCTAAACGTGCCGCCGGTCGGCGATGGTCTGCCGGATCGCGGCTGGAAATACGAGATCACGATTGCGAAATAGCAGACGTATTAACAGGTGAGTCGGGCACTCATGCCTGACAATTACGGGAGACTCAACATGATTCGACATCCATCGCTCACTCTCATGCTCGCTTTTGTCCTTCGCTCCTTCTGCATCGCCGCCGAGCCCGCGGCCGCGGTGAAGCAGATCGCGCCCTTTGTCGATCAGCAGACGATCGCCGTCGTTCACCTGGATACGCAGCGGCTTGATGCCGATGCGCTGCACAAGAAGCTGGAGGCGCTGATCGGCACGGCCAAGCTGGATGCCCAGCAGCAGCAACAGGCCGACGATGCGATTGGGCTGGCGATGCCGGTGCTCAAGAAGGGGCTGGTGGATTTCAAGAAGGCCGGGGCACGGCACGTTTATTTCGTGTTTACCATGTCGGACATTCTCAGCTCGCCGGGATTTGCGGTGGTTCCGCTGGAGCAGGGGGCTGATGCGAAGGCCGTGGCCGGGCTGCTGTTCAGCGGGCGCGCTGACGGGCCGACTTCGCTGGGCCCGAATCAGACGGGCTGGCCGGAAACGGCGGAGGAGGTAAAGGGCGCGGTGGTTTTGGGAACACGGGGAATGATCAAGCGGCTGGGTGAGCGAAAGCCAGAGGCGCTGCCGACGCTTGAGCCGGCGTTCGCCGCGGCCGGCGATGCGCCGTTTGGGGCGGTCATCCTCATGCCGGATGATGTGCGGAAGGTGATCGACAGTTTCTGGCCGTTTTTGCCGCCGGAATTGGGCTCCAAGCCCACGACGCCGATTACCCGGGGATTCGTCCATGCAGCGCTGGCGATTGATTTTCCGCCGCAGCTTTCCGTGAAGCTGACGATCCAGGGCAAGGATGCGAAGGCAGCGCAGGACATTGGCGATCTGCTGGATGATCTGATCACCACGGCCGGGAAGGAGCCGCGCCTGATGCGGCAGGCGCCGGGGCTGGATGCGCTGCTCCCCAATCTCGGTCCGAAGATCGAAGGCGACAAGGTCGTGCTGTCGCTGGATGAGGCCAACAGCAGCAAGCTGCTGGAGACGGTGGTGGCACTGATGGGGCGGGCTCGCCAGCGGACGACGCACATGCTGGCGATCAACAACGCTCGTCAAATCGTACTTGGCGGGTTGATGTATTCGCAGGACAACAAGGGACAGTGGCCGCAGACACTGGAGGAATTGGCGCCCAAATACATCCAGCCGCAGTTTCTGAAAACTCCCAATCCGAAGGGAACCTTTGAATATGTAAAGCCGCCGCCCAAGGGGACAGCAAATCCGCAGCGATTCATCGTGGTGTACGAAAAGTCGGACGGCACCCAACCGGTCGCGGCCGGGTTTCTGGACGGCCATGCCGAGCTGATCAAGCCGGAAGATTTGCAGATGAGACTCCAGGCGGGGCAGCAAAAATAGGGCCAACCGCTGGATTACAAAGTCTCCATCTTGCCGCCGTCCGGCGAAATTGCTGCAACTCCGCCGCCATCTGTGCGTAAATAAAGTGATCGCGGCCGCGTCTAGTTATGAACCGGCCGCAATTGCCGTCTCTCATTTGTAAGGAAGTATGAGAGTAGAACGCATCCATCGGTGGCAGTGGGTCCTGATCGCTCTGGTCATTGGCTTTCTGATCGGCTATGTCCGCAACCTCTTCAACAGCGAGGATGTGAGCGGCTATGGCAACAGCATGAACGGCCAGCCGCAGTTTGAGGCGGCCATGTTGACCCACGAGCGTCTGCCCAATGGCGAAGCCCGCCCGCTTTTCTACAAACTGGTTGTCTTCAACATCAAGGACCCCACCGCGGCCCCGCGCGGCCCGGAAGAAACCAAAAATACCCTCACTCCCGAGCAGAAAAAGAAGCTTGATTCGATCAAGAAGCCATCAGACCAGACGGCGTATCTGCGCGAGATCGCCCAGGATGAGGCCGATAAGCGGCGGACCTACGCGGTCGCCGGCGTTTACTACAACGGCCGGCCCAGCCAGAATCCCAAGAACGGTCAGTGGGAAAAAGTCTGGCACGATTATTTTTTCATCACGCCCAACCCCTACAAGCCCAGCAAGCAATTTGCCGTCGCCGGCACGGTCCCACCGCTCAAGCCAACCCTGACCGACAAACTTCAGGCGCTGGCGGAGAAGGTGCATCTGAAGAATCCGGACCCGCCCGACAGCGTTCTGGCGTATCTCAGGGCGCTCAAAGCCCAGGGCCGCATCGACTTCACCTATGAATGGTGGAAAGCGCCGCGGATGAGCATGGCCCTGTGGATGACCGGCTGCCTCGTGATTATTGGCGGCCTGTGGCCGACCATCGTCAACCTGCTGGTCTACGGCACACTCAGCCGGCCGTATGAGGAGAAGGTGGACCTGAGCAAGGTCCGCAGCACCACCGCCGCCAAGACCGCTCATGGCCCGACGCAGGCCGACCTGGATCATCTCAAAGCGCTGGAGGAGGAGTTGGAGGCCAGGTTGGCCGCCTCCGGCGACAGCAGGCAGATGAGCCCCTCCGATCAACCCGCACCCGCGCCGATCAAGGCGCTGACCAGCAAGGAGCTGGAAGTTGCGGCGGCCGCCAAGGCCGAGGAAGACCGCGCCTTCGCCGCCAAGGCGGACGACTTCTATCCCACCGAAAAGCGCACCAAGCACAAAGACGAACACTGATCCCCCCGAACCTCTGCATTTGCTGGGTGGCATGGGCAGCCGTGCTCGGGTACCCGCGCTTCGACTGACTATTCCTTCTTCGGCGGGCTGCTGAGGATGGTAATTTCCTTTACCGGGCTTCCACCCTTGTCCATGAATCGCGCGCAGGCGCCCGTCGGGCCGTCGCCGTTGATCACGGCGAAGCGCAGCACGTTGAGGCCCTTCTTGAGCGTGAGATTTTCGGCGGTGTCCTGGTCCTTATCGACACCGCGGCCGGAATAGACGCGGATCACCTCATTGCCGTTGAGCCACCAGACCGAGCTGTCATCCGAGCCGATGGCCAGCTTCACGCCATCCTTTTGGTCGGCCGCGATGATGTAGGCCACGCCGAAGAACAGGGCGTTGGTCGGCTCCTTGGATGCATCGGCGGCGATCTTTTCAAAGTCGATCGCATAGTCGGATGCGCTGTGCGCATGCCAGGCCAGGTCCTTGCTGTCCACTTTGACCTTGTCGCCATCCTGCGGCGTGCCATCTTTCTGGCCGTCGAAGTATTGCTTGTTGAACATGGGTTTTTGCGTGTCTTCCTCGTGGGTGTTGGCCGTTTCGCCGAGGGGAATCGGCTCGAGGATCACCCAGTTGCGGATAAAGCCTTCATCATCGGGCTTGAAGGTTTTGCCCGCCTGCTCGGCCGCCAAGGCCACCAACGCGACGCCCAGGATGCCCACCATTGCCAAGTGTTTTCGCATGTGCATTCCTTTGTGAGTTGGGTGACCACGATAGCCACGGGGGTATTACAAGACAATGACGCGTGAGGCTTGCCGGGGCCAGCCGCGCCGCTATAATCCGCCCTCCCTCCAAGGGAAGCGCCGCGCATGCCTCAGAACCATGCGGGTGCAAAAAATGCGAATAAGCCGCTCGCGTGTTGATATGCCGTAGCAGGTTGGCGGACACGAATGTCCGCCCCACCGAGCGCCTCGCCAGTCCTGAGCGGGCCATCATTTGCACGGCCCGTAGAAAGAGAAGTCTCATGGGCCGCTATCTGGGGCCGAAGGTCAAGCTTTCCCGTCGCGTCGGCGTTCCGATTGCCGACATTCCCAAACACACCGCCAAGGAACTGACCATCCCGGGCATGCACGGCTATCGCGGCCGGCGCAACACGGAGTATGGGGTGCGCCTGCTGGAGAAGCAGAAGCTTCGTTTCCACTACTGCATGATGGAGAAGCAGTTTCGCCGCTTCCTGACCATAGCCAAGAAATCCAAGGGCAACACCGGCAACACGCTGATCCAACTGCTGGAAACGCGGCTGGACAACGTGCTGCGGCGGATGGGCGTCGGGCGGACCATCTGGGCCTGCCGGCAGATCGTAGCCCACGGCCACGTGATCGTGGATGGGCACAAGACGGACATTCCCAGCTACAACGTGAAGGCCGGGCAGACGATCACCTTCAAGGAGGGGCTGCACAAGGTGCTGCGCGACAACATGGAACAGAACGCGGGGCACAACGTGCCGGCCTGGCTGGAATTTAATCCGGCCCAGCTCACAGCGCGGATCAACGCGCTGCCCTCGCCGGAGGATGTGCCGTTTGAGGTGAACATGAACCTGATCATCGAGTTTTATCGGTGATGGCGGAAATATCGTCGATCCAATGAGCCCGAAGCCCTCGCCGTCTTCGGGCTTTTTTCTTTGGATTGCGTGACTCCCGCCGTTCCCCTTTGGATGCCCAGGTGTGATCAGGTCACGTCGATGGTTTGCTGGCCGGGGTTGGTGATGGAGATGGTTCCGGCCCAGTTGCACATACAGGTGCTGGAATCGGTGAGAGCCGGTTGGTTGGCCACCATGGTCTTGGAAGCGCCGGGGGTCCAGGGGGCGGTGGTCATGGGGATGCAGGGCATGGGGGTCAACACGCCCATGGCGGCGGAGGTGGCGGCCGCCACCTGCGGATTGGCCGGCGACTGGCACATGCCGAAGGGCATGATGTTGGTCATGGGAATGTAGTCCATGATATTGGCCTTCGGGACTTTTTCTCCCGAAACCATGTTGGTGGGGAGAACAACCAGCGACGATGGCGCCATTCCCATCGTACACTGACACATTGCGCCCATGACGACTTGTTTTGGCATATGGAAGAAGAATACCACACGCAAAAACCGTTTTCGATGCCCTGAACAGGGCAGGGGGGTGGTTTGATTTGTCGATTTATATTTTGTTTGTGGATCGTGGTTGGTGGTGCGGGCCTGGCGGGTGGGGGGGGAATGGGTGGGAAAAGAGTGTTTTGAGGGAGGCTGGGGACGGGGTTTTTGCAACATTTGTGGAGTGATGGGGTTGCGCGCGGGGCGGGGCAAGAATCTTTTAGAAAAACCGACATGAAACCGACCGAAAACGACAAAAACCGAATGAAACCAACCGAGAACCGACCGGAAACCGACGCGAAAGCGACATCAAACCGACAAGAATCGACGTGCCATGGAGCGCTGTTCATCGTCCCCCCCTTTAGCGGTAACGGCATGCTTAAGCATGCCCTACCAAATCTACCAGAACCATGGTGGGCAATTCCCACCCTTCGTGGATGGATTTCCCACCACAGGGCACTACGTTGGCTGGGGGAGGGATGTTCAAAAAAATGTAAAAAATATTAGGGTTATAGGGCAGGAGGGGTGAAACCGGGGTAGTGCCCCGCGGCGCCAGGTGTCAAACGCGGGGCTTGGAGAGTGGGGGCGTTGTGGTTTTAATGTGACCATGTTTCGGGGCCGCCGTAGATGGTCGAAGGACGTGGTGAGATGGATTATGATCGGATTGTGAGGGAGCAGTTGCGCGGGAAGAAGAGTGGAGGAAGGTGGAGGCGGCAAGGGGCGGGCCGGCCGCGGCGGAGACGGGAATTGTTGGCGGAACGGAAGGAGAGGATGAAGAAGTGGGGATAGGGAGTGAGGGATGATGGCCTGGGGTGAGCGGAAATGGTCGAAGGAAGCGGTGGTGGGAGCGCTGCGCGCGAGAGTTGCCAACAAGGAGGAGTTGGCACACAGCAAGGTTCCAAATGATCTTCGGGAGGCTGCGCGACAATACTTTGGAGGGTATGCGCAGGCGATTGCCGCGGCGGGATTGGATTATGGCTCGATCAGGCGTCGTCCGGCGTGGGACAAGGGGACGATCGTGTCGGAACTGCGGGCGCTCCATGCTGCGGGGGTCAAGCCGAGCTCAACGGCGACCAAACGGAAGTCGCTCGCGCTATATAGGGCAGCGGTTCGTCACTTCGGCTCGTTTGCGGGGGCGATGCGCGCGGCCGGCATTGAATACAAAGCGCCTCGGGAATGGGGCGCCCTGGAAATATTCGATGAACTGCGCCGTCTTCTGCGCAAAGGTGAGGACCTTGGCGTGGGGAAGATGCAACGACATCACGGCGGACTGCTGGTCGCGGCCAAACGAGTCTTTGGCAGCTATGAACAGGCGATAGCGACCTTGGGTGTGGACTATAAGCAGATCTGCAAGCTAGAAACCTGGGACAAGGAGAAGATCGTAGGGGGAATCCGGGAATTGGCGCGAAGCGGGATCAAGATGAACTACGCGGAGATGCACCGGCGCGCGGGGCGGCTGGTGCAGGCGACCCGAAAGCATTTTGGAAGCCTGGCGAAGGCGATGAAGGCGGCGGGGATCGAATATGAGCGGCGTCGGCGCTGGACGCGGCGACGGATCGTGGAGCGGCTATTGGAGCTTCACCGGCAGGGTGAGGACCTTTCGGCCAACAGCATGCACAGGAAGCATGGTGCGCTGCTTTCCACGACATGGCGGATATTTGGGTCGTACCGGAAAGCGGTGGAGAAGGCGGGGCTGGACTACACGGAGATTGCGCGGTTCGCGCACTGGGACAAGAAGACGGTGCTTCGGAAGATGCGGGCGCTATCGCAGGATGGGGTGGACATGGGTTACACCGCTTTGCAGGCGTCGCACCCGAGGTTGTTGCAGGCGGCCGTAACCGCCTTTGGCACTTATCCGGCAGCGCGGGTGGCGGCGGGAGTGGGGCCAGCGCCGCTGACGCGCTGGAACCAGAAAAAGATTATCGCGGAACTGCGGAAGCTGAGGCGGGAGGGCGTGAACTTGGCCACGTCGAGGCTTACACAGACGCACCCAGCCCTGCTGGATGCGGCAGCGCACCACTTTGGCACATTTGCCAAAGCGGTGGAGGCGGCGGGGTTCAACTATGAGCAGATCCGGCTGAAGCGGACATGGTCGGATGAGGAGATCATCGCGGAACTGCGGGCGCTCGACCAAAGAGATCAGGATATGAGAGGCAGCGTGATGCAGAAAAACCACGGGGGGCTTTATCGGGTGGCGTACATGCACTTTGGCTCGTATCAGAACGCCTTGGAAAGAGCGGGGTTGGATTATCCGCCCAGGAAGCCGCTGGCCGGCTGGTCGCGCTCGGGT
>DASYUA010000062.1:0-2814 GCA_036001665.1 Tepidisphaeraceae bacterium
TCAAGTCGGGGTGACAGGATTTGAACCTGCGACCTCGTGGTCCCGAACCACGCGCTCTAACCAAGCTGAGCTACACCCCGGTCAATCCGCTTCTCGCGGAGGCGAATAAGTTTAGTCAGGCCAAACGGAGTTACAAGCGGCGGAAAAAAGCACCCGCCCTGGTTGGCCAGGGCGGGCGTGAATCTGCAAACTAAAACGACCTCGCGTCGATCACGGATATCCGTTGCCCTTGCAGGGGATCAGGATCGAATCCAGATCGAGCGAAGGCTGGGCATTGGCGCCGGTCGTCGGCCAGCCAGCGCTTCCGGCGTTCGGCTGTACCTGCGTCGGAGGCGTCCCGCTAACGGTGGCCTTGGTGTAGATGTTGTCCTTGTTGGCACCTACCCAGGCTGTGGTGGTCCATTCGCAATGGCCATCATTGAACAGCACGTTCTCGCCATCACCTTCGTGATTCTTGCTGTTGATCTTCTTCTGCTCGGAGGCGGCCGAGGCGGAGTTCACGGTCGTGAGCTGATCGCCATCATTGCGGTCAGCGCAGATCGCGAAGTCGGCCGGCACGTTGCCGTTGAGCTTATAGCCCAGGCCAATCGCCGTATCGTTGGGATAGGGATTGGTGTAGGAATAGCTCAGGTTCTGGTTGGTGCTGAAGTTGCAGCGCTGATTGGCCGGCTTGTTGTTCAGCGTGTCCTTCTCCTGGTTGCTGGAGGGGCAGACGAAGACTTCAGGGTTGATGTCCGCGTTGCGCACCAGCAGGAAGAGCGCGGCCGTCACGTCATTGACGGTGGGGCCGCCGGCGCCGAAAGGATCGGTGGCAGTCGAGGTGGCTGCGGGCGTAAAGCAGGTGAAGGTGCCCGCGGTGGTGGCCGGAGTGCGGGGATACACACCCTTGTTGTCATTCGCATAAAGCAGCAGGCCCTGGCCGATCTGGCGCAGGTTGCTCGAGCACTTCACGCGATTGGCCCGTTCCTTGGCGGCGTTGAGCGCCGGGAGCAGAATACTGATCAGCAATGCGATAATGCCGATCACGACCAGCAGTTCCACAAGGGTGAAACCCCCATTACGGGATTCCCTTGTGCGGCGACAGTTACTTTGCGTCATGGCGACGCTCCTTTCATATGATCGCCGGAGGAAAAGGAAGGCCAGTCGACACGAAAAAGGAATGGATGAGTGCTTACACGTGCACCGATCACGAAACAGCCGTCGACTCGCTCCTGAAACTCCGCACGAATGACGATGCTTGCCGGCGACCATCGCCGGACAAACCATTTCTCAAAGTTTACTAACCCGCGTTTACTAACCTGCGTTCACCGAGCCCCACCGAGCCTGGTTTAAATCGGGGAACAACAACCACTTGGTGCGCCCCCGCGGAAGCCGCGCAGCGCAGTTTTGGCCAACCAAGGAGCGAAAGTATAACCCACGGCGCGCGGATTATGCAAGAAAATCTCCACAGAAAGCAAAAACTGCCCGTTTTCACCAATTATCCCAACCGAGCTGACCCATTCTTCCCCCTTTCGTGAAGTTATGTGGCCGGCGTGTCCGGATCCAACACCCGCAGGTTGATCCCCCGCTTCTGCATCTTCTTCAGACGGGCTATAACGTTTTTCGGGACCAGTGGTTCCAGTTTCTCCAAATCGGCCCCCAGCGCCACCACCTGCCGGATCAGACTGCTGCTGGTCAGGGCGTATTGGTCGCCGGTCATTATAAATACCGTCTCCACTCCCCCCACCGCCCGATTGGCCAGTGCCAGTTGAAACTCATAGCGCAGGTCGGAGACATCCCGAATGCCACGAAGGATCACCGTGGCATTGACCGAACGGACGAAATCGACCGTCAGCCCCTCATATTTGGCCGCCTTGGCCCCGGGAATCGAGCGCAACAGCTCGGTGATCATCTCCAGCCGCTCATCCAGCGTGAACAGATCGCGCTTCTCCGGGTTGATCCCCACGGCCACCACCACCTGATCGAACAGATCAACCCCCCGCCGGATCACATCGAGGTGACCATTGGTGATCGGGTCAAACTGCCCCGGGAATACCGCGATTCGACGTTGATGATTGCCCGGCATTGTTCGCTCGGCCACGAGTCCCCCTTTAAGTAGATCATCGGCTCATCCCGGCGGCCAGCTAAACTGCCGGCCGGCCAGCACGTGCAGATGCAGATGAAACACCGTCTGCTGGGCCATCGCCCCGCAGTTGAAGACGGTGCGATAGTCCGTATGCCCCAGCTTCTTCATGACGTTTTTGGCCACCGCAAAACACCCCCCCACCAACCCCACATCCTGGGGCCCAACCTCATTGAGGCTGGCGATCTGCTTCTTGGGAATCACCAGCACATGCACCGGCGCGGCCGGCTTGATGTCGTGGATGACAATGTAGGCGTCATCCTCGTATTCGATCTTGGCCGGGATCTTCCGGGCGATGATTTTGGCGAAGATGGATTCTTCCATAAGGGGATTCCCGTGGCCGGTGGCGAGGGCCGGCCGTGTGGGGGAGAATGTACCAAGAGAAAGGCGGAGGGACGAGGGAGGCGGAGGTGAAACCGTGAAGCGAGTCATTTCCGCGGGGAGTCCCTGAATTGGGATGAAGGGGAGATGACAATTGGGTTCGTTTGGTGGGTTTGTTTTTGATCCTGTCAGTGGTGCGTTGTCCGTGGTCAGGTGATGGGCAAGGGGAGGAAAAAAAGTAGTCCGGGAGGGGCTGGGACGCGGTTTTTTGTAAATTTGGTTTGGGGCTGAGGTTGTGGAGGGGTGGGGCAAGGAAGTGCCAAAAAAAGCGAGTCCTTTCCACGTCCTTTGCGAGTCCTTTTTGCGTCCCG
>DASYUA010000063.1:0-13659 GCA_036001665.1 Tepidisphaeraceae bacterium
GAATGATAATGTGGCCACAGATGTGGAGATCGTGAGTACGGGCAGCGGCAATGATGTTATCACGGGAAGCGACAGCGTCTTTGGCGATTCGGGTGACGACAGCCTGTACGGCGGCGATGGAAGTGACACCATCAACGGCGGCAGCGGCAACGACTATATCTCCGGCGAAGCCGGCGGCGATAGTCTTCTGGGCGGCAATGGGGGCGACACCATCGAGGGAGGATCAGGCAGCGACACGATTAATGGCAAGGCGGGCTTGACAGTTTGTATGGGTTTACTAACGGAGGCAATGACGGCGGCGAGGCCGATACATTGGATGGAGGATCGGGCGACGGAGTGAATGACGTGTGGCAAACGGACTCCGGTGATACGTTTCTCAATCTGCCATGACGTGGTCCTCTTGTGCTTAGGAAATGCAGCCCCGGTGGAGGCCGGGGCTTTTTTTCGCGCTGAGTTGGTAATGGCAGCCCAGCGGCTTTTTTTGAGACAATTACGCCGTGCCAGGGAGTTATCCAATCGCCGCACTAGCGCGCCTCCGTCGATGCAGGATCAGCAGGCCGGCCATGGCGAGGAAGCACAGGGTGGCCGGCTGGGGTACCAATGTCCCCTTCGCTTCTTTGGCCCCGCCCCCCCTATAATCACGCCGTGTTCTTCAACTTCTTCGTCGAAACCTTTGCGCTGGGCCTCAAGAACATCCGGCTGCACAAGCTGCGCAGTTTGCTGACCACGCTGGGGATCATCTTCGGCGTGTCGGCGGTGATCATCATGGTGGCCATTGGCGAGGGGACGAAACAGGCCGCGCTGGAGCAGCTTCGGCAGTTGGGGGCGCGAAATATTCTGATCCGGTCGATTCCGCCGCCGGAAAGCAATGATAATTCGGCGCGGGCGCAGCGGATTCTGGATTATGGGCTGAAGCGCATCGACAAGAAGCGGATGGAGAGCCTGCCGGCCATCGCGGTGATCGTGCCGATGCGCTCGACGGAGCAGAAGGTGGTCTTTGGCGATCGGCGGATGCCGTCGGCCAGCGCCATCGGGACCGAGCCGCAGATCTTCGACGTGCTGAATTTGCCGCTGGAGCGCGGCCGCTATTTCAACCAGATCGATCTCCAGGAGCAGACGGCGGTGTGCGTCATCGGCGCGGCGGCCGCGGAGCACCTGTTTCCGTATCAGGACCCGATCGGGGCGAAGATCATCGTGGGGGCGACGGATGCGGGGGTGGCGGTTTTGGAGGTGGTGGGCGTGCTGGAGAAGACGGGACTGCGGCCGGGGGGAGCGACGGCGGTGATCACGCGCGATATCGACCAGGACATTTATTTTCCGCTGACGCTGTGCCAGACGGTTTTCGGCGACAACATCATCAAGCGGAACGTCGGCTCGCAGGAGCGGAAGCTGATCGAGCTTTCGGAGATCTGGGTGCAGACGAGGCGGGTGGAGGATGTGGAGGAGACGGCCAACGTGATCAAGTATGTGCTTCAGAAGGGGCACACCGGCAGCGCTGACTATGAGGTGAAGGTGCCGCTGGAAATCCTGCGCAATGCCGAGAAGCTCAACAAGATGTTCAACTTCATCATGGGGGGCATCGCCTTCATCTCGCTGATCGTCGGCGGGATCGGGATCATGAACATCATGCTGGCGTCGATAACGGAGAGGACGAAGGAGATTGGGATTCGGCGGGCGCTGGGGGCCAAGCGGCGGCACATCACGCTCCAGTTTCTGGTGGAGACGACGGTGATTTCGCTGACGGGGGGAGCGATGGGGGTGGCGCTGGGATGCGTGATCGCGACGATCCTGCCGTGGCTGGTGTCGCGATTTAGCGCGGGGGCGGATTATCGCACGCAGATCGCGACCTGGTCGGTGGGCGGGAGCTTTATCATCAGCGGGTTGATTGGGATTGGGTTTGGGTTGTATCCGGCGATCACGGCAGCTCGGATGGACCCGATTGAGGCGCTGAGGCACGAATGAGAGAAGCCAGAAGAAGAGTTGAACGCAGATGACGCAGATGACGCAGATTTGCGCAGATCAGAGGAGATAGTAGAGGTGTGGAGGAGAGTAGTCACAATCACGAAAGGGGCGGGCGATGGGAACAGCACATGTAGGGGCGGCTTTAGCCGCCGGGGAAGCTGACCAGCTTGATCATCACATCGCGATTTCGCGGGCCGTCGAATTCGCAGAAATAGATGCCTTGCCAGGCGCCGAGGACGAGTTTGCCATTTTCGATCAGCACCATGACCGAATTACCGACGAGAGAGGTTTTGACGTGGCTGTCGCTGTTGCCTTCGTTGTGGCGGTAGTAGGGCTCGCGCTGGGGGATGAGCTCGGAGAGCTTGCGGAGCACGTCGTGCTTGACGTCGGGGTCGGCGTTTTCGTTGATGGTGACGGCGGCCGTGGTGTGAGGGACGAAGATGATGGCCAGGCCGTCGGCGATCTGCCCGGCATCGGCCGCCCGGCTGACCAGATTGGTGATGTCGATCATCTGCGAGCGCTCTTTTGTCCGTACATTTTCGCGGTGGATTGGATGACTTCGCATGAAAGCTCCGTGAGTGAAGCACAATGGCTGAGGCCGCTCGTGCGCGGCAAAACGGACGAAAGTTCGATCTTTCATATCAATTGCAGCGGCAGCGGGCGAGCGCAAATGGCACTGGCGACGGAGTTTTGCAGCGAACGGGACAGACGTAGCGTTTATCGCGGCGGGACAAGGCACGGGATTTGCGGAATTGGGCCAACAGAGGTTTGGAGGCCAACGGCACGAACCGATGAACGCAAATGGAGACGTCATGAACCCGCAAACCGCCGTGTGCTGCTCACCTGAAGCCTTCGCGATGCTGGCGGCACACGTTGACTCACTGAATTCCCCCGACGCCCTGCTGGGCGGCGCGATCGCCATATCCATTCACGCCATGCGAAAGGTGGACGCGGCGGTGGTGGATGCGAAACTTCAGCGCTATGCCGACATGGTGCGCGATCGCGTCCGCGGAACGCAGCCACAGGCCATTTTGGCGCATCTGCACGCGGTGCTGTTTGATGAAGAGGGTTTTACCGGCAATGCGGAGGACTATTACAACACGGCCAACAATTTCCTGCCGGCCGTGCTGGAATCGAAGCGTGGGCTGCCGATCTCGCTGAGTCTGATCTATAAAAACGTGGCGGGACGACTGGGAATCAGGGCGTTTGGCATCAACCTGCCGGGCCATTTTCTGGTTGGCGTGGAGCTGGATGACAGCGTGATGCTGGTCGATCCGTTTGCCAAGGGCCGGCTGATCAATCAACAGGAAGCGCATGACCGGCTTCGGCAGATTTTTGGAGATGAAGTGGAGTGGTCGGAGGAATTGCTGCGGCCGGCATCCAATCGGCTGTGGCTGACGCGGATGTTGCAGAATTTGCTCAATACTTATGGGAGCAAGGGGCAGTACCGGGAAGTGGCGGCGATGCTGGAGATGGAGATGCTGCTTTGGCCGGGCGAGGCGCGATTGCAGCGTGATTTGGCGCTGGTTTTGGCGCGGTGCGGGCTTTCGCAGCCGGCGCGGGTGTGGCTGGATAAATATCTGAAGACGAATCCGGACGATCCGCAGAAGCGGGATTTGAAACAATTGCTGGAGGTTCTGACGGCGTAGGATTTTCAACCAAAGTAGCGGCCAAATATTGGCCGCAACACCAGACGCGACAGTCAAACCTGAGCATATGGACGCCTTTTTGAGGCGTCCTTTTTTTATTTGGGTGATTTCAAGGGGGCGAAATAATCCTGAAGCGGGCGGACGCCCCATTGGCCTTCTTTGAGGGCTTTGATGGCGCGGGTGGCGGCGTGGGCGCCGGTGAGGGTGGTGACGATGGGGATGCGGTTGAGGACGGCCATGGAGCGGATCTGGCCTTCGTCGGTTTGGGGGCCTTTTTTGGTGGGGGTGTTGATGATGAGCTGGACCTGGCCGTTTTTGATGAAGTCCTTGATGTTGGGGCGGCCTTCGCGGAGCTTTTTGATCAGTTGGGAGGGGATGTCGTGCTTCGCGAGCAGTTCCTGGGTGCCGGAGGTGGCGAGGAGAGTGAAGCCGAGTTCGGAGAGGAGTCTGGCGATGGGGAGGATCTGGGGCTGATCTTCCTTTCGTACGGAGATGAAGATGTTGCCGCTGGTGGGGAGCGTGCTGCCGGCGGCGATCTGGCTTTTGGCGAAGGCGAGGGGGAAATTGTCGTCGATGCCCATGACTTCGCCGGTGGAGCGCATCTCCGGGCCGAGGATCACGTCGACGCCGGGGAATTTGGTGAAGGGGAAGACGACTTCTTTGACGGAGGTGTGTTTGGGGTCGGGCAATTCTTTGATGCCGAGTTCGGCGAGGGATTTGCCGGTCATGACTTTAGCGGCGATTTTGGCCCAGGGGACGCCGGTGGCTTTGCCGACGAAGGGGACGGTGCGGGAGGCGCGGGGATTGACTTCGATGAGGTAGATTTCGTTGTTCTTGATGGCGTATTGGACGTTCATCAGGCCGCGGACCTGGAGGGCTTTGGCCAGCTCGCGGGTTTGGCGTTTGAGTTCCTCGACGATGGGCTTGGAGAGGGAATAAGGAGGGAGGGCGCAGGCGGAGTCGCCGGAGTGGATGCCGGCTTCCTCGATGTGTTCCATGACGCCGATGATGATGGTGGCGCCCTCGTGATCGGCGAGGCAATCGACATCGACTTCGGTGGCGTTGTCGAGGAATTTGTCGATGAGGATGGGGGAGTCGGTGACGGTTGCGCCGGTGCCGGAGGCTTCGAGGGCGTTGGTCATGTAAAAATTCAACTGGGCTTCGTCGGAGACGATTTCCATGGCGCGGCCGCCGAGGACGAAGCTCGGACGGACGAGAACGGGATAGCCGATTTGCTTGGCAATGGCGCGGGCTTCGGGGAGATTGCGGGCGATGCCGTTGGCGGGTTGTTTGAGTTTGAGGCGCTGGATGAGGTCGCGGAATTTTTCGCGATCGCCGGCGGCCTCGATGGAATCAACGGAGGTGCCGAGGATGGGGACGCCGGCTTCTTTGAGGCCGCGGGCGAGGTTGAGGGGAGTTTGGCCGCCGAATTGGACGATGACGCCTTTTACCAAGTCCTGAGTGCTGGGTGCTGAGTGCTGAGTAGAGGAAGAGAATGGGCCGCCGTTGAGGCGTTCGCAGATGTTGAGGACGTCTTCGTGGGTGAGGGGTTCGAAGAAGAGGAGGTCGGAGGTGTCGTAGTCGGTGGAGACGGTTTCGGGGTTGGAGTTGATCATCACGGATTCGAGGCCGAGCTCTTTCATGGCGAAGGCGGCCTGGACGCAGCAGTAGTCGAACTCGATTCCCTGGCCGATGCGATTGGGACCGCCGCCGATGATGATGACTTTGGGTTTGGGGGTGAGGCGGATTTCGTCTTCGTTGATGGTCCGTTGTCCGTTGTCCGTTGTCAGTTGTTTGTAGGGCTGTTCGTAGGTGGAGTAGTAATAGGGAGTGGCGGCTTCGAATTCGGCGGCGCAGGTGTCCACCAGCTTGTAGACAGGCTTTACACCGAGTCTCTCCCGCAACCGGCGCACTGGCTCGGACGAATTTATGCCAGAGGTAGTGGCGATTTGAACGTCGCTGTAACCGAGTTCCTTTGCGCGGCGAAGCAGGGGTTCACGGAAGCGTGGATCGTTTACGCCTTTGGGCAAATCGATGCCGCCGGCCAATTCATTCTCAAAATCCAGCAGCTCCTTCATCTGCCCCAAAAACCAGGGATCGATTTTGGTCAGCTCGTGGATCTGCTCGATGGTCCAGCCCATTTTCATGGCGTAGCGGATGTAGTAGAGGCGGCCCTGGGAGGGGACGGAGAGTTTTCTTCTGAGCTTGGCTTCGGGGATGGGCCATTCGGTGGCGGCGGACTCGCCCTGGAGGGTTTTGTCGGCGTTGTCGTCTTCGGAGCGGGCGGTGGCGGGTAATGTTTTTTCAGACACGGGCGAGGCGCCCGTGCCACTGTTGGTGGGGATACGTTGGGAGTTGAGCCACTTGTCGTATTTGTCGAGGCCGAAGCCGAAGCGCTTTACCTCCATGCTGCGGATGCCTTTTTGCAGGGCTTCCTTGAAGGTTCGGCCGATGGCCATGGCTTCGCCGACGCTCTTCATTTGGGTGGTGAGGGTTTCGTCGGCGTCGGGGAATTTTTCGAAGGTCCAGCGGGGGATTTTGATGACGCAATAGTCGATGGTGGGCTCGAAGCAGGCGGAGGTGAAGAGGTCCCAGTCGGAGTGCTGAGTGCTGAGTGCTGAGTGCTGAATGGAAGACGGGCGTTTGCGGCTGGTGATGTAGTTGGGCAGCTCGTCGAGGGTGTAGCCAACCGCGAGTTTGGCGGCGATTTTTGCGATGGGGTAGCCGGTGGCTTTAGATGCCAAAGCTGAGGAGCGGGAGACGCGGGGGTTCATCTCGACGACGACCATTTCGCCGTTGGCCGGATTGACGGCGAACTGGATGTTGGAGCCGCCGGTTTCGACGCCGACAGCGCGGATGATGGCGATGGCGGCGTCGCGCATGCGCTGATATTCCTTGTCGGTCAGCGTCTGAATGGGGGCGACGGTGATGGAATCGCCGGTGTGGACGCCCATGGGGTCCAAGTTTTCGATGGAGCAGATGATGACGACGTTGTCGTTCTTGTCGCGCATCACCTCCAGCTCGAATTCCTTCCAGCCAATGACGGATTGTTCGATGAGGACTTCGGTGACGGGCGAGGCATCGAGGCCGCGTTGCACGGTGGTTTCGAATTCCTCGACGTTGTAGGCGATTCCGCCGCCGGTGCCGCCGAGGGTGAAGGCGGGGCGAATGATCAGGGGCAGGCCGAGGTCGTCGAGCACCTTTCGCGCATCATCCATGTTGTGGACGACGCCGGAGCGCGGGACTTTCAGGCCGATCTGGATCATCAGGTCCTTGAAGCGCTGGCGATCTTCCCCGCGAAAGATGGCTTCGCGGTTAGCGCCGATCATCTGCACGCCGTATTTAGTGAAGATGCCCTGGTCGTAGCAGGCCATGGCGGTGTTCAGGCCGGTCTGGCCGCCGAGGGTGGGGAGGACGGCATCGACGGGCTTGGGACCTTTGGATTCGCGCTCGAGGATTTTTTCGACGGCTTCGGGGGTGATGGGCTCTATATAAGTGGCATCGGCGAACTCCGGATCGGTCATGATGGTGGCCGGATTGGAGTTGATGAGGACGACGCGATACCCCTCTTCCTTGAGGGCGCGGCAGGCCTGGACGCCGGAATAATCGAATTCGCAGCCCTGGCCGATAACGATGGGGCCGGAGCCGATGATGAGGATGGTGTGGATGTCGGTGCGGCGAGGCATTTAGGTGAGGCCCTCTTTCTGCAGCAGGCACATGGCAAAGCAAAATTTGAGGGATTGTACGCGTGATCGAAGGAGGGGCAAGCGGCCCCTCAAGTTGTCGCCGGCGCATTGTCGTGCAGGTCGGGGAGGAGCATGGCGAAGAACATCGCGGGGATGAACAGGAATCCGGCGGAGAGGAGGGCGATGCGGAAATCGCCGACTTTGGCGAAGAGGCCGAAGAAAACCGTGCCAATGGCGGCGGCGATTCGGCCGATGTTGTAGCTGAAGCCAGCGCCGGTGGTGCGCAGCAGGACGGGAAAGAGCGGGGGGAGGTACATGGTGAAGAGGCCGAAGACACCGGAGAAGAAACCGATCCAGGGAATCCAGAAGAGCATGGAGGTGTGATCGCGGGGTTTGCAGTAAGTGCCGACGACGGCGATGAGGAATCCCAGGCACATGGCCGCGATTGCGCGGCGGTAACCGAGCAGCCGCGCCAGCCAGGCGGCGAAGAAATTGCCGGCGAGCGAGACGCCGATGACCAGGAAGAAGGCGTAGCTTACCAGTCGCTCTTTGCGGGCTTTGTCCCAGTTGGCGATGTCGGGGAGATTGCGCATGTGCTGCTGATTCCAGAACATGAACGCCCACCACGCCGTCAGCGAACAGGCGCAGACGGCAATGGTGAAGAGGGTGATGCGACGAACCGGGCCCTTGAACAGATCAGCGATGCCGGGCATTTGGTCCTGCGAGGCGCGGGCGTTTGTCCATTCCTGCGGCTCGGGAACGGAGCGGCGAATCCAATAGACGATCAGGGCGGGGAGGATGCCGACGAGGAAGACGTAGCGGTGCGGATAGGCAGCCAACAGGAAAGTAGCCAGACAGGCGAGGAGCACGCCGAGGTTGACGCCGGTTTGCAGGACGGCGGCGATCCAGGCGCGCCATTTTCTTGGCCAGGTTTCGGACAGCAGCGATGATCCCACGGCCCATTCGCCGCCGATGCCCAGGGCGGCCATGAAGCGGAAAATCAGCAGGTGCCACCATTGCGTGGCGAAGAAGGAGAGGCCCGTGAACATGGCGTAGGTGAGGATGGTCAGGGCGAGTGCGCGGCTCCGCCCCATGCGATCGCCGATTCGGCCGAAAAATCCGCCGCCCAAGGCCCAGCCGATGAGGAAAGCGGCCTGAATCCAGGAGCTTTTTTCTTTGACGGCCGGGTCGGTGGTACTGGCGGCGTGGAGGAGAGTGGCGACGAATGGCGCGGCCACGATGGTGTAGAGGTGCATGTCCAAGCCATCGAAGAACCATCCGAGCCAGGCCGCGATACCGGACTTCCACTGTTGCGGGGAAAGCTCGCGCAGATTCTGAGCTTCGCGTTTCTCGATAACGCGGCGCGGCTCATATTGGACGGTGGACATGCCCGAAGGTTAATCCACCGTCCGCGCAGTTGCCAGTCGAATTATCACTGAGCGGATTTTCACTGAGCCGAGGCGGCCGTCTGGCTCTTGCGCTGATATTCGGCCTTAAACATCGTGACCCATTTCCCATCCAACTCGGCGTTGGATGTAAAGGTCCGGTGATCCTTGTCCTTGATCTCGATCACCTCCTTGAACTTGGTGATCTTCCCGCCCTGCAGAGGACAGGGGCCTTCGGTCTCGAGGGTCAGGATCTTCTGGGTCGGATCGAGAGTGCCTTCATATTGCCACAGGCGCGCGGCCATCGAATCGACCCAGGTGCCGACGTACTTTTTCTTTTCGGGGTCAAAGCCCAGGGTCATGATGCCGGTCATGGGCGTGTCCATCATGGTGCCCTTGTTCTCGGCGACGACCCAGAACCCGCCGATCATGCGGGCGCTTTCCGATCCCTTGTTCTTCATGGGGGGCTTGCCCTGTTCCATGTACATCTCGCCATTAACCTCCCAATCGCCGGCGAGCTGTTTGAGCCATTCATGCTCCTTTTGCGGCGGCGGCAGCTTGGGCAGTTCCTCGGCCGCCCGAACGCCAACGATGGTCAGCAGCGCCAACACAAAGCCTGCAATGGTGACCTTCTTCATGGGTTTCTCCTTTCAAAGGGGATGCAATGTTAAACGACATCCTTTTTCAGCAAAATGGACAAAACGGGCATTTCTCTGCTAAATGGGACACATGATCCATCTCGCCCTGGTCGGCTGCGGGAACATGGCCCACTGGCACGCGCAGCAGTTGCAGAAGATCGTTCGGTGCAAAGTTATAGCGCTGGTCGATCCGGTGGCGGAACAGACGCGGCAGTTCAGGGAGAAATATTTCCACGAGGCAGCGCAGTATGACTCGATGGAGAACCTGCTGGCGGTCCGGCCGGCCAAACTCGATGGGGTGGTGCTGGTGACGCCGCACACACTGCATTTTTCGCAGGCGATGATGGCGCTGGAAAATGGATTGCACGTTTTGGTTGAGAAGCCGATGGTGACGCGCAGCGAGCATGCTTATGAGCTGTGGCGGGCGGTGAAGAAGAGCGGGAAGATGCTGGGGATCACGTTTCAGTCGCCGTACACCAGCGAATTCGGCTATATCGCGGCCGAGCGAGAGGCGGGACGACTGGGGAAGGTGCAGATCATCTCCGGCTGGCTTTCGCAGCACTGGATGAAGTGGACGAAGGGGTCGTGGCGGCAGGATCAGAAATTGTCGGGGGGTGGGCAGATGTATGACAGCGGGGCGCACCTGCTCAATGCGTTCATGTGGCTGATGAATGAGCCGGTGGTGGAGGTGGCGTGTTTTTATGATTGCTGCGGGGCGCCGGTGGATATCAATGGGGCGGCGATTGTGCGGTTTGCGGGGGGAGCGATTGGCAGCATTGCGATTGGAGGGAATTGTCCGGCGTTTCGGACGGAGATTCAGATTCAGACGGACAGATTCCTGATCGTCACCGATCAATATGGGGGGAAGCTGGAGATTAAGACCGACGAAAAGCGGATTTATCCCCATGTGGCGCTCGATGACCGCGCATCGGCCGGGACGCCGCATTTGAATTTTATCAACGCGATTCTCGGCGGGGAGAAACTCAGGGTGCCGGTACGATATGGCGTGCTGCTCTCGGCGTTGATGGATGCGCTCTATGAATCGGCCGACAAGCAGCGGCCGGTGAAAGTGGAGCCGGTGCCGGACGAAATTTAGGAATCGATGATCATTGGCATCCTCAGCGATACTCACGACCGGACCGACGCGATGGCGGCGGCGGTGCAACTGTTGCAGGCGCGGGGGGCGGAATATTTCATTCATTGCGGGGATGTGGGATCGACGGCGGTGCTGGATTCTCTGGCCGGGCTGAAGGGGGCGTTTGTGTGGGGGAATTGCGACTGGGATCGGACGGGGCTCCAGCGATACGCTCAAGTCATCGGAATCGACTGCTTCGGCGCGTTTGGCGAGCTGGAAGTGGATGGCAGGAGGATCGCGGTACACCATGGCGATGATCCGAAGCTCAAGCAGCGGCTGCTGAGCGAGCAGCGGCACGATTATCTGCTTCAGGGGCACACGCACGTGCGGCAGGATGTTCGCGTGGGGAAGATTCGGTTGATCAATCCGGGCGCGCTGCATCGGGCCAATCCGAAAACGGTGGCGCTGCTGGACACGGCGCGGGATGCCGTGGAGTTTCTGGAGATCGGGTGACGTGCTAGAATCGACAGCGTGAGCGAATTGCCGCCAATCCCGGTGACGGTGCGAAGCTGTGAGCCGCGCGACAGCGACGTCGTGAAACACCTCTACGTCGAAGGCCTGATCGGTGGGCACATCGCGCCCAACGACACCGGCCTGGATATCGAAGATGTGGAGGGCGCCTATCTCGCTTCCGCCGGCAACCATTTCTGGGTTGCGGAAAACGAGAGGGGCGAGGTGGTGGGCATGATCGGCGTGCAGATTCATCGCGAGAGCGAAGCGGAGATCCGCCGGTTGCGCGTCAGGCAGGACCATCGGCGGCGCGGGATTGGAGCGAGGCTTCTGGAGACGGCAATCAAATGGTGCCAGGACCGCGGGTGCCTGAAGGTGACGCTCGACACTTACATGGAGCGCGAGCCGGCACTGAAGCTGTTTGAGAAGTTCAAATTCAAGCACTCGCGCACGCGGGATGTGAGCGGGAAGTCGCTGCTTTATTTTTATCTGGATCTGTATTCGGGGGATCGGCCGGTGCAGAAGAAAGAGTAGCCGATGGAAGTTGGAATGCCTTTGGAACTGGAGAAGAAGCTGTATCTCGACGGCATTCAGCTCTTCAATGATCACGAGTTTTTTGAGGCGCACGAGGTTTGGGAAGACATCTGGCACATGGCGTATGGGCTGAAGCATTCGTTTTATCAGGGGATGATTCAGGCGGCGGTGGCGCTGGAGCACTATCGACGGTCGAATCCGCGGGGGGTGATCAGTTTGCACAAGAGCTATCCGCCCAAGTTTCGCAATGTGCCGGAGCGGTTCATGGGGTTGAATGTGAAGTGGTTTCTGGGGGAGATGGAGCGGGTTTTGCGGCCGGTGGTGGCGGCCGATCCGCCGGCGGAGAAGGGGGAGATCGAGCTGGATCTGGCGGGCGTGCCGAGGATCGAGCTGGAGTATGATCCGTTCGAGAACGGGGAGGCGGCGCGGTATAATCGGCCGGAGAAATTCTGAGTTTTTGAGCCACAGATGGGGCACAGATGCACACGGATGAAGAGGGGGTGAGGAGGCGATCATGAGGTGTGTGATTGCGGCCGCGATGATCGTGGGGATGGGGTGGGCAAGCGCGGCGGTGGCGGATGAGCCGGGGATGGTGTCGCTTTCCAGTGGGATCATTCAGTTCGCGCCGCCGCCGGAGCCGTGGGTGGTGAGCTGGGTTTCGCCAAAGGGGGAGGCGGCGCTTTACACAATGCCGGGACAGGGGCGGATTCAGATGTCGGCGATTCCGGGGATCGCGCCCAAGTCGGCCCAGGCCGAGGAGCTGACGCGCGGGACGCTGATCGACAGGCTGCGGGGAATGCGCAATGAGGCGAAGGCGAAGGACAAGGGGCTGGAGATCGTGAAGCAGTTGAGGTTTGAGATCGATGATCGGTTTTTCTGCGTGATGCGCGAGCAGTTTCGCAAGGATGGGAATGCGTTTGACCAGACGCACTATTACCGCAATATCCAGCCGCACCAGTTCATCGTGACGGTGGTGGCGCTGAGTGAGCCGGAGGAGAACGTGAAGACGCTGCGCGAGGCGGCCGAGAAGGTGGCGCTGAGCGCGAGGCTGGTGCCCAGGGGTCAGAAGGCCCCCCCACCGCCGCAGTTGCCGGCCGACGCGCCGGTGCCGAAGACGGTGGATTTGTCGGCGGACGCGAAGGCGCAAGCGCCGGGACTGGCGGAGGCGCAGAAGGAGTTGGAGGCGGCGACGGTCAAGTGCGAGGCGGAGTTGGTGAAGAATCCGCAGTACAAGGCGGCGAGGGCGAAGACGGAGGCGGCGGAGGCGAAATTGATTGAGTTGCGGGCGCAGAGCCCGCCGGACCGGGCGGCGATTGCGCAGGCGAGTGCGGATTGGCTGGATGCGAAGCGGCCGGTGGAGGTGATGCGGCAGGCCGCGCTGGCGAAGGATGAGGGGGTGATTGCGGCGAGGAAGAGGGTGGCGGAGGAGAGGGGGAAGAAGTGAGGTGGGGTGGGGTGTGGTGGGTTTGTTTCGTCAAAAAAATTGGCGTGGTGAGAGGCAAAAGCGGCGATTTTGGTCCACGAAGGGCACAAACGGCACGAAGTGGTGGGTTTGTTTTTGATCCTGTCAGTGGTGCGTTGTCCGTGGTCAGGTGTTGAGGAAGGGGAGGAAAAAAAGTAGTCCGGGAGGGGCTGGGACGCGGTTTTTTGTAAATTTGGTTTGGGGCTGAGGTTGTGGAGGGGTGGGGCAAGGAAGTGCCAAAAAAAGCGAGTCCTTTCCAAGTCCTTTGCGAGTCCTTTTTGCGTCCCGGATGGGTCCTTTGGGCCGGAGATCGCGTCCGTAGCGCCGCAAAGCGAGTCCCGGATGGAAGGAGGGGATGGCGGATTGAAAATGAGGGATTGCGGGCGCGCCGAGGGGGCGGGGGTACGGCTGAGTGGATGAGACGAGAGCATTTTCCTTCCCCCCCTTTTGTGAGAATCCGGGCCGGAGGTTCGCGGAGTGAACCCTACACAGTATCTATACGTCAGAGATTGGCATTTGTTTGGGTCAAAATCCGAAGAATTTGGACGTGTAACTGTTTGGCGGCAATGTGGATTTGGGGCGGGCCCTCGATGAGGGGGTTTTAGAAGGTGAGGGGGACGGTTGAGGCGAGTTTTGAGCGTGGGGGTGATGGGGGCTTGCTGCAAGTTCAATCGCAGACGCGGGGGGCACCCCACCCCCGGAAATCCGTGGAGTTAACGTCACCAGCGGTGACTGACTGAAGGCAGTTTGTTCAATGC
>DASYUA010000064.1:0-1665 GCA_036001665.1 Tepidisphaeraceae bacterium
CCCTCCCCTTTCGCCGCTGCAAAACAAACCCATTTCATCGCCAGTATTGAATTTGGACACCCACTCACTACAACTCCCCCTTTTCAGGAGGTCCCCATCGTGAATCGTCTTCTCCTCACCGTTCTCTCCATCCTCTTCCTCTCCACCCAGCTCCGCGCTGAAGAATGGCCCCGCTGGCGCGGCCCGCGCGGCGATGGCATCACCTCCGAAACCATCCCCGATTCCCTCCCCAAGGAAGGTCCCAAAAAACTCTGGTCCAAATCCGTCGGCACCGGCTATTCCAGCCCCATCGCCGTCGATGGCAAAATCTACATCTTCGCCCTCGCCGACGGCCGCGACACCCTCTATGCCTTCGACGAATCCGGCAAGGAACTCTGGAAAGAGGCCTACGACGGCGGCTGGAACGGCGATTACAAGGGCACCCGCGCCTCCCCGGTCATCGAAAACGACCGCATCTACACCTACGGCGGCAATAGCGATCTCGTCGCCCGCGAATTGGCCACCGGCAAGCTCATCTGGCGCGTCAATGTCCTCAAGGAAACCAACGCCCAGGGCCGAAAAAACGGCGACTGGGGCATCTCCTCCAATCCCCTCATCGACGGCAACAGCATCTACGTGCAGGGCGGCAACGGCGATGCCTTCGCCGTCGCCGTCGATAAGAACGTCGGCAAGATCACCTGGAAATCCGAGCGCGGCGTCGGCGCTTATGCGCAGCCCATCCTCATCGATGTCAAAGGCTCGCGCCAACTCGCCGTCTTCGCCGCCTTCGGAATCTACGGCCTCAATCCCGACAGCGGCAAAACCCTCTGGAAATATCCCTGGACCACCAACTACGACGTCAACGCCGCCACCCCCATCTACAAGGATGGCCAGCTCTTCATCTCCAGCAATTACGGCCACGGCGGCGCGCTCCTGGAAGTCTCCTCCACCAGCGTCAAAAAAATCTGGGAGAACAAAGAACTCAAGTCCCACTTCCAGCCCGCCATCCTTGATGGCGATGTCCTCTACGGCAACAGCGAAGGCAAGCTCAAATGCATCAAATGGGCCGACGGCAAACCCTCCTGGCCCCAGGCCGCCCCCGACGAAATCGGCCGCGGCGGCTCACTCACCCGCTCCAAAGACAAGCTCCTCATCATGACCGATTCCGGCAAGCTCATCATCGCCCAGGCCACCCCCGCCGCCTACAAGCGCCTGGCCGAAGCCCAACTCTTCGAAGATGCCGGCCGCCCCACCCAAATCTGGTCCACTCCCCTCCTCTACAAAGGCAAGCTCTACGCCAAGGGCCTCGAAGAATTCAACTGCTACGATCTCGGGGGCGCCAAATGACCTATGCCCAACGGTCCTTCAGGATCCCACGTGGCATGGGCGCCTCGCCCATGAGCTTTCGCATGGGGTGGCATGGGCAGCGGTACTCCGATGCCCATGCTTCTTCTGCTAAATCGCAAATCGCAAATCGCAAATCGCAAATCCTCTCCGCGTCTCTGCGTCTCTGCGGTTGCATTCTCCTCCTCCTCTCCCTCTCCGCCGCCCCCGCCGATCAACCAGACAAACCCGTGGGCTTTCAGGGCCTCGGCCCCCTCCTCGGCATTGCCCCCTCCCTCCCTCCTCCTCCCTACAAACTCAAATGGACCTACAAATCCGACGACGCCGACCGCGCCGCCATCG
>DASYUA010000065.1:0-58516 GCA_036001665.1 Tepidisphaeraceae bacterium
CGTACCGATGAGTGTCCCGCCGAGATTGGGATCGCCATTGTAGAAGGCGACGCGGACGCCGGTGGGAGCAAACAGGTTGCCGGCATTGCCGATGCGGGCGGTGTACTTGGTCTCCGACAATACCTGCTGGACGCGGACGAAAGAGGGGATGAGGTCTGGGGCGTCTTGCGGATCGAAGTTGGGATCCGTGATAGTGTTCAGGCGGTAAGAATTGTGGACCAGCCAACTTGCGGTCTCGTGTTGAGGAACGGTGCCGTCGTCGTTGATGTTTGTGATGTGATAGGACTCCTGATTCCAAATCTTGCGTGTGGGCACCCAAGTATCGTTCAGGTCGCCAATGACGAAGATGCCATGCCTCGGATCTCCGGAACTGGTGTTGGCGACAACGACGATCTCTGCGTTTCCATCATTGTCGACATCAGCGATGACGGGAAGCTCGTAGGCCGTGTTTGAACCGATCGGAATCTGAAAGAGAACCGTTCCGTCGGTGCCGCGATATATTCGGAGGTAGTGCTCATCTGCATAAACGACCTCCGCGCTGCCATCTCCCTCAAAATCAAAGACGGACGAGCCTGTCGACTCTGAACTCTGGTCAGAAATTTCCGCTTGCCACTTCAGGGATCCGTCCGTTTCATACACTGCATAGCGCGCAAAACCGGCAACCCCAATTTCCGGCTGGCCATCGCCGTCAAAGTCGGCAATCGTGGGCGCGCCACCGCTGCCGGTTGTGGGAATGGATACGGGACCCCAGATGAGCGTTCCATCGTGCTCAAGCAGGTACACATTGCCGCTACTGACTAACACGATCTCTGGGAAGTTATCACCGTCGAAGTTTGCAACGCCCGCGAATCCGTCGGGAATGAACACCGTCGGGTTGACGGTATTCGCATTCCAATAAAGACTCCCGTCCGCCCGGTAGGCGGAGTTGCCGGCAATGACTTCTGGCGATCCATCCATGTCCAGATCGGCGACAATCGACAATGGGCCTGCACGGTTGTCGCCTATGCCGGTTCCTCCGGAATTCAAACCATTCCAGATGATGCTGCCGTCACTTCCATTGATGGCGGTCGCTCCAACCACTACCTCGACGTCTCCATCGCCATCCAGGTCGGCCAGGGATGCAGCACCCCACCTCACCGTGTGGGCCAGGACGCTGGTCCACTTGAAAGTGCCGTCATGTTCAAACGCTTGCAGTACGTTGTTGCCACCGCTCACGAGCACCTCAAGATGACCGTCGCCGTCAATATCTCCGACCGTGACGTTATTCTCCGCTTGGATCGATTTGCTCAGATCGGCATTCGCGGTCCACAGCAAAGTGCCATCATTTCCGCTCACTGCCCGGACGACCTGACCGCCACCGTAGGTGACGAAGATAATGTCCGGCATACCGTCTTCATTGACATCAGCGACGGCAGGGGTGGACATCACGTTGGTCGATCCAGGAAGCGTGTCGAACTCCTGAACAGACCACTCAACTGCAGGATCGAATCCACCTGGGGGCACGACGACCTTGCAATCTCGCCTGCTGCGATCGGTGTTGTTGGTTTCGTTGCTTTCGGTAATCACATTGGCGCTGTCCACGAATGCCCAGACGTGCGCGCCGGCGAAGAGCAGGTCGCCGCTGAGGATTCCCGCTACGTTGATGGTGGCGCTGCTCAGGAGTCTCTGCTCGACTCGTGTCGAGCCCAGCACGTGGTCCTGCGCTGCGCTGAACTGCCCGTTGAAGTCCAGATCTTCGAAGAAGAGAACATTGAATGGGGCATCGACAGAGCCGGGGCCCAGGTTGCGCACGGTGGCGGAGACGATGCCCTGAGCGCGCAGATGCTGCGCATCGCACGAGAGGCCGTCGATGAGAATGTTGGAGATGGTCAGATCGGGCAGGCCGGGCTGTGGCACATCCGGGTCTTCGAGCACCACGATGTTGTATTCCTGCGTGGCCGACAGCTCTGGAGATTGCTGATCCCCCACGCGCAGGGTCACCGGGATACTCTGGCCAATCTGGGCGAAGGTCGGGGTCCAGGTGACAATGCCGCTGCCGGCGCCGATGGCAAAGGTGCCGCCGGGGTTGACAGGGGCGCTGAAATTGAGCGGGTCGCCATCCGGATCAAAAGCGTCGGAATCGTATGTATAAACCCGGCCGGCATATGCGAAAACGATTGGATCGGTCGTGAAGCGCGGCGCGCGATTGGCTCCGGTCACGACTCTCACCGTCAGGACCTGATCTTTGGATGGATCGTACAGGCCGTGCACGTCGGTAATCCGGAGGCGCACGTAGTGCGAGCCCACGTCGCCAGGGGCGGTGGGTGTCCACACCAGCGTCGGCTTGCCGGCGATGGTCTGGATGCTCATGTTGGCCGGTCCAGAGACGATGCTGAAGCTGAATGCGTCGTTGTCCGGATCCTGCCCGGTCAGCGTATAGCGCAGTTGGTTGCTGTTCTTGGCCACGACCTCGAGCACGTAATTGTTGACATTGATTTCGACCGGCGTTGCCTGGCCCTGCTGGCCGGCGTATGGATTGGAGGTGAAGAATGGCGCTTCGTTGAGGTGGCCGAGAATCACCAATTCATAACCGAACCCAACGCCAGAGGGATCGTCGAAAGCGATGTCCACGTCGATGACATCACTGGCTGAACTGGTTTCGCCGTTGGTCAGAAGAGAGCTGATGTCGTAATAGGAGATGCCGCTGGAGGTGACGCCGTGGCGATCATGCAGGCGCACTCCAGGCGCAGTGATCCCACGTACACCCACGAGCAGCGGCCCGCGAATGGAGGTGGCGCTGGCTCGAGCGAGGTGGATGTGCGCGTAGAGAACATTGGCGGCATCGTTGAACGAAGTTCGGCCGTAGGTGACGTTGAAATGGGCCGCGACGTTGGAAAGATCGGAGATTCTGATCTCATCCGATGGATCAAGATTGCCCGCGAAAGTGCCTGAGCCGGGGCCTTCGATCACGGGTGGATTTCCACCGGGCTGGAAGATCACGCCGCCGACGGCCGATTGCGGGAAGAAGTCCATGCCCTGGGGGTCTTCCATCGTGTCGGGAATAGGCCCGCCTGTGATGGCGACGTTGCCCCCGTCGCCAGAAGTCAGCTCGACGAACCTGTCGCCGGTGGTGTCCACGGCGATGAATTTGCCCGAGATCGGATCGAAGCCCATGCCCTTGAGCTGCGCCGAGCCGATCCCACCTTCGGTGCTGGCGTCGTAGATGCTGAGGATAGCGCCATTGGTTGTGCTGACTCTGTAAACATCGTTATCTCCTTCGTCGGAGACATAGAGGTTGCCACTGGCGTCAAAGGCCAGCGCCTCGCCGGTGCCCACGGAGGCGGCCGGAGAGGTGTTGGTCATTGCGCCGACCAGTGTCAGCGCGCCGGTGCTCTTGTTGACGCGGTACAGTTCGTCAGTGCCGGAAAACTGGCGCAGCGCGTAGAGGTCGCCGGTGGTGGGATGGATCGCCAGCCCCACGATTTCACCGCTGGCCACAGTCATGCGGCCCGCGACGGTCGCGAGAGGCACGCTGGTCGGCAACGTGTGGATCTGCATGAGATCCAGCACCAGCAGTGATGGACCGGTGTAACCGGCGTTGTTGCCGTTGAGCGCAATATACGCCTTACCGTCGCTGTCGACGGCCATCGCTGCCAGGTTAGTGACGATGACGGGCGCGCCGCCCGCGGCGGGCGTGACCCGCACCTGTCCCAGATCCATTCCGGCGGTGGCCGTGCGGTAGTCCTGGAAAACCATCAGGCTGCCATCATCCTGGTCGACGGTCCAAACCGCGCGGCGCTCCGGCGGTAGCTGGTACATGGTGACGAAATCCATCCCCTCGACGTCGGGCAGTCCGAAAGCGGCCAGGTTTTCCAATACCCTCGTGTTGGTGGCGTCGGTCTTGAACGCGAGCAGGCGGTCGTTGTCGTCGTCGCTGGCGATCAGATCGTCGGTAGCGGGATCAAAGGCCAGCCCTTCGATCTTCATGGAGGCGAAGCCGGTGAAGTTGGGATTGTTTTTGAGGTTCGAATCGACAACGGCGATGATGTCTCCCGTAATGGGGCTGACTTCGTACAGACCATCGGTATCATTATCCGCGACAAAGAGGCGTCCCTGCCCATCGAATGCGAATGATTCAGCTTCGGTGACGGAAGTGCCCATGCCGGTCATCGGGCCAAGGTCCTCGAGGATCGCCGCGTTGCTCTTGTTGATGACCAGGACGCGGTCCACCGGGTCGGTGCCGCTGTCAACCTGATCTTTGAAGAGCGCAAAGAGCTTGCCGGTGATGGGGTCGAAGGAGACCTCCGAAATATTGTCCTGCGCTGCATTGAATGTCAGCGGAATTCTTCCAACGACGGTGGCAATCACCTGGTTTCCGTAAACCAGATCGTCCACATCCACCTTGAGCAGCACCGGCGCGGCAATGCCGCCAACGGGGCTGTTGCGGACCATGTAAGCAACGCCGTCGCCATCGACGGTGAGTGCTTCGATGTTGTTGCCCACCGCGGTGGCCACGGGTGGAGTGCCCTGCATGGTGTAGACCAGGCCATAATCGACGAAGGTGGCGGCGGCGCTGTGGTAGTTCCACATTGCAAAGAGCGATCCGGTCTGCTCGTTGACGCCCCAGAGCACCTGATGGGCGTTTTGGTTGTCGCAGAGAATTCGCACGGCGGTGCTGCTGCCGAAATCACCGTCGTTGTTGATCAGCCGGATTTCCAGCCGACCGACGGTTCCGTCGGGCAGGGCTGTGATGTCCAGGCCCACGCGCTCGCCATCGAAGGTGACGCCGGTTCCTCGCGCCATTCCCACGCCCTCGGTGATGTTGAAGAACGTATCTCTGCCCGGGCCGATGGTCGGAACCAGGCTGTTGCCGGCGGCGTCGACAAAGGCGATTTCGAAAGCGTCGTTGATGTCCGAGGCGTCGATGCCCTGGAAAGCCAGGTTAGTGAAGATGACCGAGACCTCGGTCATCTCAGGGGTGATGGTGATGTTCTTCCACAGCGTCGCGTCGAAGGAATCGCCTTCGGTCAGCAACACGGTGGTGGGATCGGCAACGGCGCGCGCAGCGCCGCCGGGGCTGCCGCCGGTCTCGCGGAATCCCCATCCGCACTTGCAGGTATCGATCAGGAGCGGCGTGGCCGAGAAAGTTCCATCCTCGTCGGTTGCGGTTGCGGTGATCGTGTAAGATCGCGGATTGCCGGTGTAAGTATGCGGCACGGAGGCTGGATCGCCATTAACCAGCTGTTCAGGTGTGCCATCGCCCCAGGTAATGTTCCAGCGGACAATGGTGTCCGCGCCAACATCTGTCGAAGAAAGATTGAGGGTGTAAGGGGTGTTGATCTCGATGGTCGGATTGCCGCTGATTCCCAGCACCGGGGCAACATTGCGCACCTCAACCCGGCTCTGCGGCACGAAGCGGGCCACGGCCACATCGCCGCCCGCGCTTCCGGCGGTCACGATGCGCCCTTCGGTATCGAGTGTCATGGCCATGGCGTAATCGTTGCCGCTGCCAATGTCAGCGCTGAGCGTGCCGCCATTCCCGAAAGCAGTATCAAGTGATCCATCTGTGTTATAGCGGGCCAACGCAACGTCACCGCCCCAAAGCCAGTTATAGTTATTTCCGGCGAGTACAATTTTTCCGTCTGAGCGCAGGCGTAGAGCGCGCGCATAGTCGTCGGTTCCCCCCAGATCGGTGATCTGGATGCCGTCACCGCTGAAGCTGGTATCGAGGGCGCCGGCGCTGGTTAGACGAACAACGGCAAAGTCATTGGCGCTAACGTTTGCAGTACCACCGACGACGATCTTGCCGTCGCCCTGGATCGCCACCCCTGAGGCACTACTAAAAGATCCGAGCGGGACGCTTCGAATGCCATCGCCGTCAAAAGTCGTATCCAGTGCGCCGTTGCTTTGGAAACGCAGGATGGCGAAGTGGTTGGACCCTTGACCGACCGCAACAATGCGGCCGTCGCTCATGACCGCCACGTCGTACGCAACGTCATAGCCTCCCAGCTCCCGCGTCACCTTTCCGTCACCGTCGAAAGTCAGGTCCAGCGAGCCATCACTCAGGTAGCGGGCAACTGCAAAGTTACCGTTTGAAGTTCCCGCCACGACGATCTTGCCGTCGGGCGCTATGGTCAGCGTGTATGCCTGGTCTGTCGAGCCGAAATCGGTAGTAACGATCCCATCGCCGCCGCCAAAGGTCGTATCGAGATCGCCGTTGCTGTTGAAGCGTAGGAGAGCCATGTTGTCGCCCGACCAGCCTGCGACAACGATCTTGCCGTCGTTCTGCAAGGCCAGATCCAGGATGTAGTCGAAGTCCGTGCCCAGGTTCAGCACGGCTTTTCCGTCGCCGCTGAACGAAGTGTCCAGCACTCCCGCCGCCGTGTAGCGAGCCAGCACCATGTCGGCCCCACCGCCGACATAGGTGTAACCCCCAACGATGACTTTCCCGCCAGGCAGAACGGCGATGCCGTTGGCAGTATCGAATGCGGAGCCAAAATCCGTCAGCGTCTTGCCAAAAGTCCCGAAAGTCGTCTCCAGGCCAATTGCGCTCGTCGAATAGTTTCCATCCTCGTCGTAAGCGGTCACCGTCACCGTATTGGTTGTCGGACCGTCGGCGTATGTGTGCGTGACGGTGGGCGCGGCTCCGGGGACCGACTGAGGCGCTGTACCGTCGCCCCAGTTGATCGTCCATGAGGAGACCGTGTCAGGTGCAATGTCGGTCGCCGAGAGGCGCAGCGTCATCGGCGAGCCCTCATAAACCGGGTAAGAGGCGGAGACGTGCAGCCGCGGCGCGACGTTGCTCACCGTCACCGTGAATGGATGATTGGTGACGCCTCCCGAGCTGTCGGTGATCGTGAGCGTTGCGTTGTACAGGCCATCATCGGCGAAAACGTGAGAGGCGGAGACGTTGCCCCCGCCTGGCCACATACCGAAGGGTATTTCTGTATCCAGTGGAGTGCCATCTCCCCAATTGATGGCTACGGTGAAGGTATCTGAGAAATCGCCGTCTGAAAAATCGAAGTAAGCAGAGGTCCCCATGGTCTCCGTGATGGCATCCACGGTGCTGCTGGTGACCTGGGGAAGATCGTTGACCCGCACCGTGTTGTTCGGATTGAGGCGAACCAGGGCGAAATCCGACGTGGCGTTGTAGCCTACGGCCACCGTCTTGCCGTCGGGCCCGATGGCCAGGCCGTAAAGGTTGTCGCTGGTGCTGAAATCGACGTTCAGCTTTCCGCCAGCGCCGAAGGTGGTGTCGAGTGCGCCGTTTGAGGCAAATCGGACGATGGCAAAATCGTTGAATCCAATATCGTTATATTGGGTCGCGCCCACGACGATGCGGCCATCGCTGCCGATCGCGGCGGCGTTCACCGACTCGTAGCCTCCCATGTCGGCCGTGTTTTTGCCGTCTGAGTCGAAGGTTACGTCAAGCGAGCCGTTGCTGTTGAGCCGGGCGGCGGCGAAGTTGCCGCTGGTGCTGCCACCAAGCACGATCTTGCCGCTAACCACCACCACCCCAAAAGCGCCGCCTCCACCCGAAAACGTGACGATGGCTTTACCATCGGTGTCGAAGGTGTTATCGAGGACGCCGGTGCTGCTGTAGCGGGCGACGGCGAAGTTTCCGTTGGATCCTCCGGCAACGACGATTTTTCCATCGGGCTGAATGGTTACGGTGTTGGCTGAATCGCTGGCGCCGAAATCGGTCGTCAACCTTCCATCGCCGTCGAATGTGGTGTCCGCTGAGCCATTCGTGTTGTAGCGGGCGACCGCAAAATTCCCGCTTGTTGATCCCACGACCACGATCTTGCCGTCACTCTGGAGAGCGACGCCCCTGACGGTTTCCGTGGCGCCAAAATTGGTCGTCACAATACCGTCGGTGTCAAATGAGCCATCCAGGCTGCCATTGGAGTTGTAGCGCACGACCACAAAATCACCGTTGGCCTCGCCCACGACGACGATCTTGCCGTCGTTCTGGATCGCCACGCCATAGGCTTGATCGACTACCGAGGTGATGTTGGTGGTGACCTTGCCGTCCGAATCAAATGTCGTGTCCAGCGTTCCGTTGGACAGATATCGCGCCACCCCGATTCCGTAGCTCAGAGGGCTGCTGATGAAGGCCGCCCCCACGGCAACGACCTTTCCGTCGGGCTGCACGGCCACGGCCCGCCCCAGGTCGGTGCTGCCGAAATTTGTGGTGACTTTTCCGACTGTTCCGAAGGAAGGATCGGGCGCCAATGCGCTGCTGACATAGCTTCCATCTTCGTCCGTGGCGGTAACCGTGATCGTTCGCTGCGCCGGTCCGGCAGCGTAAACGTGCGCCACGCTGGTCGTTGAGCCGGCCACGTTCTGCGGCGCTGAGCCATCGCCCCAGTTGATCGACCAGTTGCTGATCGTGTCAGGCCCGGGGTCCTTCGAAGCCAGGTTCAACGAGAAAGAAGCGCCTTCGTTGACGACACTGGGAGCTGCGATGATCAAGCGGGGTGCGATATTTGCAACGGTGACGGTGAACGGGACTTGCGAGGATTCGTTTCCGCTGTCAGTAATCGTCAGCGTGGCGTTGTATACCCCATTGTCGGCGTAAACGTGGCTCCCCGATACATAACCATACCCTCCGGATGAAGCAATTCCTGCGTCGTCGGAGGAGCCGTCACCCCAATCGAACGTGCCCCAATGGCTGTCCTCCGTATCCGCATCATAGAAATCGGTGTAGACGGTGAACCATAAGGTTTCGGTTGAATCCATGGGCGGGATCGGAGTTATCTCCGGGGCCGACAGCAACTGACGAGGTTCCAGCCTCTCCACTATCCACAGCAGCAGGTCATCACCGTCGCCCAGCACTCGCTGAACGGCGCCCTTTGCGCTGGTCCACATCGACTGCACAACGCTGCTGGCGGCAGCGCGCAGGCGAGTCAATGAAGTGCGCTCTTTAGAAAGTTTTCGAGAGCTAATCCCCGAGACGGATGTGCGTGCGATCATGAGTTCACCTTCCCTTTTGAAGTGCGCGCGGAATCGCCGCGCCGCGACAAAACCCTTCGCGCTCCGAGAAAAGCGCGCTGCCGCTCAAAACGATTCAAGCTCAATTTTTCAGCCCAAGGGGCGAAAGAGCCGCCTTCAGAGATGCATGATCAAAGAACCTTCCCTGGACACCACTGACTCCTCCATTTCGGTGACAGCTACTGACAGTCGGCCGAAAGGTATGTTTGACATTGCCACGAGATCCGACAATGCTCGAGACTGCTCGCTTCTCTAACAAAGTTGCAATAGAGTCTGCAATACTAAAAATTTCCAATTTGTCATTTTAGCAAAATTTAAAAAAAACTTTGCGCAACGGCATCCTCTACAACGTCAGCGGCGATGATCGTCGCCAGCTCCTCTTCGATTCCATTGCGAGTGTACGCAGACATGAGCCCCGGCTGCCTGTACATGTTGTGACCGACGTCCCGCTCGATGTCCCCTTCACGTGGGTGCGAGGCCGGCCAGGTCCCGGGCGATGGTTCTATTCGACGCAGAGCCCGCGCTTCTCTCCTTTCGACTTGACGCTGTTTCTCTCCAGCGAGATGCAGCTTCAGCGGGCCATTGATCCACTCGAATCTCTCCTGGCAGATGACGATCTTGCGATGAGACATCACCCCCAGGTGCGAACGCTGGGTGAACTGGCTGCTCATGGAAGAATGATGCGGGCACTGCCTCCGCAGGAACAGGCGATCATGATGGATCTTGCCGCGCGTAATCCTGATGCGCCTTTCTTTGACACGCGCATCCTGATCTTTTGTAAGTCAAATGAAGCGCTCCGCCTCTTTGACGCATGGCACGAAGAGTGGTTGAAATTCGAGGGCTCGGAACAAACAGCGCTCGCCCGCGCCCTCGATCGCGTGGCAGCGCGGGTTCGATTGCTTCCAGATGATTTCGGCCCTGGACCCCCGCACCCGCCGCGAGCTGGGGATAAACTGGTCCATTTCAGCCAGATTGCCGATCGACCGGGCGAATTGGCGCTGACTCCGCAACACAAGGCATTTGTGGCCTTTCGACGCGCCGTACAACGCGGCCTTTGCTCCCCGCAGCAGTACGTCGCTCTGGGAGCGCTGATTGTGAAGATGCGTCCGGTCAATTTTCTGGTGTTTGGCTGTGGTGCGGATTCATTGCTGTGGGGCACGTTGAATATTGGGGGACGCACGCGATTTGTCGAATCGAATCCAGATTACGCGAAGGCGGCCGAAGATGCTGGCCTTGAGGTAGTGCGATTCGATTATCATAGCCGCCGCGGCCATTGGGCGCCCACGGCGCTGCACGCTTCGCCCGGTTTCATGAATGAGACAGCATGGGACATCATATTTGTCGATGGACCCGCCGGATTTACGCCTGAGCAGCCTGGTCGCGAGCTTCCCATCCTATGGGCAGCCAACAACCCCAACAAACCGGCGGTCGTTGTACATGATTTCGATCGGGTTTGGGAACGAAGCTGTTGCGGCCGTTACCTCGGCAAACCGGATTTCTGGCTGCATGGCAGTGACAATCGGCCACAAGAGATGGCCTTTTGGCTCCGCGGACGCGCTGAGATTTTTGAGATGCTGGATTAGGACCGGCGGCTTCGCCGCGAAAGCTCGTCGCGAACATAGCCGCCAGTTGGAAGACACCAGGCCGAGGGTTGTTAGTGCCGGCCATACACATATCGCTAATCCCGTCTCACGATTCTCTCATTTTTCGGCGATATTATGCGCTTGTTAGTTGTAGCGATGGCTGATGGTCTAGAATGGGCCGAGGATGCGCCGCTTGCCGCTGCCGGACCAATGGGCCGCCATTGGGTATCACGCAACCGGGGAAAAATGAACATAATCCTGGCCGGAGTCATGGGCAGATATCCCTACGGCGGCGTGGCGTGGTGCTCGCTGATGTATCTGCTGGGACTGCGAAAGTTGGGGCACCGGGTGTGGTATCTGGAAGATACCGGGGAGTGCAACTACGACCCGGCCGCCAACAGCAAGGCGACCGATCCGAAATATGCCCTCGATTTCATTCGCAACACATTAAGCCCGCATGAACTGGGTGAGCGGTGGTGTTATGTGGACTATGCGGGGAAGCACCACGGGCACAGCCGCGAAACGTGGCGCAAAATTTGCCGCGATGCCGACCTGTTTCTTGACCTCTCGGGCGGCTGCTGGTTCTGGCGCGATGAGTATGCCAGCATTCCCTTCTCCGCATTCATCGACAGTGATCCGGGCTTTACGCAACTGGCCATAGCCGAGGGCGTTGGCTGGTACGTGGATTTTTTCAGCCGATTCAACACGCTCTTTACCTTTGGCCGGAATATCGGCACGCCGCACTGCCCGGTGCCCACAGGCCGATTCCGATGGGAACATACGTGGGAACCGGTATGCATGGAGCAATGGTCGCCGACGCTGGAGCCGCCGCGGCCTTGTTTCACGACGGTGATGACCTGGAAGATCGAGAGCTTTGGCTCGATAGGCGGGAACAAAGACCAGGAGTTTTTGAAGATTCTCGATCTGCCTTCGCGCACCAGCGTGCCGGTGGAGCTGGCGGTCAATGGGCCGCAGGATTTCCTGCGCGGGCATGGGTGGTCATGCCGTGATGCATTTGCGGTCTCCTCGACGGCCGAGTTGTACCGCGATTACGTGCGCAGCTCGTATGGGGAATTCAGTGTCGCCAAGCACACCTACGTCTCGACCAATAGCGGCTGGTTCAGCGACCGGACCGAATGCTATCTCGCCAGTGGGCGGCCGGCGGTGGTGCAGGATACGGGGTTCAGTGAGTACGTGCCGACTGGGGATGGATTATTGGCGTTTCGGACGGCGGATGCCGCCAGAGCACATCTGGAGGCGATCAAGTCGAATTATGCGCATCATTCGCGGGCTGCGCGGGAGCTGGCGGAGGCGCATTTCTCGGCCGAAGTGGTGCTGCCGGATCTGCTGGAGAAGGCCACAGTGCGGCGGGGCGCGAGCGCGGTGGCGGAGGCGGGCTGATGTCGCTTCGCATCCTCTGCTCGGGGTATCTCATTCGCTACCCGCTCGGCGGTTTCAGTTGGCACCACTTGCAGTATCTGCTGGGTTTGCAGCGGATGGGTCACAAGGTGACCTATGTCGAGCACCATGGGTGGGCGAATTCGTGCTACGATCCCATTTCCAACCAGCAGACCGCTAATCCTGAATATGGCCTTGGCTATTTCAAGCAGATGGCGCAAGGGCACGGTTTTAAAGGCAACTTTTGCTATCTGGCGGAAGATGGCACATCCCATGGAATGAAGCGCGCCGATCTGGCCGACGCGTGTGCGGAGTGCGATGTTTATTTCAATCTGAGCAACATGAACTGGGTGGCGGAGTTTGAGTTGTGCCGGCGGCGGGTCCTCATTGATACCGACCCGGTTTTCACGCAGACTGGTTTTGGGATGGGCGGCCCATTCTCGCGGTATCAGGCGCTTTTTACTTATGGCGAGAACGTACACAAGCCGCGCAGCAGCATGCCGACGGGTGGTCATCACTGGCAGGCAACTCGACAGCCCGTGGTGCTGCCGGAGTGGAAGGTTGAGCCGGGGAACCCGGCGGCGGCTTTCACGACGATCATGAACTGGGCTTCCTATCCGGAGCGGGAGCATGAAGGGCAGGTGTATGGACAGAAGGACCGGGAGTTTCCGCCTTATTATGATCTTCCGCGGGAGAGCGGACTGCCGATGGAAATCGCCATCGGCGGGCCGCCGAAAGTGCTGGATCGGCTCATGCTGGGAGACTGGTCGCTGGCCGATCCGCGGGAGGCGACGCGCACGCCGGAAGTGTTTCAAAAATATGTACGGGCATCGCGCGGAGAGTTCAGCGTGGCCAAGCATGGATACGTCAGCACCCGCTGTGGATGGTTCAGCGACCGGAGCTGCTGCTATCTTGCCAGTGGCCGGCCGGTGATTTTGCAGGATACAGGATTCAGCGATGCTCTGCCCTGTGGCGAGGGGTTGCTGGCCTTTGCAAATCTGGGGGAGGCAAAAACGGCGCTGTGGTCGGTGAGCGAACGGTATGAAAAGCATTGTGAGGTGGCGCGGCACGTGGCCAAGGAATATTTTGACTCTGACAAAGTGCTCAGGAGCCTGTTGGAGCGAAGTCTTTGAAGCGCATCGCCGGGAGAGCTCATGGAGTCGTACACGGCCGACTTTTTTCGCAAGGAGCACGAGATGGTGCTTCAGTCGGCGCGGCAGGTGGTGCCGATCATCATCCGGCTGCTGAAGCCTCAGCATGTGATCGATGTGGGGTGCGGGACAGGAGTTTGGCTGTCGGTGTTCGGGGAGCACGGCGTTGAGGATTTTGTCGGAATTGATGGGGCGCACGTTGATGCGGCCATGTTGAAGATCCCCCGGGAGCGCTTTCTCACGTTCGATCTGAGCCAGCCATTTGATCTGAATCGTGAGTTTGATCTGGCGGTCTCGCTGGAGGTGGCCGAGCATTTGCCGGCATCATCCGCGTCGGGTTTTGTCGAGTCGCTGACGAAGCTGGCTCCAGTTGTGCTTTTTTCGGCGGCGATTCCATTTCAGGGCGGGGTAAATCACATCAACGAGCAGTGGCCGGAGTATTGGGTGAAGCTGTTTGCCGGACGCGGATACACGGTGCTCGACTGCATCCGCAGGCGGATTTGGGACAACGAGCACGTAGCTTATTATTACGCGCAGAACACGCTGATTTTCTGCCGGCGGGATGTTTTGCAGAATAATCCGGTCCTCAGGGCCGAACAGCAGCAGGGTGTTGCCGCGCCGCTGTCGATGGTGCATCCGAAGAAGCTTTTGGAGCTGATGGAGTGGCAACGACGGCTACACGCGGCGGCCGCGGACCTGAGGGCGGCGATTGCACCAGGTGAGAAGTTGGTGCTGGTGGATGAGGAGCAGATTCGAGGCGTAATTGCGGCGGGATATCGGGCGCTTCCGTTTCTGGAGCATGACGGGCAATATTGGGGGAGGCCGGCCGATGATAGAACTGCGATCGAGGAGCTGGAGCGAATGCGAAACGACGGCGCTCGCTTCATCGCGTTCGCATGGCCGGCGTTTTGGTGGCTGGGGCATTACGCGGAATTTCACCGCCACCTGAAACAGCGATATCGACTGGTCCTGGAGAACGAGCGGTTTGTGGTATTCGATCTGAGTTAGCGGCGGAGAATTTGATGGATGCAGGAGCGGGAGAATGGCTGGAGGAGCGGGACCTGCCGGAAATCCTGCGGAAGGTGCGGCCGTTTACGATGGTGCCGCAGTCATCGCTGGTGGACCTGGCGCGGCAGGTGCGGGTGGTGCTGGAGCAGAAGATTCCCGGTGCGCTGGTGGAATGCGGCTCATGGCGCGGCGGAGCATCGTTTCTGATGGCCGAGATTCTGCGCCGGGAAGGAGCGCGGGATCGGAAGGTGTGGCTGCTGGATTCGTTTGAAGGAATCCAGCCCCCTCAGGAGATTGACGGACCGGCCGCAAAAGCGTGGGGGGCGAACAAGGCGGGGCCGATGTACTTTGACAATCTGCGCGCGCCGCTGGAAGAGGTGCGACAGGCGGCGCTGGATTTGGGATTGAGCGACCATACGGAGCTAGTGGCGGGCTGGTTTGACAAGACGCTGCCGGCCAACCGCGATCGAATCGGCCCAATCGCGATTCTTCGCATTGATGCCGATTGGTATGCGAGCGTGAAATGCTGTCTTGATGAGCTGTATGATCAGGTTGTGAACGGCGGGGTCATCATTTTTGATGACTATTACACCTGGGATGGATGTGCGGCGGCGGTGCATGAGTTTTTGGGACAGCGGAAAGTCGCGCATCGAATCGAAGGCATCGGCGATGCCAATTTTACGTGCGCTGTCGTCAGGAAGAGTAGGACGACATGGCGGTGGATGCAGCAGTTGCACCTGTTAGGGCAGGACCTGATTCGATTGGTCCCTCAAGGTGCGCAGGTTGTGCTGATCGATCAGGATGCCTGCCGGCCAATGCTCGCTACCGGACATGAACTGCTGCCTTTCACGGAGCGGGATGCGAAATATTGGGGGCCCCCGGCGGATGATGCGGCGGCCATAGCCGAGTTGCATCGACTTGGCGCGCGGGGCGCAAAATTTGTGGCGGTTGCCTGGCCGGCCATCTGGTTCCTGGATCATTATCCCAAGTGCGTGGATCACCTGGAGCGAGAGGGGCGGTGTTTGCTTCGAAATGAGCGGGTAATACTTTTCGAGCTGGGGCGCGCGAACGCGTGAGTGATGCAGCTATTCAACACACACGTCGAGTTCCGGAGCACAATCGGATTTGAGCGTTGATGGTTCCGGGACGGGGGTCCTCTTACTCACCTGGAATGGATCGAGCCCGGCCGCGCTGCCGGCTTTGGACAAGAGCGCCGACACTGCCCGCCGGATGCGAAATCGGCTCATGCTGATGGCGGCAAGAACTGACACCGCAAGCCCCGCGGCAAGCGCAATTGCCCAGGGCTTGCGGGTCAGTGAGGCAGCAGCAAGCCAGGAAAGATTTGCCGCCCCGATCACGAAGGAAAGCCATGTTAGATGCAAAGAGCAGCGTGCGCGTGTGAATCGATGCGGGCCGCCGAGCTCCTCGGTGGCGGTGGAGATGCGCACGTCGTGCCAGAGATCGCCAATCAGCTCGATGTCGTGCGCCTGCCATTCGGCCAGATAATCGCCGCGCCAGCCGTCGTGAGCTGCGCCTTCGGCCAAAGTGTGCAGGAGCTCGGTGCGGCCTTTGCCGTCCCGGTTTTGCCAGTAGAGGTCGAAATGGGTGGAGGAATGTTTCTTGAGGTAGGTGGCGCATTGGCGCGACACGGTTTTGCGGCTGAGGCGCACGCGGATGCGATAGAGCAGGCGGTGCCAGGTGCGCATGACCGGCTGGAGGAGATGGAGCAGGAAAAGCAGGGGCCGGCACCAGAATGGCGCACCCTTCTCCAGCGGGGCGCGTATGGCCGAGCGGACGGCGCTTGCCAGAGTGGCGCACCACATGGTGGCGCTGATGGCGATCAGCGGCGGGTACGCCAGAGACAGTAGTGCAATGAAGGCAGCCAGGAGATGCCACTCGAGCATGGTGAAATAGGACCAGATGCCGAAATTGCTCTGGCGGTAGATGATTTGGAAAGGCCCCGAACCAAAGCGGCCGTGAAACACAGCGCCGCGGATGAGCCCGCCATCGCCATAGATCACTCCGTGCCAGCGGAAGCAGCCCAAAGAGTTGAATCGGTGAGGGTGTTTGAACTGCACCATGGCTTCGGAGCGGCCATAGCCTTTTTGCTGGCACAGAAATGCGCAGACCGTGTTGCGGCGATGATGCCAGACAAGAGCGGCCGGAGCGTAACCGATTTTCATCCCGGCATCGAGGTAGCGCCAGCAGATGTCAACATCGTCGCCGGCGACCCGGAATTGCCGATCAAATCCGCCCAGGCGCAGCAGGGACTCGCGCCAAAAGGCCATATTGCAACCGGGAACGTGCTCGGCGGTGCGGTCGTCGAGCATGACATGGCAGGGGTTGCCGGGGCTGGCGGAGACGCAGCGGGCGGTCCAATTGTCGGCCGGAGGGGTGACGTTTGGTCCGCCAATGGCTTGCACCTTCTGTTCCAGCATGCCGCGGACGAGGTAGGAGAGCCAGGTTGAATCCGCGACGCAATCGCAATCGGTGTAAGCGACGATCTGGCCGGTGGCGGCCTGCGCGCCGACATTGCGGGCGATGCTGAGGCCGAGGTTTTCCTGATGGATGTATTTGATGTCGAGGAAGCGGGCCGCGATCTGCGAAGTGTGGTCGGTCGATCCATCATCGACGAGGATCACTTCATAATCCGGATAATCGAGCTCGCGCAGAGAGCGGAGGCACTCTTCGAGGGTATTGGCTCCGTTATAGGCGCAAACCACCACCGATACTCTTGGCGCGGGAGATGGAATCAGGTCGGGGGCGGCGGCCCAGGCTCGGCGCAGCGCGGCGGCGGCTGGTTTTTCGGATCGATCGAGGGTAGTGACGCCAAAGGCCCAGTCGGTGATCTGATGGCCGCCGGTGAACCATTCGTCGGTGTAAGAAAAGACGAACGAGCCGGCAGCGCCTTTGCCGAAGAGGCAGGCAACCTGCTGTCGCAGCATTTCCGCCTGAGTTTGAGACCCCTGGCGAATCGAATCGATGCCATGCTCGCCGAGCAGCAGCGGTTTTGCGTCGACAATGTGCTGCAAATGATCCAGATAACGATTCAGTGCGACCGGATCATGGAGATAAATATTGGCGCAGTAGAAATCGGTTCGCGTGGGATTGAGGAATTCGGTTGATGGGTAATTGGAGTACGTTACCAGGCACTCCGGCGCTTCCTGCTTGGCGCTGTCCAGCAGTTGATCCACAAATCGCTCAACCCGACGCGCGCCATAGAACCGGACCACATCGTGGGGGATCTCATTGGCGACACTGATGGCGAAGACCGCGGGGTGCGAGCCCAACTGGCGGGCGGTATCGCGGACGCGCTTGAGGGCATCCTGCTGGGAAGACCAATCTTCAAAGAAGCAGCGGTGCTTCTCCCAGGGGACATCAATCATCACCCGCAACCCATGTTGTTGTGCATCATCCAGGAGAGAAAGTGGGGGGGGACAATAGAGCCGGATGCAATTGGCCCCCAAAGACCGCATATGCACCAAATCTTTCAGGAACTGCGGACGCTCCGGAAGTGCAAAACCTGCACTATTGGGGGCGAAAGGCCCGTAGATCAAGCCCTTCAGATACCACTTGCGACCACCAAGGCTAAAGAGTTTTCCGCTCACGGCGATGCGTTGTCGAGCATCGGCCGGCGCGGCAATAGAGGGCGCGCTGTAGGCTTCGGGCAAACCTACATCGAGTGCGGGCGAATCGGTAAGAGTGCCCGAATTTGACATCTGCTCTGATCCTCCTCCTGATGGGACGGCCGCGCTCTGCTTGGAGGTAACGCCGAGTCTGCCTACGGCATGTGATAATTAACGTGTGCCGGATTCGGCCAATTGCCACGATCCCACTTCTCGGCGGGCTGCCATTCCGCATGTCCATCCGAATGGACGACATTGCCGCCCTTTGGGCCATGATTTTGATCAGCGTTGAAAGCCGCGGATGGATCGACCCCGACATCCCATGCCAGAGGAGCATTTTTCAACGACGTCAACTTTGGGCCCAGTTCCGGCAGCCAGTAAATGCTGTAAAAGTCATAACTGATTCGCGCCGAATTGGGGGCTTGCGGATTGGCGGTGACAATGTCCTCCGGAATCGGATCGCTGTCGGAGGCGCAGTGAAAAACCGCGGGAGAGCGAACAAAACCCTTTGCAAATCCGACGAGCGCCACATCGGCCGCGGCCGAGTTCACGGCGACGCCGCGGGGATTGCAATTGGGCAGCCGGTCCTTGAAGTTGGCCGCATACACAAACATGGACTGGCCGAGCGTGCGGAGATTTCCCAGGCATTTTGTGCGGCGGCTTTGCTCGCGTGCTTTGGACAGGACTGGCAGCAATAAAGCGATAAGGAGGGCGATCAGCCCGATTACGACGAGTAATTCGACGAGCGTGAAGCCGCGGCCAGAAGAGGTTACGAATCTTCTCCGGGTCATATACACACCATAACCCAAAACTGCTCTCGTGCGGGGGGGAATCATACATTGGGTCAATGAGAGCAAAGTGAGATTGACCCACGAAAAATTGTCGTAAAGCAATGAAATTTGGGTCGAGAGCCAAGCTCTCATCGTATTTTCATCTTGAAGAGCATATCTTTTTGGCACTCTGCGAGGGCATCGCAGCCGCTTGGGCATGGCGGGAGGAGGCGGTCTGCCGTTCGAGGATGGGCGAGAGGTTGTCGAGATGTTTAAAATGCACGCGTCTGGCAAAGGGCAACGGCGAAAGAGCAGCACCCGTTGGCTGGTGGACTCCCTGGAGAGTCGTCTCTTCCTCACCTTTTATTCCATCACCGATCTGGGCACCCTCGGCGGCTCCAGCAGTTACGGTTTCGACATCAACAGCAGCAACGAGGTCGTGGGTTATGCCCAGTTGGCGACGGGCGCCAATCGAGCCTTCTTGTTCAAGGATGCCAACAACAACGGCATCGCCGACAGCGGGGAGATGGTCAACCTGGGGACTTTGGCTGGTTATGCGGCCAGTTATGCGTATGCCATCAACAACGACGGCGCGATCGTCGGCACGTCGGTGACGGCGGCCAGCGCGCGAAAGGCTGTGCGATTCCAGACAACAGGTGCTCCGACCGATCTGGCCATGGGCGTGGGCAGCAGCGCGTATGATGTGAACATCAATGGCGAAATCGTCGGGGCGAGTTTGGCGGGTCAGAGCTATGTCGCCGCGTATCGCTCGCCTACGGGTCAGGTAACGCAACTGGGGACGTTAAGCAGCGACGTGTTTGCCCGCAGCGAGGCATTTGCCATCAACGATAGCGGAACAATTGCCGGATACTCCAGCACCGACGCCGGGGACAGTGCATTTGTCCGGCCATCTGGTGGAAGCATGACTGCTATCGGATTTCCCAATCAGCCCTTCTATTATGAATACGGCTACGCCTGGGGGATTAACGCCGCCGGGCAGATCGTCGGTGAAGGATTCAACAGCGACGCCCAATACCACGGCTTCCGCTATGACGGCGGGACAGTGAGCGACCTGGGCATCCCCAACGGCTTTACAACCAGCCAGGCGCTGGCCATCAACAACAATGGCGAAATCGTCGGCCAGGGAAAAAACAGCGCCGGCCAGGCGCGCGCGGTCTTGTTTAGCGGGGATGTGGCTTACGACCTCAATAGCCTGATCCCGGTGAACTCGGGTTGGACTCTGACCAGAGCGGCATCGATCAACGACAACGGGTATATCGTCGGCGAGGGAATTTCACCCTCGGGCCAGACCCACGCATTTCTGCTCACCCCCGCTACCAATGTGCTGACCATTTCCGGCGATCTGGATATGCCTGACGAGGATGACACCATCATCCTGCGGCAAAGTTCCGTCGATCCATCGCTGGCTGAAGTGTTCATAAACAACGACACGACGATCCCGACCTCCACTTTCGTGGTGAGCGATTACATCCATGTATTCGTGAACGGCGGCGGCGGAAACGATCGCGTCGTGCTTGATTTCTCGGCCGGTGGGCCGATTCCAGGCGGTGGCGTATCTGTTGATGGCCAGTCGGGGAGCGGGGATTCGCTTCAAATCATCGGCACGCCGTCAGCGGACAACATTGGAATTGGAGCATCGAACATTGCGTTGGGAGCTTACGGCGGCCACTTCAGCAATATCGAAGGGATGGAAGTGGATGGCGGCGGCGGCGATGACACGTTTTTCCTGAATGCTACTTTACCCTTCAGCCCTGCATTCTCCGGAGGAGACGGCAGCGACACGCTCACCATCAACGGCGGAACGCATATGCTGAGCACTGATGCCGGCATATCTTCCCTGGAGAACATCTCTGTTCAAAACAGCGCCATCCTGAATCTGGATGCATCGCAGCATCTCTGGGGGTTTTTGGTCGGAGGCAAAGCGCGAGTGAATCTTCTGGCGCAGGGATCGCGCTTCATTCGCGTCAATGACCTTACGGTCGCCAGCGGCGCAACCGTCGATCTATTCGACAATGATCTGATCATCGAGAACGCGTCTGTTGATACGGTCCTTGCCATGGTCAACGCCCTGGTGAGCTCCGCGCGAAACGCGACAACGCGATGGGGCGGGACTGGCCTGACCAGTTCCGCGGCGGCATCCAATTCGATCACTGGACTGGCCGCTGTCATCAACAATGATGGATCGGGCTCGCCGATTCGCAGCGATCTCCTGGGGGAGACGCTCAACACCAACATGGTCCTGGTCGTGTACACCTATGATGGGGACGTCGATGTGAACGGGACGATTAACGCGGATGATTACGCGGTGATCGATCAGGGATACATCCAGCAACTGACGGGCTACCGCTGGGGCGATGTTAATTACAGCGGTGGGGCGATCAATTCGGATGATTACTTTTCCGTCGATCGGGCATTTTCCGTGCAGGTGGAAACGCTGGCGATTGGCATACAACCGCAGGCAGCCTCGAGCGATGCGATGGGAGCATCGACATTGGTGGATCCGGTTGCGCTCCCTGTTTTACGGTCGTCCAGACGTGGCAAATCAGGGCGTCAGCATCACTTTCCAAAGAATCGCATTCCATCCAATACGGGTAGTGCCGTGTCGGCAATCTGGGATGACCTACACCAAAAATCTGAGGCGGTGGCGGGCCGGTTTTGGGTTGCAACGCTGCGGCCGACGCGTAGACTCTTCCGATTGAAATCACTCCATTTCAGGAGTTAGAGCGGGGACAGGACTGCGTTTAATCACGATGTTCATGGATCAGCAGCGCGCGGCAAATTCGATTGGTGCGCGTGTCTTGGCATCTGTTCGAGGCATTGCGCTACGGGTGCGACCACGGCACGCGGCCTTTGGCAGTTTCGCGTCCGCGGCTTTTACGCTTGTCGAACTGTTGGTCGTGGTGGCAATTATCGCCATTCTTATTGCGCTGCTCCTTGGCGTGCTGGGGCGGGCGAGGGCATCGGCGTCCGCTTTGGCCTGCTGCTCAAATCTTCGCCAGATTGGCGTTGCCTTTCACGTATATGCCACCGACAACGGCGGCCGCCTGCCGGAGCCCGCGCTCAGCGGAATATCCTGGGAGACGGCGCTGCGCGCACAACAGGGGGCCCAATGGTTTCGCTGCCCGGCGGATGAGGAAGTGTTCCCGGCGGTGGGTTCCAGTTATGACTGGCGCGACACCGGTGATCCGGAAACAACCCTGGCAGGACGGGTTATCACCAAGGCGCGCAGCGATGCTGTCCTGGCTTTTGAGACGCTCCCCGGCTGGCACTCCAAACACCAAATGAACGCGGTTCGCGTCGATGGATCGGCCGTGGTCATGGATGAAGCTGACTGCCTGGGCGATTTGCAGAAAAGCCCGATTCGCGATGCCGCCCCAACAACTCAGGAGTCCCGAAAATGAGGTTGCTCGTCGCTGAAGATCATCCCAAGCTGGCGCACTCGATCGCCGATGGCCTGCGCGAAGAGGGGTATTCGGTCGATCTCACGCTCGACGGTCTGGAGGCTTCTCACCTGGTTTCCAGCAATGCCTACGACTGCGTTGTGCTGGACATCATGCTGCCCGGGAAGGAGGGATGGTCCATCCTCCAGGACATGCGACGCAGCGGAAACCAGTCGCCGGTTTTGTGTCTTACGGCCCGCGATGCGCCGGAAGATCGCGTCAAAGGGCTCGATCTGGGCGCTGATGATTACCTCGTGAAGCCCTTCGGCTGGGAAGAGCTGCTGGCACGACTGCGGGCGCTGATCCGCCGCGCCCACGGCCGCGCGAGCAGTGTGCTGCAAGTAGCTGATCTGGAAATCAATACCGCCAGCAAGACGGTGCGGCGCGGCGGCATTTCCATTGTCCTCTCCGCCCGCGAGTTTGCGCTGCTGCACTATCTGGCGCTGCGGGCCGGTGAAGTTGTATCCCGAACCGACGTATGGGAGCACATCTACGAACAGGATGAAGAGCTGAGCAGCAACGTCGTCGATGTGTACATCGGATATCTCCGCAGCAAGATCGACAAGCCCTTTAATGTGAAATTGATTCATACGCGGCGCGGCCATGGATACCTCTTGAGCGCGGGAGATCCGGACGAAGCATGACCCGAAGAGTTGCGCTGGCCATCCTCCTGTCGGCATGGGCGGTGGTGCTGACCGCCCTGCTGGTCATTTACATGACCACTCGCCAGACGCTCCTGGCGGAGCTGGACGAGTCGATCATCATGCGTGCTTCGGCCCTGCCGAACCTTCTGGGGGTTTCGCGTGAAAGCAGCATGGTCGCCCTGCCTCCCGGCGATCGATATCTCATTCGCAACGAGCTGGGGCAGGTGATGGCCCGGCCCGACGGGCAACTCAGCGACCGCACCTCGCCGGTGGTGACAAACAGGAAATTCATTTCGCTGGCCGGAGGAGGCCGGCTGCGCAGCATCACGCTCAACTTTGGTGTTCGATCCACCGAAGGAGCGCCGGAGAGGCTGGCCACGATCGTCTATAGCGCGCCGGCGGGTCCGGTGGACAGCCTGCTGCGGCGGCTGACGGTCCTCCTGTGCGTCGTGGGGCTCGGCGGAGCGCTGTTGATCGGGGCGGTTGCCATGTATGTGTCGCGCGCTGCCCTCCGGCCCCTGCGGCAGACATCAGACGTGATCGGGACCATCAATGAAAAAAAGCTGGACCGTCGCGTGGATGCAGCAGCGCTGCCGAAGGAGTTGCGGCCGATGGCCGAGCGATTGAATGAAATGCTCGCCCGGCTCGAGCGCGAGTTTGTGCAGCGCAAGCAATTTCTGGCCGACACGGCGCACGAGCTGCGCACTCCGGTCGCGGCGATTCTGACTCATCTGGAGGTCACCCTGCGCCGGCCGCGCGAGCCGGCCGCGCTGGCGGACGCGCTTCGGACGTCACTGTCGGATGTCCAGTTGCTGCGGCGTCTGGTGGATGCACTGTTGGAACAGGTTCGCAGCGACCGCGGGCTGGTGGCCGGCGATGCCCAGTGGCTGGATGTTTCAGCGCTTCTCGAACAATGCGCGACTCTGGCCGATTCGCTGGCATCTGAGAAGAACGTGAAGGTAATTCGCAAATTCGATGCCGGCATGCGGGCGCAGACTCACGCGGTTGTGCTTCAGAGCATCGTGACCAACCTTTTATCAAATGCGGTGGAATACAATCGGGCGGGGGGCGCAATTGAGATCGATTGCCATTTGAATGGCCGGCAACTGGAACTGAGCGTCCGCGATGAAGGGCCAGGCATCGCGGCCGATGTCCTGCCGCACATCTTTCAACCCTTTTACCGTGCCGACAGCTCGCGCGGATCGAATCGTGGACATCTGGGACTGGGCCTTTTCCTGGTGCAGTCGCATGCTCAGAGCATGGGCGGACGTTGTGAAGTGGAAAGCATCCCGGGGACGGGGAGCGTATTCCGCGTCTGCCTGCCGGTATCGCCACCAGAGACCGGCACTGTTGCGTTGGCCACGGTCGAGGAAAGGCCTACCGCGCGCGACATTCCGGTCGGCGCGGAGGGCAGATTGGCCCTGGATTCCGGGGGATGAGGTGTTCTCATGGTGCTTTCATTTACAGGGGGTATCATGTGTAGGCCACTTGGTGACACCAGCGAAGTGTCGTCGGTGGCGATAGGCGGTTGGCGATGAGACGTCTGGCATTCCTCATCATTTTTACCTGTGCTTTTTGGGTCAAGCCTGGGTTCGCAGCGCCTCCCGATTCGACTATGGGGGCCTACCGGCTGATCTTTCGCGGTTGCTTCAGCGGAACCGGGAATGGTGTGGTCACGCCGCATTCGGTGATGGTCAGGGGGAATGTGCTCGACGAAAACGGCAACCGTGTCAATTTCGTATCGCCCAATCTGACGCTGGAAAATGGGCGATTTCATGATGTGGTGACGGTCGCCGGAATGACCGTCAAGATTAACGGTCGCGTCGATCCCAGCGGCGGCTCATTGCGAAAAGCGAGGCTTGTCTGCACGTTTTCGGTCGCGGGAAAGCGATTCGGCCGAGTCGCCGGAGAGCATAAGTAGTATTACCCCCACCACGATTTAATCGCCATCGGCAATCCCACCAGCAGTGACTCAATGGCCGACCTCCCCGCCAACAGTGCATCGCCCGTCCAGCGAAGCACGTTTGCAATTGCGGTGCGCATGCTGCTGTATTGCGGCCGCGGAGAAGCGCCGGCCACGGCGCTGGGTCTGCTCCTGCTGCTGATCAGCACCGGTCTGTCGCTGCTTCAGCCATGGCCGATGAAACTGGTGATCGACAGTGTCATCGGCAATGTGCCGCCGCCGGCTTTCCTCTCAAAATCAGCGGGGTTTTTGAGCCAAAGCAGCCCGCCTCTCGCCTTGCTGCTGATTTTGTGCGCAGGCCAGTTGCTGCTTGCGGTGCTGGTTGGGCTCCTGACCGTCGCCAGCACCTATATTCTCGTGGCCATCGGCCTGCGCATGGTGTTCAGGCTGCGCTGTGCCCTGTTCGAAAAGATCCAACGGCTCTCCTTGCGGTTCCACGACAATACAACCGTCGGTGATTCGCTTTACCGCGTCGCCTGGGACTCGTATTCGATCCAGGCCATTTTCAACACCGGCCTGATCCCCACCCTGACGGCCATCCTCACACTCCTGGGGATCGGCGTTCTGCTCGCCAGCCGCGACTGGCTCGTCGCGGTAACCGGATTGGCGGTTTGCCTCTTGCTGGCCATGCTGGTCCGCAAGCTCGACCGCCCGATGACGCGGTCTTCGATGAAGGTGCACGAGCGCGAAAGTGAAATCACTACGCGCGTGCAGGAAACCCTTACAGGCATTCGCGCGGTTCAGGCATTTGGTTTGGAACAGTTTGAAACTCAGCGCTTCCGCGACCATGCCGAATCGAGCCTGCGGGCGAGTTTGAGGCTGACGGTGCTTCAGACAGCATCGCAAACCGTGGTCGGGCTCCTGCTGGCGGCGGCGACTGCACTGCTGGTGGGAGTCGCGGGATATCGCGTGCTCCAGGGGCGGCTGAGCACCGGCGACGTGGTGCTCACCGTGGCCTACATGGCCATGCTGTTTCGTCCTCTGGAAATGCTTGCCAATACCGCGGCCTATATTCAGGGCGCTGTGGCCGGGGCGCGGCGGGTTTTGTCGATCCTGGATGCCATTCCTGATGTCACCGATGCGTCCGATGCCAAGGATCTGCCGGGCCGGGCGCGGGGGGCGGTGGAATTGCAGAATGTGTCGTTCGCGTATCGCGCGGGGGAGTTGGTTTTGAAGGGGGTTAACCTCCAAATACCGGCCGGAATGACGGTGGCGCTGGTGGGGCCGTCGGGCGCGGGAAAAACAACCCTGATCAGCCTGCTCATGCGCTTTTACGATCCGCTGGCGGGGAAAATCCTGCTCGATGGCCATGATGTGAGCACCATAACCCTTGCTTCTCTGCGGCGGAATGTGGCGCTGGTGCTTCAGGAACCAGTGCTCTTTGGCTCAACGATTGCAGAGAATATTGCCTATGGACTTGCGGGTGCGACCCAGGAGCAGATCGAGTCGGCAGCCAGGGCCGCGGGCGCGCATGAATTCATCACTGAACTGCCGGAAGGATATGAAACCAGGATTGGAGAGCGCGGGGCAACTCTCTCAGGCGGGCAGCGACAGCGAATTTCCATCGCCCGCGCATTCCTCAAGGATGCGCCGCTGCTCATCATGGACGAGCCGACCAGCGCTCTGGATGCGGAAACAGAGACGCACCTGCTGGAGGCGCTGGAGCAGTTGAAACGCGGCCGCACCACCATCATCATCGCCCACCGGCTCTCCACGATACGCGGCGCGGACAGGATCGTGGTGATGGCGCGGGGCGCGATCGTAGAGACGGGCACGCACGAGGAGCTATTGGCGGCCGAGGGGCTTTACGCCACTCTCCATCGCATGCAGTTCGGTGCGTCGATGACGGCGATTTAACGAGTCGCTTGAAGCTGCAATACCGTCGGCCCATCTGGTGATCTGATTGGACGAGCTGACCAACAGAAATCTTTGATAGCTCAAATGAAAGAACCCCGAGAGATGGCCTCTCGGGGTTCTGTACTTGATCACAAGATCACTTTCATCAAACCGGCACGAAGACCCAGAAGAACTCGTCAAGGGCCCACTGCGTGTCGAACTGGAGCGAATAAATGAGCGCGTCGCCGTTGGTGATGGGTTCGTTGGAGGGGGCGAAGAGGAGGGTGAGATCGTTGAGGCCGGAAATCGACTCGGCCCAGTAGGAGAAGAGGTTCTTGATGACCTGCAATGCTGCCAGGTCGAGAACCACCGTGGGCGAAGTGACGGCGGTGCTGTTGGTGGTGCCGCCGTGCAGGCCATCGCCGCGGGTGTCGCGCTTGCCACCGGGCGTGTTGCCGGCCTGGCGGTCGATCGGAGCGCCGTTCTGGGCCGCAAAATCGAACGGTACAAGCTTGTCCTGCTGAAGGACCAGGCCCATTTCGCCGAAGGGCTCGCCGCGGCGAAGCGGATCACCGACGCCTCCCGCCGGGACCGCCAGAGTGCCGATACGCGTCTGATCCGCGCCGTCGGACTCGCTCAACTGGTAGAAGAAGTCCGGGGTCGAAGGCGGAAGCTGGCGCTCGACCTGGCCATTGCCGAATGGGGCAAACGGGGCGATGTAGGAATTGTATTCGCCGACCCAATCCTCAGCGCGGTCAGCGCCGGTGTTGAGGATCAGCACATCGCGGCCTGCGCCGCCGTAGCCGAAGTCGGAGTTGTCATAAACCTGGGCCGACGCTCCGGGGTCGCCGGGGATGAGGTTGCCGAAGTCGGGCTGATCGTTCTGGCCGCCGTCGGTCTCGAGGTCGTCGTCCAGATTGAGCAGGTCGGCGCCGATGCCGCCATACATGTGGTCGCGGCCGGTGCCGCCGACCAGCCAATCGTTGCCCCAGTCACCGAAGATAAAGTCCTTGCCATCGCCGCGATTCGAATCGAAATGCGTTCCGATCTCAGTCTGAAGGGCCAGATCGTTCTCGAAGTTGAGGAAGTGATTGGCCAGCTTGGGCAGGGCGTTGACGAAGTCGTAGAAGCCGATGCGGATCACCCCGTTGCCGTCGCGCGGGATGATGCGAATCTCCGGCCCGCTGCTGCGGTCTTCGGCGATGTCGCCGACTTCGACACGCGGTGAAGTCTCGGGTGCATTGTAGAAGACAGGCAATGCCTCGGCGCCGCTGATGCCGTCATTGCCCTCGCCGCCGTGCATGACATCGTCACCCAGGCCTCCGTACATCGCGTCATCGTTGCCCTGGTCGAACGGCTCGAGATCAACACGGTGCTTCAGACGCCCGTTTGGATTGAGCAGGTACTGGAGGAAGTCGCCCGGTTCGGTGATGAACTGCTGCGTGGTGGCAGTGATGCCGTAGAGCGGCTCGGCGACGCTGTTGCGGCTGGTGAGGACCAGGCCATTGTCGCCCAGCATGGCGTCATCATCCGTGCCGCCGGACATCCAGTCCTTGTCGCGCTCGCCGAACATCTCATCGTTCTCGCCGTCGCCGAAGAGGATATCGCCGCCGGTCATGCCGTGGATGAAGTCATCGCCGCTCTCGCCATGGATGATGTCGCGAGCGCCGATGCTGGTGGTGTTGGCCTCGATCGGGTTGTAGTCAAGGAACTGATAGGCCCGGACCACGATCCGCAGGCTGCCGCGGTTCTCGAAGGCGGAAGTCTTGTCGTAGTTGAACTGGATGAAGGAGGTGTTGCCGCCAACATCGTTGACGATGCGGAAAATATTGGCGTTGTCGCCCATGATGAAGTCGGAGTCCACGGCGTGGCGTCCAACCAGGCCGCTGCTGAAGGTGATTTGGTCGTTGGCGACATCGCCTGTGAAGGCGTGGCGTTTGACGCGATCCGGGTTGGCCGCGCCGCCGAAGATGATGTCTCCGGCATCCGGCCGTTGCGCTCCGGTGGTGAGACCGAAGAACTGGCTGCTGCCGCCGATGATGTCATCCTGCCCGAGGTTGCCCACGAGCATGTCGGTGCCGCCGTTGCCTTCGATGTAGTCGTTGCCGTCGGTCACGGTGCCGTTGGCATGGACGCCTTCGAACATCTGAAGGTCGTAGGTGTCCTGCTCGATCTGGCCGTCGCCCTGCATCAACTCGCTGCCGAGCTGGCCGAACATGGCATCATCATCCGCATTACCGACCATCAGGTCATTGCCCCAGCGCGAGCCGACGACGCTGTTGATATCCGCCGCCTGGATGGCCGCGCTGTGATCCAGCAGGAACACCGAGCGGGTCGTCGCCGTCAGCGGATCGTTGTGGCCGCCGGCCGTGATATTGGGTGTGCCGTCCGCGTTGTAGAGCAGTGCACCGCCCAGCGTTCGGATGCGGAGGCGCAGGTCGTTGGCCTGTAAGGTTGCGCCATTGCGCCAGATCGTCGCGTTATCGCCGGCCATGGCATCATCGCCGGTGCCGCCGTCCATCAGGTCGTTGACGGTGTCGCCGGTGGGCTTCTTCAACTCATCGATCGCCGTCTCAGCACCGGTGACAGTGTTGATGTTGTGGCCGCCGATCATGTCGTCATCGCCCGAGTTGCCAAACATCTTGTCGTCGCCCTGGGCGCCGATCTGCACGTCTTCGTTTTCGTTGCCGAAGATCAAATCGGCCGCGCCGCCGCTGGTAAAGCCGATATCAATCGAGAAGAAGTTGCGGCTCGGGAAGTTGGGCAGGAACGAATGCTGCGGATAGAGCCGGCCATGATCGCCGAACTCAAGATCATTGCCGGGCCGGGCTGACGCCGCGCCGAACTGTACGGCGGGGAGAATACCCTTGGTGTTGTCGCCGACGAGCAGGTCGGAGGCGGTGCCGCCCCACATGTTGTCGCTGCCGGCATTGCCGAACATGTTGTCGTTGCCGCCATCGTTTGGTGCGATGGTGGTGATCAGGTCGAGGGTGGAGATGCTGTTGTCGAAGACAAAGCCTGTTTCCAGTGTGGCTGACAACGCTGCATCGCCGTGGTACAGCCAGTTGAGCAGGGCATTGTCGCCGAGCATGATGTCGTTGCCGTCCAGAGCGGCGTTAATGTCGGCCCCGTTGCCGGCATCGCCATGCATCTCATCCGAATCCGCTCCGCCGGCAATGAAGTCGGAGCCGGCGTTGCCTTCCATGTAATCCTTGCCGCCGATAGCCGTATCAGTGGACTCGAGCTTCCAGATGACGTTGTTAAGGAGACTGACGCGGCCGCCGTCGCCGAAGATGATGTCGTTGCCATCCTGCGCGGCCACCGGCGCATCCGCATCGCCATACACGAAGTCACCGGCCGCGCCGCCGAAGGCGATGTCAACGCCGGCGTTGCCTTCGACCGTGTCGATGCCACCCAGCGCGGGCTGGAGGGTCTCGATATTGTCCACCGTCAGCGGATCGCCATCGCGGTTGGGGCCGGTGAGGTTGTATTGCAACTGGCCTTCATCGCCCAGGATGATGTCGTCGCCGTCATTGCCCTGGAGCAGATCGCCCTGCACGCCGCCGAGGATGACGTCCTTGCCCTCGTTGCCCTGCACGGTGTCAACGCCGCCGTCGGCATCAACCACGTCGGTGGTGATGATGCGGGTAATGTTCCCGCCGAAGAAGTCCACCTCGCCCTGGTCGCCGATAAGGACATCGTCGCCCGGATCGTCAAGCGGCGCATCGCCCTTGATGTTGTCGTTCTTGGAACCGCCAATCGCGATATCGTTGTCGTCAGCGCCGGTGATCTTGTCATCGCCGCCGAGGGTGAAGTTGGTGGTCTCGATCTTGTCGAGTGTGGTGATATCGCCGTCAAAGTCGGGACCGCCCAGGTTGTAGAACAACTGGCCTTCGTCGCCGACGATGACGTCCTGATTCAGGTTGCCGTTGAGGTTATCGCCCTTGACGCCGCCAAGGATGACGTCGCGGTCCTCGTCGCCGCCCATGTCATCCACGCCGCCGTCGTTATTGGTCGGGTCGGTGGTCTTGATCACGGTGATCTTGCCGCCGACGAAGTCAACCTCGCCGTTGTCGCCCACCATCACATCCTTGTCCGAGCCCGCGGTGGAGAAGCCGGTGCCGTGGCCGCCGTGCATCGCGTCGTTGCCCGGGCCGCCGAATTCGATGTCATCGCCGTTGTTGCCGAAGGTGGTGTCGTTGCCGCCCAGGTCAAACGGGGTGACCGTGGCCGCGACAGTGGCGATGCGATCAAAGTATTGCACCTTGCCACCATCGCCAAAGAGCATGTCATTGCCCGTGGCGGTCGCGGCGGGATCAAATCCGCCGACTGTGGGATCGGCATCGCCGATCACCACATCGTTGCCCCGGCCGCCGAAGGCCACATCGTTGCCCGCAGCGCCATCGACGTAATCATCGCCATCGCTGTTGCGTACGTCGGTGATGAAGAGGTCGCGGCTGAGCGCGTCGGAATCGGGTGCGCCGGTGAATTCACCCACGCGTGAGGCCGCGCCGTCACCGACCAGGCGATTGCCGCCAACGATCTTATCGCCGTCATAACCCGTGAAGTTCGGGAAGCCAAAATACACGACCAGCCCGTCATCACCGAAGAGGATGTCCGAGCTGGCCTCGCCGAGGACCGTATCATTGTCTGCGCCACCGAAGGCGATGTCGCCTCCGTTGCCGCCCTTGATGCAGTCGTTGTTCTGGTCACCGAAGAGGAGGTCCGCTCCCTCTTCGCCGAAGATATTGTCGTTGCCGCTGTTGCCGCGGACGAAGTCGTTGCCGGCCTCGCCGTGGATCTCATCGCCGCCATCACTGCCTGCAAGGACCAGATCGGCGGTCGCGGATTCGCCGTAAATGCGGTCGCCGCCCTCGGTCATCGGCAGCGGGCCGACCAGGTGGTTGCCGTTTTGATCATGGGTGTAGGTGGAGTCGCCGTAGACCAGATCAGCGCCCAGGCCGCCTTCGATCAGGTCGGCTGCAGCGCCGCCGCCGATGCTGTCGTTGCCGCCATCGCCGTGGACGGTGTCCTTGTTGTCGCCGCCGGAGAGGACGTCGTTGCCGGAATTGCCGCTGACGGATGCGTCGGTGAATACCTTGCCGGCGTCGAATGCGCCGTCGCCCCAGATCTCGTCATCGCCCGCGCCGCCGTCGATAAAGTCGTTGTCGGCGCCGCCGGCGAGCTTGTCCTTGCCATCGTCGCCGGTGATCACGTCGTTGCCGCCGTCACCGCTGACGCTGTCGTCGCCGCCGCCGCCGTGGATTTCGTCGGCATCGCCGCCGCCGAGGATCAGGTCAGCGCCGTCGCCGCCATCGAACGTATCCTTGCCGCTGCCGCCAACGACGGTGTCATTGCCGCTGCCGCCGGTGACGGTGGCCGAGCCGGAGGAAGTGTGGAGATCGACGATGTCATCGCCCGCGCCCAGATCGACGAGGATCGGGACATCCACGTTATCGAAGGTGATGGAGTCGTTCCCCTGGCCGCCCTTGGCTTCGATGCGGCCGATGTTCGAGAACGTATGTGCGTCGAAATCGCCAAACTTGACGCTGAATTCGTTATCGCCGGTCTTGGTGACCACGAAGGTTTCGTTGCCATCCTTCACGTCCTTGTTCAGACGATCGCCGGCAAATGGACCCATGTTGAGGCGCAACACGTCGAGGCTTGAGCCCTCGATCTTGCCAACGTCGGTTGCCGGCACCGGCTGGTGCGGTACTTCGATCGTCTCATCGAGCAGCGGCAGGCTCGGCCCAATCTGGCCCGAAGCCTTGAAGACAAAGAGCACTTCAATCGCCCAGGTGAGGAATGCCTCGACCTTGATGTTGACGTCGAAGATGGCCAGCGGGTTAAACGGCGGATCCGAGAAGACGATGTTGTTGATCAGCTCTTCGATGCGGACCTTGCCGTCATGATCCGGATCGTTGAGGTTCAGGCCGAATGTGACCTTCACGCCGCCGCCGACACTGCCCTTGGCGACGCCAAGATTCAACTCGGCCGAGCCGACGAGGCTGCCAGTGATCTCGATCTCGTTGACATCGGAGCCGGAGCCATCCGCGTGGTCCGTATCGCTGATGTAGAAGCCGCGGAAGATGTCCAGCGGGTACTTGAAGTCGCCCTCGGCGAACTTCTGGAGGCCAAATGAGTCGTAGCCGAACGCAAAATCGAACTTGGCGCCGAGGCTGCCGGTGATCGAAGCGCCCAGCGGCCCGATGATCGGGAAGAACTGGCTGTAGGTGAAGCCGAACGTGAATGGCGGCAGGTCGAGGGTGACCAGCGTGAATGGGCGGCCGAAGAGCGCGCCCAAAATCTGCGACGGGTCGTTGAGGAACGGGAAGGAGATGAAATCGCCGAAGTTGCCCTTGCCCAGGTCGCTGGTGAAGCTCGAAACGCCGGCCGGGATTTCCGGATTGCTGCCCAGAGCGGTATCGAGATCGCCAAAGCCGCCGATCGCATCGCCGAAGTGGCCAAGCCCGCTGAGCGGAGTATTCGGATCGCGCACCTCGTCCATCGCATGGTCATCGAAGAGATTGAAGTTGGTGCCGCTGGCTGGACCGAACCCGGCTGTGTTATCAACCAGCACCACGTCGCCAAACGGCAGGACGATGGTGCCGCTCACGTCGGGGATGGAGTTGACGAGGGTGATGATGTTGGCGATTGCCTCGATCATGCTGGGATCGACTTCGCCGAACAGACCGGCGATATCCAGCAGTGTGACCGGTTGGCCGGCCAGGTCGCTGATGACCGGGATCGGCGAAGTGAAGACGTCGATGAAGGGCTGGAGCGGATCGGTGACTTCCTGGATTCCTTTGACCAGCGGCCGCAGGAAATCGGAGAAGAACGTGCCCAGATCGAGGCCGATGTCTTCAAAGGCGACGTAATCCAGGTCGAAGGGGCTGTTGTTGGTTGCATCGCTGGCGCTGCTGAGATTCATTGTGGCCTGGAGCTTGAAGTCAGCCACGATGGTCGGCAGGGCCGAGACGTTCTTGCCGTTGATCTTGTCGCCGGCGTTGATGCCGGCCCGCAGACCGAGATCGATATTGGCCTCGCCGGTGAGTGAAACATCGGCATCGAGATCGAGCAGATCGGCCAATCCGAGCTTGTCATCGGTCCCACCCTGAAGATCGAGATTGAAATGCACGCCCAGGTCGTCACCCGGATGATTGTCTTCCGCGGTGATCTTCAGGAAGAGCAGATTTCCGGTAATGCTGGGCAGATCGAGCGTGGCATCCACGGTGAGCTCGGGATTTGATGCGTCATCGTCGATCACGAAATAGAAGCCGTGCTCGAAATCGATGCCGAAGCCAAGGTTCGCGCCCCAGTTGAGCGTGAGGTCCATGGGGGAGTCGGATTTGAGGCCCAGCACGGGGAGGCCGAGATCGAAGGAGACCGGCAGGTGGAGTTCCTGCCCAAGGCTGAAGGTCCACGTCACGAAGTCATCGGCGGTGCCTTCGAGGCTCTTATCCACGTGCACCGGCGTTGCCAGAATGCCGGCCGCGCCGAACGCGCCGCCGGGGCCGAACACCTGGTTGAGGGCGTCGGTGATGATCTGATCGCTGTGCTGGAGCGTGTTGGTGAACTTCGCCTTCAGGGTCTGGAAGACGTCGGTGCGCAGGTTGTTGATGAACTGCGCGGCGTCGTGCAGGCCATCGCCAATCAGCGGCAGATTCAGCGAGCCCAGGTTCTTGTCGAGGATCGACTGCAACTGGCCGAAGACGAAATCGACGCCGTCGATCAGCAGCGGGAGGTTGTCGAGCAAATTGAAGTTGAGGTTGTCGAGGATGTTGGAAAGATCCGGAACATCAACGTGCACGCTGCTGGTGTCGCCGGTGATGAATGCCTTGAGGTCGCCAATCTGAATTCCCAGGTTGCCCAGGAAATCGGAATCGGTGGGGAAGAAGATCGGCAGCGTGGCGTTCAAAGCGCCGTCGAAGTCGTCCGTGGTCACGTCGATCTCGTCGAGGTCGGCGAAACTCAGGCGGTTGTCGTTCGGATCGGCGCTGGTGTCGTTGTCGTCGAGATGCACGCCAAATTGCATGCCGTCATTGGGCCCATCGGTGGCCACGTCGCCATCCTTATCGAGGGCGAGCTGCCCATCCTGGATAAACAGGCCCGCGGGACCGAGTGAGCCCACGAAATTGATTCCCTTGCCGCGCGCGGCGAAATTCAGGTCGAAACTGGTGTCGCCGGTATCGAGGAAGAGGTCGGGGTGTAGCGGGTCGGAGAGATCGACGCCGACAACCATTCGCGCGCTGGCCCCGCCCTCGATCTCAAGCGCGGCATTGCCCTTCAGCTCGAATGGAATGCTGCTGAAGGGGGCAAGATCGAAATCGATGGGCAGTGTCTTGTTGAATTCGCGGATGTACTTCAAATCCAGCTTTAGAACGCTGGTGGCCGGATCGTAGCTGACATTGACGTTGCCATCCGGATCATTGGAAGGCAGGCCGAGCGCTTCGATCAGGCGGTTGCGCAGGTCCTGAATTGTCGAGGTTGGATTGGCGGTGAAGCTGGCCAGGACATCCTTGAATGTATCGCCCACGTCGATCAGATCGGCGATGCTCAGGTTGATGATCGGAATCTTGGTCTTGACGAAATCGAGGTTTGCGAAAGTGCTATTGAGGAAGCTGGAGAGGCCGGAGATCGCGTCGAGGATGCTGTTGGCGCCGCTGAAGAGCAGGTCGGAGAAGTTGAGCAGGTCCTGGGGCACGAAGGAAAGGTCGGGGGTGAGGCTGGCAACACCTGGCAGGCTGTTGCCGACCGTGAAGGCGATATCGAAGGGCAGGCCCGGGAGTGTATCGATGCCGGGGATTGGGCTGGGGACATTAATACCATTGAAGGCAAACGTGCCAGTCCAATCTGCGCTGGGAACGACGAGCAGGCCGTGTTTGGTGCCGACGCTCAGGTGCAGTTCGTCGGTGGCTACGGTGTTGAGATTGCTGATTTCGACCGACTTGGCCTGGAGGGAGGAGACCGAGATGCTCAGGATGCCGGCGTTATTCACACTGGCCACGGCATGAACATTCAACCCGGCCAGACCGGCATCCAGGGCGTCCTGAATGTCCTTGACCAGGTCCGTGATGGTCGCGTTGGTGTCGGTGCCAGTGCGGGCATGGCTCGGCCCGGTGCCGGTTCCATCCGGATCGAGAAGCGGAACCGTGATGGTGTGTGCGCTGCCGCCGTCAATCGTGATATCGAACGTCGCATCGCCGGTCAGCTTGCCGTCGGGGGGCAGCTTGGCGCTGCCGGTGAAGCGGATGTCGGTCAGACGGTCATTCAGGTCATTAAGGAAGATCCGAGTTGTGTTGTTCTCATTGTCCTTGAGCTGGAGCTTCAAATCGAGCGTGAGGTGCGCATTGGAAGTATTGTCGATGCTGATGCCGATAAAGCCCAGGTGCGCTGAGGCGGACAGCGGGTCGATGTCGACCTTGGCGCCGATGTCCACTTCGGCATCCTGCACGAAGAAGGCCACGCCCTCATCCGCGCGTGCCAGCAGGCCATCACGGAACCCAAGCACATCCCGCGCCGTCGCGCCGGGTCCGGTGCTCTCGTCCAGATTGATGCGCAGCCTCTGATCGCTGACATCTGGAGCGGTCAGGAGGATGCGGTCGCCCGAGCGGCCAACCACGATTTTTCCTGCCAGTCCGGTGGCCGGATTGTCGATCGCATCCTGAATATCCTGCACCAGCGCGGAAATGTGGTCGATGCCGGCGCCGGCGTTGTCGTTGGTGGCGGCCTGACTGACAGAGATGATCACCGGCGCATCATCGCTCAGTGAGAGGGTGAAGGTGGCGCCGCCGGCGGGCAGTTGGCCGGTGGCCGCGTTGGGGCCGAAGTGGACGGCCGTGTGATCAGTGGTATAGCCAATCTCGCCGCTGTGCGTGCCTTGCAGGAACTGGAAAGTGCCGATGTTGGCGGTGCTGCGGAAGATGATCGTGTCGGGAACGAACGAGTCGGCATTCGGATCGTCAGTGGTGTCGTGATCGGTGTCGATCGCGCCGGCGGCCAGGACTACGCCCAGACTCCTGCCGTCAGGCAGCTTGGCATGGGCGACGGCGAGATTAATGTCGGCGACCAGATCGTTGATGTTGGTGTTGTCGGAGGTGTTGCTGAGGTTCGCATTGGTGATGACGTCAGGGTCCTCGGCCGTTGTGAGCACGTGGACGCTGATTTCATCCCCGCCGTCGATCTTGAAGCGGAAGACCACCTCGTCGGCTGGCTTGCCGTTCGACGGCGCCATCCCGTCGCCCTGCACCAGCAACTCGTTGGAGCCGGCCACTGCGATCTCAGCGCCGATCTGCTTGTCCTGCCAGCCGAAATCCTGCTCGGTGATATTGTCAGCATCGACGACCTGAAGCATCTTGATGATCGATTGCTGGGTTACCAGCATGATGCCGGTGGTATTAGAGCCGATGCGCTGCGCGAGAACTTTGTTGTCGATTCCCGCATCGTGCAGGGCGTCGTTGATGTCGCCGACCAGATCGTCCACGCTGGTGTTGTCCAGGGTGGCGCTCTTCAGGACGTGTACGTGATTGATTGTCGGATTGGAGCCGATGCGGATATCAAAATCGGCATCATCGCCCAGGATTCCGTTGTCCGGCGTTGGAGCCGTCGCGGCGCGCTGGCCATCGACAAAGCCGAGCGCGGCAAAGCCACCCGCATCAGGCGTGGCGCCGGTGGTCAGTTTCTTGACCTGGAGGAAGGTGGTGAATGGCGAGCTGAGGCGCAGCCGCCCGTCAGCAAGCTTGTCCACTTTGACCAGCAGCTTTCCACTGTTAGTGGAGTGGAAGAGGGGAGCATTAACGGCGTCGATCGCGGCGTTGATCTTCGCCTGCAAGTCGAGCACAAGGTCATCAATAGAGGTGTTTCCGGCCGTATCCGCGGGCGTGAGAATGACGGTGGCGGTGCCGCCCAGGCTGCCGCCCACGGTCAGCTTGAATCCCGCCCTCGAAGCGAGTACGCCGTTAGCCGGCGTCTGTAGCGCGCCGCTGTCGTTGAGCACGGCGCGGATTTGCGCATCGACCAGCGGCGGGGCGAGCCGGATCGGCTGGGCGCCGCCGGGCGTCAGATCGATGCCGAAGGTGAAGCCAATATGGCCGCTGGGGGTGAGCTTAACCGTGGCATCGCTTTCCAAACCGGCGATCTTGCCCAGGTCAATGTTAAAACCGATGTCCGATTTCTTAAGGGCTTCGAGCACCGCGGGGTCAAACGCCGCATCGAAGCCGACGGTGAAGAGCAGCTTGTGGGCCTCAGCGCCGTTCTCCTCATCAAGGTAAGTGGGATTGATCGTGGCATTGCTCAAGCCCAGCAGATCGTGCAGCTTGGTGGTCAGTGATTGCGCTGAAATGAACTGCGGGTTGCCATCCTTGTCCACCAGCCGCGTTGCCTTGTTGAGTTGATCATAAATCAACGCGTTGCTGGCCAGGCTTCCCAGCGGAAGCATATCGCCAAGAGTTTTGCCCTTGGTGAGGGGCAGAGGCAGACTCAGCACTGAAGAAGCAGGTAGCGCGCCCAGGCGATCAGCAAAGGCCTTGAGCAGGCCCACCACAGCGCCCGAGTCCAGATTCTTGAATGGACCAAGGTTGCTGAGGGCATCGGCATTGAGCTTCAGACGAGGCGCGGTGCGCGGGTCCGAGGAACCCCCAATCGACGAAACTTGTGCCCCAAGGGCGACATCGCCGAAGAATTGAGCCTTAAAACTATTGGGTGGGGCATGGAACCCATTGGAGAAGCTGGTCCCCGAAACATTGTCCACTGTGATCGTCACATCCGCATCAATACTGTTGCTGGCGGGCAGGGAGGTGGTAGTCGTGATGCTGCCAATGCTCGCGAACGGAATCGTGCCGCCGCCGTTGAGCGACAGATTGATCTTGCCGTCGAGCTTGTACTTATCGACGCTCAGGTTGACATCCAGGAAGCCCAGCTGCATCGCCGAGGCGACATGGCCGCCATCACCGCTGGTGTCGATTTTGGCAAAGGCCGCCAGGTCTGCGCTGCTGACGAAAAAGTCGTCGTGCCCATTGACGATATCGACCTTGACATCGGGCGTATCGCCCTCGCCATCCGCATCACTTTCCGTAATGGCCATCGTCACGCCGGCGCTGAAATCCACCGCAAGCCCGGCCTCCAGGCCGACAGAATTGCTGAATGACGGGAAGTAGGCGTTGGGACTCGTGGGGCGAATGCCAAACTGGTCCGCATTTCGGCCGAGATCGAAGAAAAGATTCCCATCGTCCGTATCGGTGACGGTAATCGTGATATCAAAAGTGATCTTATAGTTGTCCCCGGAGACGAGGCTGAATTGCGGATTGGATGCGTGTACTTCGAATTCCGGCCCAAACAAGCCGCCTCCGCTCGCGGAGAAAGTTAGGTCCGTGCTAAGCGCTGTGCCTATGGCCAGGCCGGCGATCTGGTCGACGATCTCGTCCTGAATCACATCGCCCAGCGTCGATCCACCGACCGCGCTGATGATCGACGCGAGATTCTTGGCCTTGGGTGGCTGCACGCCGTCCAGAAAGAACGTGTCATATTCGAGCACTCCCGGCACATCGCTGTTGAACGCGCCTGAATTGCTCAACGCCTCGAGCTTGGTCGCGAAGCTCCCCAGTCCATCAACCAGGGCCGAGCGAATGTCGGCAGTCAAAAACGGGTTTGCGGTATAGGTAGCCTTGGAAACATCTTCGAAAGTCGATGCCGAGAGCATCACCCGCTGCTCCAGCGGTTCAACTATTCCCATCGGCCGGCGCAGGCACTCGGGCATCGCCTGTTCAGCTTCTTTGACTTTGTTGCGGTGCAGGAGGTGACGATAGGAGGAGAGCAGCCACTTTACGATGTGGGAATTCGGTGCCATAGTTGATGCCCTGAATCAAACTAAGAATAGAAACTCCCTCGCGTTCCCCAACGGGAAAGCGGGCGCTAGATTGGCGCGCTGGAGTAGCGGCAGGGTGTACATCTACATTGGTGCCGAAACGAAGGATGCCCTACAGATGTCCCTTCCTTGCCCTCAAACCCACAACCCGTCCAAAAAGCTATTGCAGAATGTACTGCTGAATCCGCCCGTGTCAAGAATTCTCTGACAAGAAGCCGCAAGAGCCCGATTTATTAGCCTGACGTTAGTTTTACTGGCACTGATGTAATGGACGCAGGGGAATGTGACGATGCACTGCCGACTCCTCCACATAGCAGACGGCTCAGAGTGCGGCCTTCGAGTTCGCGGGCTTCGTGGTCGGCTGTGTGGCGGGGGGACGCGGCTGGACCGTGAGCCAGATCGATTCGCTCGAGGCAATCAACTGCTGGCCTGCTTCCTTGGATAGGTCAAACGAGGCAGCCTGGGCAAACGGACTGTCGGGATCGGTGCCAAGGACCATCAGCCTGATCGGAATCGATGCGCCCTTGGCCTCAGCGGCGGCCGCCACATCGATTGTGACTTCGCCGCCTTTTTCCCCAACCGCAGCGCTGCCTGCGCTCACGCCGATTGGTAGATCGGCGGCAACAACGATCAGCCCACCGCTATGCCCGTTTAGCCGACTGACATTGACTTTGATGCTCGTCGTTTTTCCCGCCATCACTCGGAATTCATGGCCGGCCACAGCGGCGGTTATCCCGGGAAGCGCCTTCTCTATGGCCAAGCGATAAGTGGAGTCCTTGTTCCCTTGCCGCTTCATGTCGCCGATGATCGCCCGATAGGCGCCATCGGCGGGGGGGTTCCATTCCACCCGCAAATCGCCATCGCCGACGCTGTCATCATTGCGAAGCAGTTCCTTCTGTGCCGAATCCTCCAGCCGCAGCAGTGCATCAAGTGAAGAGCCCAGCGAGCCCGCGCGAAGAGAAATGATCAGCTTTTCACTCTTCTTCGCATTGAACTCGAATCGATCTTCCTCGCCGGCCGAAGCGATCCGGCCGTTGATCGCAAACGGTGGTGCCAGAACGCCGCCCCCGCGCGCCGAATCTTCCATCATCTCAGGACCATTGCCGACTTCGACGCGCAGCCGGCCTTCGCCATCGCTTGTGGGTATATGAAAGTGATCCTGATTCGGCCTGACCTTGGTCGCATCGACCTCCAGTGTCGATTTCTCCCCCACATCGCCAACATTCAATAGCTCCAGCGTCTTTCTCTCGCCTCGCTTGATCCCCGCGGGAAATGCAGCCCGCGCGAAGAACCCGCTCGTGAGGCTCAAGCGATAAATATCGCTCTTTCCACCAGTCAATTTCACATCGGCCGCCGGAGGAAACGCAAACGCGGAAACGCGAACGATATATGTGCCGCTGAGTCGCGCTTGGTAAACCAGCAACGGGTCGAGGCCAAATCCATCATGAGAAAATGCCAGCTCATTTCCAGCCTCGTCATACAAATGCAGCATCGGGTCCATCGGCGCGCCCAGCCGCCGGCCCCCAAGACTCGCCACAAGTCTCTGCCCCGCTTCGAGCCGAAAAGCAAACGCATCCACGTCGCCCGGTTTCTCCAACACGCCATTGATCGTGATCGGCAGTCCTTGGATCGTCTTCACTTTCCCCAACTCGTCATTCGGCTCCGTCTCCATCACCTCCCGCTGCTGGCCCACCATGAAAACTCGAAGCGCCGATGCGCCATCTGCGTTGTACAGACGCACCAGATGCGGACCCGTGGCAACGTTCTCGCCGATTTTGACCGAAAATGTCCCATTGGCGGCGGCCGGCTCGATGTGAATCTCACTCGAATCCGCCCATCCTTTCACCGGCCAGCTTTCAAATTTACCCCCGGCCGACACCGCCACCGTCGTTCCCCTCTGTCCTCCGGCCGGATACAGATAATCCAGCACCGGCGCAGCGGCCCGCGCGGCAGCGCACCAGCTAACCACCAGCACGCCCATGCAAAAACGTCCAGCGGGCCATCTCACGCGAAGAGTTCCTTGATCGGATTTCCCCCGGCCACCAGTTGCACCGGCCGCCCCGTGTTGGTGTGCAGATGCAGGTGCGGATCGATCCCCATCTTTGTATAAAGCGTCGCCGCGAAATCCTCCGGCGAGTGAACATTCTCCGACGCGTAATACCCCTTGGCATCCGTCGCCCCCACCACCTGCCCCCGTGGAATCCCCGCCCCCGCCGCCAGAATCGACATCGCGTGCGGCCAATGATCGCGCCCCGCATCCTTGTTCACCTTCGGCGTGCGCCCAAATTCACCCAGGCAGAAGACCAGCGTCGATTCCAGCATCCCGCGCTGATCGAGGTCACTGATCAGCGCTGATAGCCCTTGATCCAGGCTAGCCATCTGGCTCCCTTTGTAGCCCGTGAAAATCTTCGTGTGGTGGTCCCAGCCGCCGCTGTAGCAGGTGATGAACGATACGCCGACCTCCACCAGCCGCCGGCAGAGCAACAGACGCTGCCCCAAATCGTTTCGGCCATAAGAATCGCGCATCGCCGCGGGCTCTTTATTCAAATCAAACGCCTCCTGCGCCTGCTGCGATGTCACCAGGCTCAGTCCCTGCTGATAATAGCTGTCGAAGCTTACGGCAGGATCTTCAGCCGCTTTGTCCGCGAACCGCGCCAGCCGATCCAGCGATTGCCGCAACTGCTGCCGCGTCTGCGCCCGCCCGCTGCTGATCTCCGCCGGCAGCACCACATCGCGCACCCGAAAATCCTTGCTGTTGGGGCTCCCCTTGATAATGAACGGCGCATGCTGCGCCCCCAGGAAATTCGGCCCGCCCGATCGCGACATCTCCGGCGTCGTCATATACGCCGGCAAGCCGTTGTGAATGCCCCGGCTCCACGAAACCACCGAGCCATACGATGGATGAAACGTCACAAACGCCCCGCACCCCACCGGCACCGGCGTGGGCGCGCCTGTCATCATGTAATGATTTCCCCCGCCATGGTTCGGATCTTTATGGCAGATCGATCGAACAACGGTGTATTTATCAAACGCCTTCGCCAGCTTCGGGATCACCTCACAGAAGTGAACTCCCGGAACGCTGGTCTGAATCGGCTTCAACTCGCCGCGAATGTCAGTTGGTGCATCCGGTTTGGGATCAAACGATTCATAATGACTCGGTCCCCCATCCAGCCAGATCAGGATGCAGTTGACCGTGGCCGGGCTCGCTCCTCCGGCCGCCAGTGCCGCCTGTTTCGCCAGCGCGCGCTGCTGAATCAGTTCGACGAAACCCAGGCCCATGAACGCGCCGACTCCCAATTTCAGGAAATCCCGCCGGGGCGTTCCTTCGCAATTTCGGCATGGTTCATTCATGGCAAAAGCTCCTTCAATGATTCAGCACAAACTCCGCCGAGTTGATCAGCGCCCAGAGCACATCCTCCGTCGCCGTCAGCCGCGTCGCCCCATCCTGCGAGAAAGTGGCCACCGCCACATGCAGCTCGTCGGCCGTCGGATATCGCGCATAAGCCGCCAGATACAGCTCCTTCACAATCTCCTCCGGTGTCGCCTTCGACTCCCCCAGCTTCACAGCCCGCCCGGCCTGATTGGCTATCTTACCCATCAGCTTCGTGGAATTCATGAGGTGCAGCGCCTGCACGACACTGCTCTCGCGATCCCGCTCGCAGGGCGGATCAGCGCTGGCATTCGACCGGCTGAAAGCATCCAGAAAGTCCGAATCCATGCGGTTGTTCCAAGCCTGCACCGCGCGCACACCGCTCCCCACGCCCGGCAAATTCTCCTCAACTCCCGTCACATCGCACACCGCATCCAGCAAAACTTCCCCACTCGGCCGCCTGCGATACCATCGCGAATAATCCTTCGTGTCGCGGGCATTTCGCTCATTGGGAACCGAGCTGAGCTGATAAGTCCGCGAACGCATGATCGTGCGGATCAGTTGCTTGAAGTCATACCCATGCCCGGCGAAATCTTTCGCCAGCGCATTCAGCAGCGGCTCATTGGTAGGCGGGTTGGACGTGCGAAAATCATCCACCGGATGCACCACGCCACGGCCCATAAATTCCGCCCAGACCCGATTCGCCGCCGCCCGCGCGAAAAACGGATTGTCGCGCTGCGTCAGCCACGCCGCCAACGCCTCGCGCGGATCACGCTGCCCATCCAACTGCGCCGCCGGCCCATCCGGCGCTTTCGGCTTCATCACCTCATCGCTCACCGGATGCCTCACCTCGCCCCCCGGCGCAAACCAGATATATTCCGCCTCCCCCGAAATCGGCGTTGAGATCCCTTGCCCCTTGTGCTTGAGCTGCCCGAAAAAGGCCGCCAATTGATAGAAATCCTCCTGGCTCCACTTCTCATTGGGATGATGATGGCACTTTGCGCACTCCAGACGAACACCGAGAAATACCTGGCTCACCAGCGTCGTGATGTCACTCGGTTCGCGCCGATCCCGCAGCACAACCACCGGGCCATATTTGTGTGTGTTCCCCTGCGCCAGCAAAATCTCCCGCACGAACTGGTCATACGGTTTGTTCTGCCGAAAACTCTCCCGCAGCCACTGATCGATCAGGTAAACGCTCTTCACACCCACCCGAAACGGATTGGGCCGCAATAAATCCGCCCATTTCGTCGCCCAGAAATCCGCATACGCCGGATTCTCCAGCAGCCGATCGATCAATTTGCTTCGCTTCTGCGGATCCTGGTCGGCCAGAAATCCCTTCACCTCTTCCACCGTCGGCAGCACCCCAATCGCATCCAGCGATGCCCGGCGGATGAACTCCGAATCGCTGCACAACTCCGACGGCGTAAATCCAAGCTTCGCCAGCCGGTCATAAACCAGCCGGTCGATGAAATTGTTCGCCGGCAGCGCTGTGTAATAAGAATCCGGCAGCACCTGATCCGCCGGCACCGTCACGTGCGATACATCCACCAGCCCCATGTACCGCGTCACGATCACCGCATCTCCCATCATCTGCCCGACGCTGACCAACCCATCCTCATCAACCTGCGCGATCTCCTTCTCATTGCAGGTAAAGCCTGCAAGCTGAGTCACATCGCGAACCGACCCATCCGAATACTTCGCCCGCACCGAAATCGCCTGTTTTGATTGCTTTGGATAAACCCGCTCCCTCGGCGTCACTTCAATCGCCGTCAACGTCGGATCGCCCGGCGAAGAATACGGCATCCCCTGCTCGATCCATTTCACAAGCTGACGATACGCCTCCGAACTCTTCTTCACGCGCAGCCCGCCGCCATGCTCGATGGTCATCGTCGGCTTCTTGAGAAACAAGCTCTCCTCCGCCGCGCTGGCAAACACCCGCCGGTCCCGCGCATCCTTCACGATCATCCGAAAATCCGACTTGGGGTCATAAGCAAACACCGACAGCTTGAATCCCGCCTGTCCCGCCGCTTTCGCATGACACGCTCCCGCATTACACCCCGCCCGGCTCAAAATCGGCATGATGTCATTCACGAAATTCAGCTTCTTCCCATCCTCACTCGCGACATTCCCCGCGCTCGGCGCCAGCGTCTGCTCCAGCTTTCCACTGGCCACCGTCCACACATAAACATTCCCATCATGACTGCCCGCGTAAATCGTCTTCCCATCAGGCGCGAGCGCCATGCAATACGTCACATCGCTCGCCCCCGCGAAAGTTCGCTCCGCACGCCCCTTGTTCTCCTCACTGCTCTGCCGAACCACGCCATCATCCGATGACGAAAGCACTTTCTTCGCATCCAGCCAGCACAAATCAGTCACCGCGCCCGGACTGGTTGTCAGCGAGGCCAGGAAATGCCTCGTCTTGAAATCCCAGATCTTGATTTCCTTGTCCGCACCCGCCGATGCCAACCGAGTGCCATCTATATTAAGCGACAATGCCATCACCGCCCCCCCATGGCCTTCCAGCGTTGCAACTTCTTTCCCCTGCGCCCGATCCCAAACCTTGATCAGCTTATCCGACCCGCCACTGACCAATTGCGTCCCATCACCACTGATCTTCAATGCCAAAATCGCATCCCCATGCCCCACCCAGCTGCGAATCGGCCCACCCGACGATATCGCCCACTGATGAATCATCCCCTCCGCTGCCGGCTCCGCGTCGGCCGCGATCAACACCTGATCATCCGGTGTAAAAACCAGCGCCCCAACCCTCCCCTTCAAACCGTCCAGAGTCAACTTCGCCCCCGCCGACTGCAAATCCCACACGCGAACATTGCGATATCCGCCGCTGGCCAGCATCTTCCCGTCATGACTCCACGCCAGCGAATAAATCATTTCATTTGGCGTCTGCCGCTCGGCCACGATCGCCTTTTCCTTCCCCGCCACATCGAAAATCAAAATCCGATCCGCCCGTCCCACCGCCAGCCGCTTCCCATCCGCCGACAACGCCATCGCCAGCACCGGCCGATACGACGCCGGCATCGTCCGCAGCACCACCGGCCGCGTCGTCGGCGCAATCACTGCATTGGCCGGCCAAACCGCTCCCCCATCAATCCATTTCTTCAACGTCTCAATTTCATCACCGCTTAACTGCCCCTTGGGCGGCATGTGCGGATCGCTGGCCGGCGAAAGCACTTCAATCAACCGGCTCGCCCCCGATTTCCCCACCGCAATCACCGGCCCATCATCGCCCCCCTTCGTCGCCAACTCGCGCGACACTAAAACCAGCCCACCTTTGTGCTTTTCGGCGTTATGACACGCCAGACAATTCTCCTGAATGATCGAAAACGCCTTCTGCTCCTCCGCCACTACAAATCGCGCGCAAACAAGAACGATGAGCATCCCCATCCCCCCGATATGTCGCCAGAACCTTCCCGTCACACCTTCAATTACCGTCGACGCCGAAAAATGTGACCCTTATTCCCCTAAGTTGTCAGCGTCACATCCCCACTGTTGTACTGCACCGCAAACAGCAGCCCATTGCCCGCATCGCTCCCCAAAACCACATCAAAAGTCCCCGTCCGCGAAGTGAAGCTGAGAATCTGCAACGTGTCACCGGGAGATGCCGCAAATCCATTCACGCGCAAAATATTCAGCGTCCCGCCAAGCGTGGCCGTCCCGGCAATCGCCAGTTTGTCAAAAGCTCCCACCGCCGTGCCCCCGATCTCAACATTCAACGTTCCCGTCGCCGTCTGCGTAAAACTGCCGGAAATGCTGATCGTCCTTGTGCCGCTTCCGATATCGAAAACACCGCTGTTGGTGAGGCTGGACGTGAATTGCAGCCCGCCGCTTTGCGCCACAAGGGTCCCCGAGTTGTCGAATGGCGCCGCAAAAACAGTGTTGCCGCTGCCGGCGCTCTTGCTCATTATTCCGCTGTTGTTGATCGGCCCGGCGCCGCCGCCGTTGTTCCAGACCGCATTCGTCTGGATCAACAACGTTCCCGAGTTGTTAAAAATCGAACCGTCCGAAGCGAAGACATTCCCTATTCCCGTCCACATTCCAAAGCCGTCATTGGTGAGGGTGTATCGACGGATGGTTTTGCTGGGAGCTCCAGAGATCGCAAGCGCACCCCCGAGATCGACAGTCGTACTTCCCGCACCCGTTCCTGTTCCACCGAGAGTGCCACCGCTCCAGCTCATAGTGCCCGAAATGTGGACCAATCCACTGCCGCCGTAGGTCCCCCCACCGACATTCAGGCCGCCAAACGTACTCGATCCATTGAAATTGGCCGTGCCTCCGGTCACCGAGATGGCGCCGGAGAACGTATATTCGCCACTGAGCTCAGTCGTGCCAGCGCTGAATGAGATGGTGCCATCGCCGGTCAGCGATGATACGCCCGTCAGCGTGTTCGTCCCCCCGCCAAAATTAATCCTCCCGTTGCCAGTCGCATTGAAGATGCCGGAGCTGCTCCCACCACTGTCGAGGCTGATGGCCTTCGACGAAGTGGAGACCGTGCCGTTGTTGTTGAACACCACTGTGAACGTGGAAGTGCCGCTCCCGCCCACTTTCGTTACCAGCCCGGAATTATTGAACGTCGAAATCGCCCCATTGTTGTTGTTCCAGGTCGCATCGTTCTGGATCGTGAACGTGCCGCTGTTATTGAAGATTGCCGCATCGCTGAGGAACACACCTCCACCATCACTCCACACGGCCGAACCGGCATTATTAATAATGCGTTGGCGAATCGCCTTCCCCCCATTGCCGCTGATGTTGAACGTGCCCGCATTGCCCACCGTCGTCACCCCCGCTCCCGCAAACGTGCCGCCGCTCCAGTTGATCGTGCCGCTGATGCTGATCGTTCCCGCCCCATCCAGCGTCCCCCCTTCCAGCGACAAATTAGTCGCCGATACCGCGCCGCCGACGCTCACCGTCCCCGCCGTCACGCGTACCATCCCCGCGCCGGCCAGAGTCGTTCCATCATTGAACGCGTAACTATTGCCGCCAAATGTGATGTTGGCCGACCCATTCGTGGTGAATGTGCCGCTGCTTGACCCGCCGCTGCCCAGAAGCAGCGTGCCCGTGCCGACAGTCGCACTTCCGTTGTTATCGAATATCACGCCAAACGTATTCGTCCCACTCCCGGCCGATTTCGTGAACGCCCCCATATTGTTGAACGTCGAGTTCGCCCCACCCGCGTTGCTCCACGCCGCATCGTTCTGAATCGTAAACGTCCCAGCATTGGTGAAAATCGACGCATTTTGAAGCGACACATTCCCCGTTCCGCTCCACGTCGCAGCGCCTTCATTGGTGATCGTGCGTCCATTGATCACCTTGGCTGTATTTCCGCTGATATTCAACGCCGCGCCCGCAAGAACGCGTGTCAGTCCGCTCCCGCCTATATTGCCGCTCGACCAGTTGAACGTACCGGCCACGGTCAGCGCGCCCACTCCATCCAGTGTCCCGCCCTCAAGCGCCAAATTCTGCGCCATTGCATTCCCCGCAAATGTCGTCGTGCCACCGACGATTCGTGTGAAGCCGGCGCCCTCGAAAACAGCCCCACCGCTAATCGTCTGACTCCCGCCCAGCGTGATCGTCCCGCCCGCCGCTTCAAACGTCCCATTCCCCGCACCTCCCCCGGCCAGGGCCAGCGTGCCAGTGGACGCGTTGATCGTCCCGGTATTATTAAATGCCACGCCAAAACTGCTCACCCCCGCTCCCGTCTGCTTCGTGAGCGTTCCCGAATTATTGAAACTCGAGGCCGCGCCCCCATTGTTGTTCCAGCCGGCATCGTTCTGAATCAAAAACGTTCCCGAATTATTGAACACCGATCCCATCGCCGGCAATACACCCCCATTTCCACTCCACGTCGCCGTCCCCGCGTTGTTGATCGTCGCCGCCGTCATTCCCTTCCCGGCATTTCCCGCTATCGCCAAAGTTGCGCTATTGGCGATGTTCACCGTCAGCCCCGAGCCAATCGTCCCCGCCGTCCAGGCGAGGCCCCCACCGATCGTCAGCGATGCTCCCGTCGGCGCAACCAGCGAACCGCCCTCAATCGTCAAATTCGACACCCGCACCGCCGCATTCACGCTAATCGTCCCCGCGCTCGCCCGAATCATCCCCGCCCCCGTGAAGATCGCCCCCCCATTGATCGCAAACGCGCTGCTATTGAGCCCAATCGCCGCCGCCGCCGCCGCCGTCATCCTCCCTCTCGTGCTCCCGCCCAACGAAAGGCTCAGTATCCCACCCAACGCCGTCGTCGTTCCGCTGTTGTTGAACGCCACGCCAATAGTGCCCGTCCCCGCGCCGCTGGCCTTTACAAAAACCCCCGAGTTGTTGATCGCCGGTGTTCCACCCGCCTCCGCAAATCCGACATCACCGATGAGATTGAGCGTCCCGCCATTGTTGACCACCGCGCTCCCAGACATCGTCGCCGATGATGCGAGATTGAGCGTTCCATTCACATTGACTGTCCGCGAGCTGATCGCCGGAGAACTTCCCGCCGGCACATCGACTGTCGCCGAAGTGCCAAAAGTGCTAACTCCCGGCCCTTCAAGAAGCGTCCCCGACCACGTCACATTCTTGTTCGCCGTAACCGTCCCCGCCCCATCGAGCGTCCCTCCGCTCAGCGTCAGCGCATCGCTGAAAATCCCCTGATTCGTAATCGTGAGCGTCCCTCCGGAAAGCGCAAACGCACTCTTCGAACGCAACCCCCGGATCGTGTCCGCGCCGCTGGAGTGTGTAATCGTCGCCGCGCTGCCCACGTCGATACAAACATCGTCACTCGCATCGGGAATCCGGCCCAGGTCCCAGTTGCCAGCCTCGGCCCAATCGCCCCCGCCGTTGTTGATCCAGATGATCGTCCCGCACGCAATCGAAAACGAACTGGTCACATTCGCACCGCCCAGCGCATTTCCTGCCCCATCTTTGATCGCCGGCGCATTGATAACGACCTGATACGTGCCGCTCTCCAACTCGTCATAACTAACCTGCACGCCCCGCGCATCCCGCCGCGTTTGCAAATCAATTGGCGTCGCCACGTGGTTTGCCGCATCCAGCAGCCGGATGTTTTGCGTCGTCAGCGTCGCCTCATCCATCATCTCCGAGAAGTTCACCCGCACGCTCCGCGAACTGGGCCCGCGCGTCGCCCCGGCGGGGGGATTGATGCTCACAATCGTCGGCGCAACCGTATCTGCAATCAGATTAAATGTGATGACATTCGACAGCGTGCTGTTACCCCCGCTGTCGGTCGCCCGAAGCTGCGCAATAACCGTCGAACTCCCCGCCGCAATCCTCGGCAGCTTCACGCTCAGATCAAACGGCATCGACCCATCGCTCGCCACAACCCGCCCATTGACCAGCAATTCCACCGACCACACCTGCACATCATCCGTAACCGTCCCCTTCAGGTGCACCGTGGTTCCTTCCACCACCTGCAACCCCGCCGTCCCCGACTGCGCATCAGCCGCCAGCGACTCCAGCATCGCCGTCGGCGCAACTCCCTGGTTATCAAACGCAGCGTAATTGACCACCTGCAATCCCCCCGTCCCATCCGCCACGTACGCAATCCCCGACGCGATCGCCACCGCGTTCGGCGCTGCCGGCAGATTTACCCGCGTCACAAAACCAGCCGTGTTCGTCAAATCAGATGTGTCGAACAAGTCCAGCGCTGTATTCCCCCCAAAAGCGAAATTCAACGTCCCCACCATGATCGCCAGCCCCGATCCATTGGCCGCGATCGCCGTCCCCGCCACCCCCGTATCCGCCGCAACATCCGACCCGCTGATCAGCACCAGATTATCCGGATCACTCACGTCAACCGTGCCAAAGCCGCCATTGCTCTTGCTCGACGCCGCCACATAAACAATCCCGTTCCCCACAAAAATCCGCCCCCCGCCCTCCGGCATCACCAGCGACCCTCGCGCCATCATCTCTGGCCCGCTGATGTCGATGGCCCGCAGCCGGTTGCTCGAGTCCATCGTGTAAATCAGCGACCCTTCGACCGCCATCGAAACCGCGCCCCCGCCCAGCGGCAAAACTTGCAACTGCTCTCCAGTGATCAGGTCATAAGATATCAGCCCGCCGCTCCCCGCCACATACGCAATCCCATCCACCACCGCCACCGCCCGCGCATTCGTCCCGATCGTTTGCAGCAGCACCGGCCGCTCTGCATCCGCCACGTTCACCAGTTGCAACCCCGCCGCCCCGCTGGCCACCGCCGCGATGTGCAGCCGCGTATCCACCCCCACCGACACCGCATCCCCCGGCAGATCGATCTGCCCCAGCGCAATCGGCCGATCGAACTGCGACACATCCACAATCGCCAATCCCCCCGAACCCGTAGCTATATAGGCAATCTGTCTTGAGGCAGGGACGATAATCACATCCTTCGCCTCACCGCTCAATGAGAGAGAAGCAATCACTCCGGTCGGGAACGCTCTTCCTGCATTTGGATCGAGTCCTTCCTCGATCGAGACAGAATCGTTAATTCCATTTCCGTCCGAATCAGCCCTGTTCGCATTAGTTCCAATTGCCAGTTCGATGTCATCCGGCAAGCCGTCAAAATCCGAGTCAATCTGCACGCTCGCGTTGAACACCAGGGCGCCGGTGACGTCAGCGCTCTTTCCCGAGGCCGGAGTAATCCCCGTGCTATGGCTGACCAACCCCGTGGCCGGATCAAAAATCGTCATCTCGTATTGTTTGTCGGGCGCCACGAAAAATGAGAAGTGGCCGCCGTCGTCGCTGGTGGTGCGCAGGGGCGATCCATTGTCAATTTTGATGGCGATATAATCCTTCCCCCGCATTGGCGGCGCACCGCCCGAGAAAACTGTTCCTCCCGGCGGCGCTAATCCATGCCACCCCGGATGGGTAATTCCCTGCCCCGCCTCAGTCCTCACCGACAATCCATCCGCCGAAACCGTCGCCGTCCCCTCGATCACTGCCCTCCCGCTCGCATCATCAAACGACAGAAAATTCAACTTCGTCCCCGGCGCTGCATCAAACACATTCGGAAACGTCACCGCTACCGGCGTATCGAACTCGCTTACCCCCGGTGCCTGCACCGTGAAATCAAACGTGTCCTGCAAAATTCCCTGCGGCAGCATCCCCCACATCAGCTCCGGCGGAACCGTATTGATCCCCACCTCTCCACCGCTCATCTTCGATCCATCCCTTGCCACCAGGCTCCCACCCGCCACCTCAATACTCAACATCCCTCGCTGCTGCGGCGTCAACTCCGGCGCGGCCGCCGCATCCACCCCGATCGTCGTCGTCCCGCTCGCCCCCACCGCCTTCAACACCGATCTCCCAATCCGTGGCAGATAAACCCCCTGAATCGTCGATTCACCAAACCCCGCGAACTCCGCCATCGAAGCCATCACCGTATTGTCCGCCCCCACCTTCACCATCAAATCCATCACCATCTCGGGAAAATAAAACTGCGTCGGTGCGGGGCTGCTCGTGTTCCCGTCAATCGACAGCTTCACGTCCCCCGGCGGCGCCGAATCAAAATCAAACACCCCATCCGCCCCCGTCATCATCGTCAGCCCGCTCCCCAAAATCGTCACCGTCACCCCCGCCAGCGGATGCAGATAAATATCATCCGCCGTCCCCAGCACCCCATCCACCCCCTCCCGCGCATCATCCGACGTATTCGGCTTCAGATCCGGCCCCGGATCAGCCACAATCCCGTGCAACCCCGTATTCGCAACACTCGACAAGCCCACCGTCGTAAATCCAAACTCCAACTTTCCACCGGCCACCCCATTTCCATCCGCATCCAGCTTCGTCGAATCGGCCGCAAAAATCGTCGATCCATCCACCGTCACCGCTACCGCCGATCCATCCGGCATCGGGTTCGTCAGAAACAGCAATGCAAACGTCCCATCGCCACCCGGCACAATCGTCGCCGCCAGCTTCTGCCCACCCGAGCTGGCAAAAAAGTTGTTCGAATTCAGCGTCGTCGTATCAATCGCGCGCGAAAACACCACCTTCGGCCTTACCGTCCCCCCCACGTCCACCGCCCCATCCATGGGCGAAGTTTTCGTGATCCTCAACGGGATCACCGACCCCAGCGTTACATTCCTGCTCAACACAGTCACATTCCCCGCCCCATCCGTCGCCGTCACCTTCAACACATGCACCCCCGCTGCCAGCGCCGACAAATTCAGCCCTTCCTCAAACGCCCCATCGCCCCCAAAACTCACCGGAATCGCCACCCCGTTATCAATCGCACAGCTCAGCCCCACCACGCCCGATCCCGTACCATTCACTGTCCCGCTCAGCTTCGTCCCCGCGCCAATCGCCGCCCCCGCCCCCGGCGCACCGAGGCTGATCGTCGGCACTTTCGTATCCAGCCTAAATCCAAAATCAATCTGCCCCGAAACATTCCCCGCCGAATCTCTCGCCACAAAATGAATCGTGTGAACCCCATCCGCCGACCCATTCAGCGCAAAATTCGTATTGAACGTAAAATTCCCCCCCACATCAAAACTCACATTCCCCGCCACTCCATTGTCAACCCGCGCCTGCAACGATGTCACCGTCGACAGCGCATCCCCCACCCGTCCCGAAATCGTAATATTCGTCTTCACCGCCCCCTTCACCGTCGCAAACCAAACCGTCGGCGCGGCCGTATCCGCGCCATCGCCAAACTTCTGCAAAACCAACTGCCCCAAACTCTCTCCCGCCGCCAGCCCATCCTCCGTCGCGCTGCGGAACTGAATTCCCCCATAAATTTGGCTATCCGCCGTCTCCTGCGCCGCCGCCCCAAAACTCGCAAACGTCCGCGCCGAACTCCCGGGAAATGGCGACGTCGCCGTAAACGCCACACCGTCCCCAAATATCGACCCCAGCACCGCCGCCGTCGCTCCCCCAAACACGCTCTGCTCCGACACATATTCCGGCGATGGCGACGTACCCATCATCGGCAGCCAAGTCTCATTCCCCGCCGTCTGCTCATTCCCATCCCCATCCGCCCCCCGAATCGCCGTCACTGGCCGCCAAAAATTAAACGCATACTTCGCATCCCACGCCACGATCGCCGCGTCCGCCATCGCCACATCCAGCAGCGCAAACATCCGCGCGATTTCAAACAGCGTCCGGTTCTGGTCATCCGCCAGCTTCCCCGCAATCTGGTTCCAATGCCCCGCCGCCGTAACCGTCCCACCCCCATCCGACCAAAACCGCGCCATCGCCGTCTGCTCCGCCGTCCGCGCGCCGCTATCGCTCTTCCCCACCAATTTCACCTCATTAAGATCCGCCGCGTATTCAACACTCCCCAATTCCGGCGGCCCCTCCGGCCGAAATTGCTCATCACTATCCATCGCAAACGGCGTCAACGTCGCCCAATTCGCCAGCATCGCCGGCCCAAACCCCGCCGCCGTCGGCTGCCACTCCGCTGGCGCAGTCCCCGACGTATACGGCACGTAATTGCTCGCTCCATCATCCTCACGCATCGCCAGCATCGCATCCGCCACCGACTGCCCCAGTGCAATCCCATCCGTCTTCGCCTCCCCATCGACAATCGCCGCCAGCGAGCTCTCCAGCAGCGCATCAAACGTCGCCGTCTGCGCGGGAAAAAGGTAACTCAGTGTCCAATGCGCCGCCGCCGCCACCGCCGCCTGCGCTGATGCCCCCGTCGCCACCGGTGAGCTGACAAAAAGAAACCCCGAAGCCCGATCGATCGCGTTCACCGCGTCATAAATCGCCGCGTGAACGATCGCCATCTCCCGCGACGCCTCCGGCGGCGTGCTCGCATTCAGCTCAATCGCCGCCAGCAGCGCCCCATCCCAATCCAGCACCACCTGCCCATCCTCCGTCGGACTCACGCGCGTCAGATTCAGCGGCGTGCTCGCTGTATTTCCCGCCGGATCTCTCGCCGTGATCGTCAGCGCATTTGCCCCCATCGCCAGCACCACGTCCGGAATCGAAAAGCTCCCATTCGCCCCCGCCGTCCCGCTCGTCGCCCCACCCGCCGACACAACGCTTCCCGGCTCGCTCACGCCCCTGATCGTCACCGCCCGCGCTGTCGTCCGCCCCGCCGGCCCACCGGGCGCCTGAAACTCACTCCCCATCCCCACATTCGCAAACGTCGGCGCTCCCGTATCCAACGTCACCTTCACCATCACCATCTTCTGCTGCCCCAGCGAATCCGCCACCCGCACCCGCAGCGAATTCAATCCCTCCGCCAGTGTCAGCGGCAACGAAAACTGCCCCGCGCCGCTCGCCTTGCTGCTCCCATCATCAAATCCATCTCCATCCTTATCCAAACTGACCATCAAATTCTTCAGCGTCGTTCCCCCCAGCGACAGCGCTGCATTCGCCGTGGCAAAACTCCCATCCGCCAAAACCGCCGTCAGCGCCGGCACCGGCGCAACCGCCAGCGACAGCGGATTCAGCGTCGTCCTGTCCTTGTTGTTCGCCTTTGCCTGCGCCACGTCAAACGCATCGATCGTCCCGCTCAGATTCGCATCCGCCGAAACCGAATACCCACCCTTCCCCACTCGCTTCCCCAGGTTCTTCTTGACCGTCTTCGCGTCGTTCGCATTGACCTGCCGGTCCCCATTCACATCCCCCGCCAGAAACACTTTCACAAAAAACGCCCCGCTCGTGTTCCGCTCCGACGCCACCACCAGCTTGTATTTCCCCACCGAAAAATCGGCCAACGCCAGGCTCTGCTTCTTCGACGCCAGATTCGAGTTCGTGAAAATCGGCGTAACCACCCGATTCCGCGAATCGCGGATCTGCACCACCGCCGCATCGAGCTTGCTCCCCGCATCCGCCACCACCTGCACCCCCAGCACCGCCTTCCCCCCCTTGAACGTGAAATTGCTGCTCGAAAAGCTGATCGGAATCGTCACCGACGAGTGTCCCCCGGCCACCACCCCCTCGAATTGTGCAAACACATTCGCCGCCGCAGTCCCCGCCGCCAGCAACACCCGCTCTTCCATCCGTTCCACCACAGCGCGCGCTCCCCAACCGCGCCCGCCCGGTCCATGTACACATAACCCGGCGCGCTGCCGGAACAAAGGCCGCTTCCGCATCTCTCCGCTCCCTGTTTTCTTTGATCTGCCCGGTTTTGAGGTGTGAGTTTCGCCCACTCCCCGCGCATCTCCGCGCGGCACCTATGCTTCATATATTACGCTTTCCGCCCTCCCCCTCAAAGCCAAAACCACCCGCATCTTCCGCCCCCCGCGCCTCTGCCGAACATTACCCGCTGTGCCGGACATTACCTCACAGTGCGTAGGTCCGGCTGTGCCGGACATTCTTTCGATGTTAAAGTGTATTTCGCATGTCCACCCGACCATTCCTCATCCTCCAATCCCTCTCCCTCCTCCTCTCCACTTCCCCCACATTCGCCGCCCAAAAGGATCAACCCTCCTATCTCGACACCGTCCGTCGCTACGTGGACACCATGATCGACCGCGGCCGCGATACCCACGGCCCCATCAAATCCGGCCTCCTCCTCTCCGCCCTCGACCGCGCCACCCTCTCCCCCCTCACCATCCGTCCCGCCCCGCCCGCCGGCATCCGTCGCGGCGACCGTCCCGGCCAACCCTGGAGCGCCATGACCGGCGCCAATCCTCACCTCGACCAAAACCTCCTCCGCATCCTCTACACCCTCACTCCCATCACCAACGATTCCAAATACGCCAAAGTCGCCGATGAAGAACTCACCTGGTTCTTCAAAAACACCCTCTCCCCCAAAACCGACCTCCTCCCTTGGGGCGAGCACCTCTCCTGGGATTGCCTCGCCGACAAACCCATCTCCGGCGGCGAAGAATCCATGCACGAGTTCGCCCGCCCCTGGGTCCTCTGGGACCGCTGCTACGACCTCGTCCCCGACGAATCCAAACGCTTCGCCCTGGCACTCTGGAATCATCAGATCGCCAACCACAAAACCGGCGGCTTCGACCGTCACGCCCCCTACTTCGAACACGGCCCCGTCGATGGCAAGGATTTCCCCCGCCACGCCGGCTTCTACATTCTTACCTGGGCCCACGCCTATAAGCACACGCAGGATGAAACCTTCCTCACCGCCATCGAAACCCTCCTCGCCCGCTTCGAGCGCAAGCGCATCCAGAAAGATGGAACCCAGGTCGGTACCATTGGCCCCCTCGATCCCCACTCCGCCTCCGCCCTCGTCCCCGATCCACTTTCCTCCCGCCTCAAAACTTTCGCCGCCAAAGAAGATGACCTCATCCTCCCCGACCTCCAAAACCCCAAATCCCCGCAAGCTCCTCTCTGGCAAACCGGCTACTCCGCAGGCACTCAATCCTCCACCGCCATGTTCTGCCTCGCCCGTTACCAGCAAACCCAAAACCCCGCCTACCGCGCCCATATCATCTCCATCGCCGACAAATACAAAGACTCCGTCCCCGAAGAAGACCTCGACGCCTGGCCCCTCTCCTTCGGCCACGCCATCAGCACCCAATGCGCTGCCTATCGCTTCACCAACGATGCGAAATATCTCAATCAAGCCCAGCGCCTCGCCGACCTGGCCATAAAACTCTATTGGCAGGACAATCCCCTCCCCCGCGCCTCCCTCAAAACCGGCCACTACGAAACCATCACCGGCGCTGACACCCTCGCCCTCTCCCTCCTCGAACTCCACGCCACCCTCAACCAACTCACCATCCCCATTCCCCCCAACACCATCGACCGATGAAAAAACTGCTTTCCACATTCCTCTCTCTTCTCGCTCTATCCAGCCCGAGCTTCGCCGCCGAAGTCCCCAAATCCCCCTACATCGCCATCGTCTATGGCTACGCCGACGCCATGCTCAAACACGGCCGCGATACCTACGGCACCGGCCAAACCGGCTTCCTTCTCAGCGCCCTCGATCGCAAGACCCTCTCCGCCATCCCCAACTACCCCATCGCCAACGCCCGCCTCGATCAAAATCTCGTCCGCATCCTCTACACCCTCAGCGAGCTTTCCGGCAAACCCATCTATCGCGACGCCGCAGAAAGGGAAATCCGCGCCTTTCTCGTCGCCGGTGGCGATACCTGGAACGTCTTGACCGATGAAACCGTTCGCGAAACCATCGAGGCCCGCGACACTCTCCGCCCCTGGATGCTCTGGGAAAAATCACTCGAGCTGGAGCCCGATCTCTCCAAAAAATTTGTCCTGCGAACCGGCACAGGCCCAAACGCTCGATACACCGCCTTCGGCATCCGCGCCTTCGCGTGCGCCTATCAATCGATGCGCGAAACCCGTTTCCAGCGGATGGCCGAGAGCTACCTCGACAGCTTCGACCATGTTCAATCCACCTCCACCCCCGCCGAGATGCTCTCCATCGCCATCGACTGCGACGGCGCAGCTTCTCGCCTCCCCCAGCCTCTCGCCTCGCGCCTCCGCGACTACGCCGCGGCCAAAGACGATGCCTTCCTCGCCCTTCCTCACGACCTCAAAGGCCAAAGCGGCTTCGCTTTCGCCAAAAATGAATTCACGCCTCTCTGGAACGTGCCAAACCATCGTGCTACCACCGCCATGCTCGCCATGCTCTGCGTCTCCCGCTACGAGAACACCGCCAACATCAAATTCCGCGACCTCATCCACGCCGCCGCCGACGCCTACCGCGTCAATCCTCCCACCAACGACATCGAGCTCTGGCCCATGACCTTCGGCCACGCCATCAGCCTCGAGCTGGCCGCCTGGCGCTCCACCGCCAAACAGGAATACCTCGACTCCGCCCGCACCCTCGCCGACCTCGCCCTCAAAACATTCTGGACCAACAACAACCCCCTCCCCCGCGCCACCACCCGGACCGACAACTACGACACCCTCACCGGCTCCGACACCCTCGCCCTCTCCCTCCTCGAGCTCCATCTCAGCATCCTCCACATCACCGCCGTCCGCTGCCCCCCCAACA
>DASYUA010000066.1:0-1602 GCA_036001665.1 Tepidisphaeraceae bacterium
ACCCCATCCCCATTCACATCCCCGGCCCCCACCCGCACACCCCCATCAAACGACGGCGTGTACGCCAAAAACGATCCATCCACCGCACCCCCGGCCTCAAACCGCTTCACCACCGGCGACCCCGCACCATCCCCCGTGACAATTCTCGGCGCGCCCTGCACCAGCGCAACACCGCACCATCCCAACCCACCAACAACGCCAGCAATCAGCCCAAAAATTCTTCCCGCTCTCATAATCGCCTCCATCAGACCGATGTGTACCACTCCAACTCTACCGGCCAGACGGCCGACATGAAACACTCAACTCCCCAATTTCTCCCATAAAAGAGGGCAATCGCATTTGTGCTTAGCTCAATGCCACCGGCGCCGCCAGCGAAACCCTTTTCGCGCCACCCCCTTCACCTCCTTCCTCCCCGCCTCCCCCCGTATTGCCTTCCATAGGGTGCGCTCTGCGCACCTCCCTCTTCCTTCTTCCTTCAGTCAGTCACCGCAGGTGACGTTAACTCACCGGCTTTTCGAGGGTGCGGGGGGCGACGGGGCAGGATCTGGTGGATTTGGAGTCGGTGGTGCCGCCGGGTATTCCCCCCGCGTCCGCGGCATGAAGAAAACCCCAAAAACGCACCACCCCCCAAACATCTTCATCGCACCCAACCCGCTCCCCCACTTCCCACTGATGAACCTCCCCCACTCCATGAACCCCACCCACTTCAGGAACTCACCACATGACCTTTTCCCATTGCCTCCTCCTCTCCAATCTGTTATCTATTTCCTGTCACTTCTCTCTCTCGATCACATGCAGCGCCACCGCAATCCCAAATCCGCCTTCACCCTCGTCGAGCTCCTCGTCGTCATCGCCATCATCGCCCTGCTCATCGCCATCCTCCTCCCCACCCTCGCCGCCGCCCGAGCCCAGGCCAACCGCCTCAAATGCGCCTCCAATCTCCGTACTCTCGGCCAGGTTGCCTTCCAATACGCCTACGACAACAAGGGCTGGATCCCCCGCAACTGCGACTACGGCAATCCCCTCATGCCCTCTTGGATCGACCTCCTCTCCCGCAACATGAAAAAAGCCCTCCCTCCCGCTCCCATGGGCATGATGTACTCCGCCGCCTACGACCTCAGCGCTGTCTCCTTTTACGCCCGCATCGAGTGGTACCAGTGCCCCGTCTTCCCCGTCGATCGCCAGCCCATCGACTTCGTCATCAACGGCTGGGAACGCAAAAACGCCCCCTACGGCGGCCGCAGCACCATGCTCCGCATCACCTCCGTCCGCAACTCCGCCGAGGTCATCCTCTTCCTCGACGCCAACAAAAATCGCTCCACCGACAGCTTCGTCCGCCACGACGTCTGGCACCCCGACCACCTCCCCGGCGGCCCCGACGTCCGCGTCCTCGACGACAAACGCCACCGCGGCCTCTGCAACATCTGCTACCTCGACGGCCACGTCTCCGCCAAACCCTTCAAACAAATCAAAGTCGCCGACTTCACCATGCCCTGACACCCCGTCCCCCCACTCGCCCCCCCGCGCAAGATCCCCCACCTCCATATCTCCCATATCTCCCGTAGGGGCGGCTTCAGCCGCCGTCCCCCCGACTCCCCCACG
>DASYUA010000067.1:0-2177 GCA_036001665.1 Tepidisphaeraceae bacterium
TATGCGAACACCTTCCGATCGCTCATCGCCTGCCGCAAATACCCGGCCACCTCATCCACCGACTTCCTCGTCGAGCAATAAATAATCCCGCTCCCCTTCTCCTCCTTCAGCAGCCGCGCCAGCTCCGCGTTTTTCTTATCCTTCTTCGCCCTGATCGATTCATACCGCAAATTAGGCCGATCAAACCCCGTGATAAAAATCTTCGGCCGCCTCAGACCCAGCCTCTCAACAATCTCGCTCCTCACATCCTCCGTCGCCGTCGCCGTCAGCGCAATCGTCGGCGGCTCCCCCAGCATCTTTCGCACTTCTCCCAGCCGAGCATATTCCGGCCGAAAATCATGCCCCCACGTGCTGATGCAGTGCGCCTCATCCACCGCCAGCAGTTTCGGCTTCAGCTTCGCCAGCCGCGCCACAAAATTCGGCTGCCAAAACCGCTCCGGCGCAACATACAACAACCCCTCCCATCCCCCCTCCACCTCGGCCATCACCTCCCGCTGCTGCGCCGCCGTCTGCGTGCTGTTAATGACCGTCGCCGCCAACCCCTCATCCCGCAGTTGCTGCACCTGGTCCTGCATCAGCGAAATCAGCGGCGAAACCACAATCGAAAGCCCCCCACCCACCGCCGCCGGCAACTGATAACAAAGCGACTTCCCCGCCCCCGTCGGCATCACGCACAGCACATCCCTCCCGCCCAAAACTTCCTCAATCACCTCCCGCTGCGCCGGCCGAAAATCCTCCAGCCCAAACAGCTCCTGCAATTGCGCCCTCAAATCAGCCATGACCGGAATTATACGGTTCATTTGCTCTGCGCCTCGATCACCACCGTCGGCCACTGCTCCCCGTACTTCGGCAGCTCCAATCGCAACATCGAATCCGACTCCCCCACCACCTTCACACCCTCCCGCAAATACATCCGCTTCGCCAGCCGCTCCAGCGGCGATGAAACCTGCTCGCGCAACGCCCCCTGTGGCGCAGCCACAATTGACCTCATCAAAAACCCCACCTTCTGTCCCACCATCAAATGAAACTCAAATTCCCGCGGCATCCCATCCTCACCGCAAACCAAAACCGGCCGCATCGCATCCCGATCCATCCTCGACTCAAAATACGGCCGCATCACCTCCGCCCACGACATCCGCGAATCCGACCCACTCGCCGTCGCCTGGTACACCCACAAATCCCGCTGCGCCAGCGCCCCATCGCGACACACAATCGCCCCGCACCGGGTCAACACCGCCGGCCGGCTCCTCCACCACATCCACAATCCCCCGCTCGCCCCCGCGCACAACAAAACCAGCACTACCGCGCTATGCCGAAACCTCATCAACCCCACACCGAGCGCCACAATCGAAAAAGCCACCGCGCATAACAACACCCCCCTGCGAAACGCCTTCGGCCAATCCGCCGCCCATCCCTGCACCGGCGCAAACGCCGCCAAATCCTCCGCCGCCGCCCGCGGGCCAATGATATTCGGCCGATTCACCTCCCCCGGCCGCCGCGCCACGATCACCCCGCAACTCCCCAGCTCCCGCAATTTCTGCTCCGGGATATTCGCCACCGTGTTATCCAAAACCACCGCATCCAGCGTCTCCCACGCCACCGCCGCCCCCGGCAGTGGATCGGCCGCCGCAAGCTGGATCGGCACAATCGAATCCCCCGGAAACAACCCCTGCGCAAACGGTATGTCAATCGTAGTAAACCCCACCAATCGCTGCTCCGGTCCCAATTGCCGCCACGCCCGGCCGCCAATTCCCCCCGGCTCGCTCATCACCAGCAGCGGCACAATCACATCCGCCCGACCATCCGCCAGCGGCAATCGTGTCCTCACCACTCCCTCACCCCCGATTTCCACAACCGTCCCCGCCTCCCTCGCCTCCACCCGCACGGGCACATACCTCCCCGGCCGCCAATACCCCGCCAGCGGCAACGTCACCTCCACCGCCGCCATCGCCCGCGCCGGCAGGAGCATCAAAATGCACAGCAGGATTCTCATCTCACTTCCCCCTCATCCAGTCGATCGCCCCATTGAGCATCAGGCTCAATCCCAGACACACACCCCCAAATCCAATCACCAGCGGATACGTCTTCAACTCCCCCCAATTCATCACCCACGTCAACCCAATCAACCCCGCCCCCGCCACCAGAATGACCGACCCCACGATCATCCCGCCCCGCCC